>NZ_VDAF01000019.1:0-97034 GCF_019584525.1 Enterobacter sp. EC_50 | reverse complement strand
AATGTTTTATAACAGTAAGCGTCGGCATGGTTCGAGCGAGCAGATGCCACCGGCTGAATATGAAAACCTATATTATCAACGGCTCAGAAGTGTCTAGATTATCCGTGGCGATTCACACCACCAAACCTAACCCACATAGCGCCATCTTCCATTACCTCTACAAATCCAGCGCATCCATTTACTAAGAAGTGAACATAATGTTTAACGCTGTCTTTCTTGCCAGCCATTTAACACCCCTCTTTAAACGCTCTGTAAGCCCCGCTATTCATTTTATTATTAACAGGGCTACCAGAGTATTCATTAGCCTAATAAAGCTTGCTGTGCATCATCTGTAGCCGCTCCTGCTAATACCAACTTAGCTACAGCAATAGTTTTAGCTGGTACTTTCTCACCTGCCGTGGCTCTGTCTAATGCCGCCTGTGCCTTAGCAATGATTTCAGCGTCATATTCCCATTTACTAGCCTCTTGTTCTGGCTGTGGAATCATCGCAGCTAAGCCGCCCATCTCAGCCTCTAACTCTGCCAGAATACGCGCTTGTGCTGCTTCTATTTTCCTGCGCTGAATCTCTGTATAGGCGGCGGTTAAAATAGCTGGTGCATCACGCTTAACCAGTTCTAACAGCACATTGAAAAACTCATGCTGTGCGGTGGTGATGGTTACACCCTCTGTAGCTGGCTGCGCCACCGCCTGAAACATTGGAGCAGCTTTAGCCGCTTTAGCTTCACCACGTTTAGCGCGTGGTTCTGCTGCTGCTCTGGTTCCTTCCAGCATCTTGCTAAAGTCATTGATGGTCAGTGACAGGCCTTCCTGCTCGAACCACTTCACCACATCACTCTTAGTAATTGCTGGTTCCTGTTCTGCTGAATCATTCACCTTAATGAATGGGGCAAACTTCACAGCCTCAGCTTTACGCTGGTCAAAGGAACACAGCAAAGCCTTACCCTCTGCGCTCATATGGTGAAGCTTTGGGTTAGCTTCTTTAGCATCTTTAAATGCCTTGTTACCCATTACAGCTACATTAATGTTAGCTTTCTTGATTACTGCTTTAACGCTTTCCATCTTCAATCCTTATTAGTTAATGGCTAGCATCATTACTAGCCCTAATAGTTAATATTAAGCTGGTGTATGCAGGAGGTCTATCACGCTTGCTGTCATAGCCTCTACACCTTCATCCGATGCACAAACAATACCCGCATCCCGCATGGCATAAAGCACACATTCAATCATTTCAGACTCTTTATCGAAGTCAGGTTGAGTATCTTTAATCAGCTCACGCACGAGATTTATTAAAGCAAAGTCATTAGCCTTATTTAGCTGGTTAGCAATAAGGCAAGCCAGAATTAGATTGTATTTCATATTCCCATCCTCGTATTTGTCGTTTCCCGCAATCGGGAATTGAATAGTGCTCTTGTCAATAGCTAACAGCAAGCGCTAGCATTAATGCTTAGCACAAATACCTTAAAACCTTTGGGTGTGATAGCGCCTGATTACATCTGTTTAACCAGCGATAACAGATCATATCTCATTGATAATAAAACGGTAAATAAACGGTGCAGCACGGATAGATTAAGAATAGTCTTAACAGCTAATTAACCCCATTTACGCGATGAGATAACACCTGTAATAGATTGTTAGGCGCTAGAATGAACGCCTTAGAGAGTGCTTAGATGGTTAAACATCGCGCAGTTCATTACGATTTAGGTCAAAAGAACGCAGAAAGGAAAGTATTAACTAATAGCTATACATACTACTAATAGCTACTAAGCATTAATTGCAGCCACTAATAATAGCTCATACGGAAGGATAAACAACACAGGCGAGGCCAACCGTATAGCCATTGAAACGGGTGTGCATTCGCTAGCTCATGGGTGAATGACAATAGTTTTCACATTGATAGCCCTTCACATCTACGCTCTTGCACCCACGTTGCACACAGGAACAGCACAGCCTGATGCTAACATATTGATAGATAAACAAGTTTATCGGATAGATATAGATTAGGGTATTTTGCCCATCTCCCACGATGGGCTTTTTTTTATCCTGACTACGCGCGCGTAACCTCACAGGTACTGAGCATCCGCCACTCGGCAGGCAGCACCCGCGTTTCCCCGGTCACATTGACCGTCACCACCTGGCGGATATCCGCCGACGATGCGCCAACCTGCAGTTCAAACTCGCCCGGCTCAACGATGCGTTTCCCGTTGCGACGGGTGAAGTTGAACATCTCCACTGGCAGCGTAAAGCTGAGCGTGGCGGTTTCGCCCGGCGAGAGCGTGACGCGCTGGAAGGCCTTCAGCTCCTGAAGCGGCCGCACCTGGGTGGCGACCTTATCCCTGACGTAAACCTGCACCACCTCGCTGCCGCTGCGCTCTCCGGTATTGGTAATATCCACGCTCAGCGTCACCTCGCCGTCGACCGGCACGCTGTTTTCAGCTACGCGGACAGCATTCCAGCGAAACGTCGTCCAGCCGAGGCCGAAGCCAAACGGATAACGTGAACCGAAGTGGAACGCAAACGGCGTGCCCCCGCTTTTGAGCTTGTGATTGTAGTAATACGGCATGGCCCCGGCGCTTTTCGGCACGCTCACCACCAGACGGCCCTGCGGCTCTGCCCGTCCCGTTAACACGTCCGCAATCGCCCAGCCCCCTTCCTGCCCCGGTGCCCACGCCACGATCAGCACGGCCACCTTGTCCTCCAGGCCCTGAAGAGTGTAAGGACGCCCGCCGGTCATCACGACAATCACCGGCTTGCCCGTCGCCACCAGCGCCTCCAGCAGCTGCTGCTGAACACCCGGCAGGTTCAGGGAATCGGTGTCGGAACCTTCCCCCACGGTACCGCTCTGGAACAGCCCGGCGAGATCGCCCACGCAGGCCACCACCACGTCACTCTCCTGCGCGGCGTTGACCGCCTCGGGGATAAGAGCGGTGCTTTGCGACACGGGAGACTGCTGCATCGGTTTACCGCCGCTGTCGCCCGGGAAGACCGGCGCACCCGCCATCCGTTTCTCAATGATGTGACACCCTTTGGCGTAACGGACCTGAGACGCGCCGAGGTAGTGTTCCAGCGCCGCGCGCGGGGTCGTCACCTGCGAGGTCTCCTCAACCATATCGCTGATGATCAGATGCACCGGGAAGCTGTAGCCGCTGAGCAACGCCAGCGGATCGTCTGCCGTCGGTCCCACCAGCGCCACGCGGGGCTTACCATTTAGCGGCAGAATGCCGTTGTTTTCCAGCAGCGTGATCGATTTTGTCGCCACCTCCCGCGCCACCTGTAGGGTCGTCTCATTTTGCAGAACGATACCGTTTTCATCGGCATACGGGTTCTCAAACAGGCCGAGACGGAATTTTTCGGTCAGCACACGGCCCACAATCTCATCCACTTTCGCCATAGAGATCAGCCCGCGCTCAACGGCGTCCGTCAGATGGCGTGCGCAGTCATCTTTCGGCAGCTCAACGTCCAGCCCGGCGTTGAAGGCCAGCGCGGCGGATTCGGCCGCATCGTGGGAAATGCCGTGATGCTGGTGCAGCAGGCTGACGCCGCCGTAGTCCGCCACAATAATGCCGTCGAAGCCCCACTGTTCGCGCAGGACGGTGGTCAGCAGGAAGCTGTCGCTGTGCCCCGGCTGGTTATCGATATCGTGGTAGGCGGGCATGACCGAACCGGCGTTTGCCAGCTTCACCGCCATTTCAAACGGCAGCAGGAAGGTGTCATTCAGTTCGCTAAAGCCCAGATGTACCGGCGCATGGTTGCGCGCCCCTTCGCTGAACGAGTGGCCCACGTAGTGCTTGAGCGTCGCCAGCAGATCGCGCTTGTCGCCCTGTAACCCGTTCACGTAGGCGGTTGCCATCACGCCCACCAGCCAGGGATCTTCCCCGAAGGTCTCTTCGGTTCGCCCCCAGCGCACGTCGCGGGAAACGTCCAGCACCGGCGCCAGCCCCTGCTGGCAGCCGACGGATCGCGCCTCTTTGCCAATCTGCTCTGCCGCGCGCTGCACCAGTTCCGGATCCCAGGTCGAACCGTAGTTCAGCGACGACGGGAACAGCGTGGCGTCTTTGCACAGCAGCCCCACCAGGCACTCTTCATGGAACAGGGCCGGAATGCCGAGTCGCGTCTCCTCCATCATCAAGCGCTGCAGGCGGTTAGCGGCGCGCACGCCGGTTTTCGCGTCAACGATATGGGTACCCAGCGGACGGGTGATCTGCCCGACGCCCAGCTTCAGCCGTTCGCTCAGTGCAGCCTGCTCGCTCACGCCGGCGAATTCGTCGCTGAGGTCGCTGCGCTCGCGGTGGTTGCCGTTTTCATCGAGGATCAGCCAGTACGCATGCATCTGGGCGAACTTCTCTTCCGGGGTCATACGCGCCAGTAAATCGGCGACGCGCTCGTGCACGGGACGTCCCGCGTCCTTATAGATAGCTGTCATGTTTTACTCCTGTAGTGCGGAAGGGGTTGCCGGGCTGAGCGGCCCTGCTTCGGGTCTCACCTCACGCTTGCTGGCCAGCTCCCGGGCGATGGAATCCACCAGCCGACTGTTAAGCTTGTAGATTGAAAGCAGCGCGACCATGCAGAGGAACAGCGCGCAAGGGATAAGGGTGAACAGGGCGTTGATCGTAGAGAGCACGTGCGGCGCCTGGGCTGCCTGTCCCGGGGCGTAATCCACCATGCCAAGCACCCAGCCGACGACCGCCCCACCCAGCGCCAGCCCAAATTTGATGGCAAACAGCGCGGTAGAGAAAACCAGCCCGTCCAGGCGGCGGCCGCTGCGATGCTCTTCGTAGTCGACCACATCGGAGAACATGGTCCACTGCAGCGGCGTGGTGAGGTTTTGCACAAAGCTAAAGACAATGTTGAGGCCAAAAATCAGCCACACCTGCGAAGGCGGCAGGAAGAAAATCAGCGCCCCGAAAATGACGAAGGAAATAATGGTCCACTGATAGGCGCGGACTCGGTCAAATTTCCCCAGCAGCCGTTCAGATAATAGTGCGCCGCTTAAGGAGGCGACCATTCCGGAAACAATAAAGGCAAAAACCAGCTCCGGTCGCAACAGCACGTAGTTCACGTAATACATCGTGGCGGAACCGCGCGTTACCACCGCCGTTAACAGCAAAATATTAAACAGGAACACTATGCGCCACTGGCTGTTTCCGGCCAGCAGTTTTAAATCGGTGAGCATCGAGCCGGAAGTATCACTGCGCGGAGAATAACGCTCGCGGGTCATCAGGAAGCAGCAGAAAAACAGCACAATGCCCAGCAGCCCCATCAGGCTCATGGCGTAGAAATAGCCTTTCTGCACGTTGCCCTGGCCTAACAGTGAGACCAGCGGCAGGGCAATCACCGTCACAATCAACCCGCCGATAAACGACAGGCCAAAGCGCCACGACTGCAGGGAGTGACGCTCGCGGGGATCCAGCGTCAGCGCACCGGGCATAGCGCAGTAAGGCACGTTAATCGCGGAGTAAATCAGGCTTAAGATCGCGTAGGTCAGGCAGGCATAAACGATTTTCGCCGTCGGCCCCACGTCCGGTACATAGAAGGTGATGAGGCAGCTTACGCCAAACGGAATGGCAAACCACAGCAGCCAAGGACGGAAACGGCCGTGGCGCGTTTGAGTGCGATCCACCAGCGCGCCAATGCACGGGTCGACAAACGCATCGACCACGCGCACCACTAAAAACATGGTGCCCATGATTGCGGCGGGCAGCCCAAAAACGTCCGTATAGAAATAGGCGAGAAATAACGTTGCCGTTTGCCAGACCAGCGCGCTGGCCATATCACCTAAGCCATAACCTATTTTATCTTTGGTACGCAATACAGAGGAGAGTGTCATTGTTATTTGCCTTTTTATCAGGTTAAAACGTATTTCAACCAGTTGCGCATCATCTGAAGGGAAATGCGCATGTAAGGCTCAAGTATTAGCAACGGTTTGCGCGCTAACAATTGTCTAAATTGACAGGCAAATTATGATATTTAGTTTTTTACTTTATTTGTGATGGGGAGCATATTCGGGCGGAAATAAAAAAGGCGAGGAATAATATCCTCGCCTTTTCGGGTCAGCGTGGCGTTACTTGTTCAGTTCCGCCAGGCTCAGCCAGGTTTGCACCACGGTGTCCGGGTTCAGGGACAGGCTATCGATCCCCTCCTCCATCAGCCAGGCGGCAAAGTCTTCATGGTCGGATGGCCCCTGACCACAAATCCCGACGTATTTGCCCTGCTTCTTCGCCGCGCGGATGGACAAGGAGAGCAATGCTTTCACCGCCTCGTTGCGCTCGTCGAACAGCTCGGAGACCACGCCGGAGTCGCGGTCCAGACCCAGCGTCAGCTGCGTCATGTCGTTCGAGCCGATAGAGAAGCCGTCGAAGTGCTCCAGGAACTGCTCGGCCAGCAGGGCGTTGGACGGGATTTCGCACATCATGATGATCTTCAGCCCGTTCTCGCCGCGCTTCAAACCCTGACGCGCCAGCTCGTCCACCACCGCTTTCGCCTGATCCACGGTACGCACAAACGGGATCATGATTTCGACGTTGGTCAGCCCCATGTCGTTGCGCACGCGCTTCACCGCCTCACATTCCAGCGCGAAGCAGTCGCGGAAGCTGTCGGACACGTAGCGTCCGGCCCCGCGGAAGCCCAGCATCGGGTTCTCTTCTTCCGGCTCGTAGCGCTCGCCGCCGACCAGGTTGGCGTATTCGTTAGACTTAAAGTCAGACAGGCGCACAATCACGCGTTTCGGATAGAAAGCGGCACCCAGCGTGGCGATCCCTTCGGTCAGACGGCCGACGTAGAACTCTTTCGGCGAGTCGTAGCCTTTCATCATCTCGCGGATTTCGTTCTGCAGCTTCGGCTCCTGGTCGTCAAACTCCAGCAGCGCACGCGGGTGAACGCCGATCATACGGTTGATGATAAATTCCAGACGCGCCAGGCCTACGCCTTCGTTCGGCAGGCAGGCGAAGTCAAACGCGCGGTCCGGGTTACCGACGTTCATCATGATCTTCAGCGGCAGGTCCGGCATGGTATCCACGCTGGAGCTCTTCACGCTGAAGTCGAGGATATCGGCATACACGTAGCCGGTATCGCCTTCGGCACAGGAGACGGTCACGTTCTGTCCGTCCTTCATGCGTTCGGTGGCGTCACCGCAGCCGACAACCGCAGGAATCCCCAGCTCGCGGGCGATGATCGCCGCGTGACAGGTACGGCCGCCGCGGTTGGTGACGATAGCCGCCGCTTTCTTCATGATCGGTTCCCAGTCCGGGTCGGTCATGTCGGTCACCAGCACGTCGCCCGGCTCAATACGGTTCATCTCGCTGATGTCGTGGATCACCTTCACCGGACCGGCACCGATGCGGTGACCGATGGCACGGCCTTCCGCCACGATTTTGCCCTGGGCGTGCAGCGTGTAACGCTCCATCACCTGGCCGCGTGAGCGGACGGTTTCCGGGCGCGCCTGCACGATAAACAGCTTGCCGGTGTTCCCGTCTTTCGCCCATTCGATATCCATCGGACGGCCGTAGTGTTTTTCAATCTGCACCGCCTGCTTCGCCAGCTCCTGCACTTCGGCGTCGGTCAGGGAGAAGCGGTCGCGCTGCTCCTGCGGTACGTCTTCAATTTTAACCTGCTTGCCATGCTCCTGGGTCGGGGCATAGATCATGCGGATTTTTTTCGAGCCCATGGTGCGGCGCACCACCGCCGGACGGCCAGCGGCCAGCGTAGGCTTGTGAACGTAGAATTCGTCAGGGTTTACCGCACCCTGCACAACCATCTCACCCAGACCCCACGCGGAGGTGATGAACACCACCTGGTCGAAGCCGGATTCGGTATCAATGGAGAACATCACGCCGGATGAGCCCACGTCCGAGCGCACCATGCGCTGTACGCCAGCGGAGAGCGCCACGCCGCGATGGTCGTAGCCCTGGTGCACGCGATAGGAGATGGCGCGGTCGTTGAACAGGGAAGCAAACACGTGCTTCACCGCCACCAGCACCGCATCGTAACCCTGGACGTTCAGGAAGGTTTCCTGCTGCCCGGCAAACGAGGCGTCCGGCATGTCTTCTGCGGTGGCTGAAGAGCGCACAGCAAAGGAGGCCTGCGCGTCGTCAGCGGAGAGCTGGTTGTACGCGTCGTGAATGGCTTTTTCCAGTTCCGGCTGGAAAGGTGTGTCGATGATCCACTGGCGGATCTGCGCCCCGGCTTTGGCAAGCTCGGTCACGTCATCAATATCCGTTTTATCCAGCAGGTCGTAAATGCGCTGGTTAACACCGCTCTGGTCTAAAAACAGGTTAAAGGCATCGGCGGTGGTGGCAAACCCGTTCGGTACGGAGACACCCATACCCGACAGGTTTGTAATCATTTCACCCAGGGAGGCATTTTTGCCCCCAACTCTGTCTACATCATTCATGCCGAGTTGGTTATACCAAAGCACCAGCGGTGACGAGCCATTGTTGGACATCGAAACAATCCTTTTGTGATATTTGATCGGAGTAAGAAACACCTGACTACGTATTTATACTGGCATAATTATTTCCGCTAAAAAAACGGTGAATCGTGTAAGCAATTTAAATTTTCAACTTTTCGGATACTTTCCCATCAACGATTAACCCGATGATTCCTCTATATTCAGCCAGAAACCCCAAAAATAAAGTCGCTATTTGAAAAATGAAATCCACTTTTCAGGAAAATCAAAAACAGCGTTTCATTCATAATTAGGATAAGTTCTTTGCTGTGTAAATTACTTTTTTAATTTATGCTTTCAGACAATTACGTCTGATATTCAGGGTGGGTAAAATGGATAGTGCTGTCGATCGTCACGTTTTTTATATTTCTGATGGTACGGCGATCACCGCCGAGGTGCTGGGCCACGCGGTGATGTCGCAGTTTCCCGTATCGATCAACAGCATTACGCTGCCGTTTGTCGAAAATGAGAGCCGCGCCAAAGCGGTGAAGGACCAGATCGACGCCATTTACCAGCAGACCGGCGTCCGTCCGCTGGTGTTCTACTCCATCGTGATCCCCGAGATCCGCGCCATCATTCTGCAGAGTGAAGGCTTCTGCCAGGATATCGTGCAGGCGCTGGTGGCTCCGCTGCAGAGCGAGTTGAAGCTCGACCCAACGCCTATCGCCCACCGTACCCACGGGCTGAACCCCGGCAACTTGACCAAGTACGATGCCCGTATCGCCGCCATTGACTATACCCTCGCGCACGACGACGGCATCTCGCTGCGTAATCTCGACCAGGCGCAGGTGATCCTGCTTGGCGTGTCGCGCTGCGGCAAAACGCCGACCAGCCTCTACCTGGCGATGCAGTTCGGCATTCGCGCCGCCAACTACCCGTTCATCGCTGACGATATGGATAACCTGGTGCTGCCCGCCGCCCTGAAGCCGCTGCAGCACAAGCTGTTCGGGCTGACCATCAATCCGGAGCGCCTTGCCGCCATCCGCGAAGAGCGCCGCGAGAACAGCCGCTACGCCTCCATGCGCCAGTGCCGGATGGAGGTCTCCGAAGTGGAAGCCCTGTACCGCAAAAATCAGATCCCGTGGCTGAACAGCACCAACTACTCTGTGGAGGAAATTGCCACCAAAATTCTCGACATCATGGGGCTTAATCGCCGCATGTACTAATATGCTAGTACATTAGCTCAGATTCAGGTATCATCATCGGCAACCACGGGGCTATGTCGCCCCGAACTTGAAATCAGCAGGGATTGGTTTAAGGTGATGCCCATCACTTCCCGGTAGTCTGCCGATGAAGCAAAAATTTTCTGAGACATTCCATGAATAAAACCGATGAACTCCGCACTGCGCGCATTGACAGCCTGGTCACGCCGGCTGAACTGGCCCAGCGGCATCCTGTTTCCGCTGCCGTTGCGGAACACGTGACGGCCTCCCGCCGCCGCATTGAAAAAATACTTAATGGTGAAGACAAGCGTCTTCTGGTGGTGATTGGTCCCTGCTCCATCCACGATCTGGATGCCGCGATGGATTATGCAAAACGGCTTCAGAGCCTGCGGGATAAGTACCAGCACCGCCTTGAGATTGTGATGCGAACCTACTTTGAAAAACCGCGTACCGTGGTGGGCTGGAAAGGGCTGATTTCCGACCCTGACCTTAACGGCAGCTATCGCGTGAACCACGGCATCGAGCTGGCGCGGAAGCTGCTTTTGCAGGTCAACGAGCTGGGCGTGCCGACCGCCACCGAGTTTCTCGATATGGTGACCGGGCAGTTTATCGCCGATCTGATCAGCTGGGGCGCGATTGGCGCACGCACCACCGAGAGCCAAATCCACCGCGAGATGGCCTCCGCCCTCTCCTGTCCGGTCGGCTTTAAAAACGGGACCGATGGCAATACCCGTATTGCGGTTGATGCCATCCGCGCGGCCCGTGCCAGCCACATGTTCCTGTCGCCGGACAAGAGCGGTCACATGACCATCTACCAGACCAGCGGTAACCCGTACGGGCACATCATCATGCGCGGCGGGAAGAAGCCCAATTACCATGCACAAGATATTGCGGCGGCCTGTGAAACGCTGGCGGAATTCGACCTGCCGGAACATCTGGTGGTGGACTTCAGCCACGGCAACTGCCAGAAGCAGCATCGCCGCCAGCTGGACGTCTGCGATGAGATCTGCCAGCAGATCCGCAGCGGTTCAACCGCCGTTGCAGGGATTATGGCGGAGAGCTTTATCAAAGAAGGCACGCAGAAAATCGTTGCTGGCCAGCAGATGGTATACGGCCAGTCGATCACCGACCCGTGCCTGAGCTGGGAAGACAGCGAGCTGCTGCTGGAGAAACTCGCAGCAGCCGTGGACACGCGCTTTTAACATCCTGCCGGGTGGCGCTGCGCTTACCCGGCCTACGATTCGTGCCGTTGTAGGCCCGGTAAGGCGAAGTCGCCACCGGGCTTTTGATTGCACAATATTGATCCTCTCACCCTTTTTTCACAAAAACGCTTGCCGTAAATTTGCAGTTTATTGATAATGATTATCATTGTTACATTGATTGTTATTTATAAACATTATGTCACGTACGGATAACAGCGCGGCAACGCCAGCAAAAACAGACACAGCACCAGCCCCTACCGAGCGTCGGATTGACAGCAAAACCCTGCTCGGCGATGCGGGGCGGGTCATTATCGAGCATGACGGCCAGCGCTATCTGCTGCGCCAGACCCATGCCGGAAAACTGATCCTCACAAAATAAACCAAAAACTTCGCCAGCCACCCAGGTGATCCCCAGGCAGCCAGCGCTTTCGATTCTTTATGGAGAGTTGCTATGCCACACCTGCCTTCCGCGTCTTTACGCCCGTCACTTCTGGCGCTGGCGATTGTCAGCACCCTGCCGGGCGTCGCGTTTGCTGCCGCAGATGAAATGACCGTCACCGCCACGGGCAACGCCCGCAGCGCCTTTGAAGCCCCCATGATGGTGAGCGTGATTGATGCCACCGCCCCGGAGAAACAAACCGCCAGCTCGGCGGCCGATATGCTGCGTAACGTTCCCGGCCTGATGCTGGACGGAACCGGGCGCACCAACGGGCAGGATGTGAACCTGCGCGGCTACGATCGTCGCGGCGTGCTGGTGCTGGTTGACGGCGTGCGTCAAGGCACCGACACCGGCCACCTGAACAGCACGTTCCTCGATCCGGCGCTGATTAAACGTATCGAAGTGGTTCGCGGCCCGTCGGCCCTGCTGTACGGCAGCGGCGCGCTGGGCGGCGTGATTTCCTATGACACCGTCGATGCAAAAGACCTGCTGGAAACGGGTAAAAAAAGCGGCTACCGCGTGTTTGGGACGGGCGCGACGGGCGATCACAGTCTCGGCATGGGGGCCAGCGCCTACGGCCGCACCGACACGCTGGACGGTCTGGTGGCCTGGTCCAGCCGGGATCGCGGTGATATTCGCCAGAGCGACGGAGCAACCGCCCCTAACGACGAATCCATCAATAACATGCTGGCGAAAGGCAGCTGGAAAATCGACCCGGCCCAGACCCTGAGCGGCACCCTGCGCTACTACAACAACGATGCGCAGGAACCAAAAAACCCGCAAACCACGGGGACGGACAGCAGTAACCCGATGACCGATCGCTCCACCATCCAGCGTGACGCGCAGGTGGGCTACCGCATCGCCCCGGAAGGTAACGACTGGCTGAACGCCGACGCGAAGGTCTACTGGTCCGAAGCGCGCATTAATGCCCAGAATATCGACAACAGCGGTGAGTTCCGCAAACAGACCACCAAAGGCGGCAAGGTGGAAAACCGCACCCGCCTGTTCAGCGACACTTTAGCAGCACATCTGCTGACCTACGGTGGGGAATACTACCGTCAGGAGCAGCATCCGGGCGGCGCGACCACCGGCTTCCCGGAGGCGAAAATCGACTTCAGCTCCGGCTGGCTGCAGGATGAAATCACCCTGCGCGATCTGCCGGTCACCCTGCTGGGCGGTACGCGCTATGACAACTACCGCGGCAGCAGTAATGGCTACGACGACGTGGATGCCGATAAATGGTCCTCCCGCGCCGGGTTGACCGTCAGCCCGACCGACTGGCTGATGCTGTTTGGCTCATACGCGCAGGCGTTCCGCGCGCCCACCATGGGCGAGATGTACAACGACGCCAAACACTTCTCTATTGGCCGCTTCTATACCAACTACTGGGTGCCAAACCCGAACCTGCGCCCGGAAACCAACGAAACGCAGGAGTTTGGGTTCGGTCTGCGCTTTGACGATCTGCTGCTTGCCAACGATGCGCTGGAGTTTAAAGCCAGCTATTTCGATACCAAAGCTAAAGACTATATCTCCACCACCGTCAATTTTGCCGCCGCGACCACCATGTCTTATAACGTTCCGAACGCCAAAATCTGGGGCTGGGACATGATGGCAAAATACTCTGCCGACCTCTTCAACCTCGACCTGGCCTATAACCGCACGCGCGGGAAAGACACCGATACGGGCGAGTACATCTCCAGCATCAACCCGGATACCGTCACCAGCAAGCTGGACATTCCGGTGGCGCAGAGCGGTTTTTCCGTCGGCTGGATTGGCACCTTTGTCGATCGCTCAACGCATATCAGCAGCAGCTACAGCAAGCAGCCGGGCTACGCGGTCAATGACTTCTACGTCAGCTATAAGGGCCAGGAGCAGCTCAAAGGCGTGACCACGACGCTGGTGCTCGGCAACGCCTTTGACAAAGAATACTGGTCACCTCAGGGCATTCCGCAGGACGGCCGTAACGGCAAGATTTTCGTAAGCTATCAGTGGTAATTCCCGTCGGGGCAACTCTTCAGAAGGATAAGAAAATGAATCACTACACGCGCTGGCTTGAGCTGAAAGAAGACAATCCGGGTAAGTACGCACGCGACATCGCAGGGTTAATGAATATCAGCGAAGCAGAGTTGACCTTTGCCCGCGTGGGTCACGACGCCTGGCGACTGCGCGGTGAGATCCGCGAGATCCTGGGCGCGCTGGAGGCGGTGGGCGAAACCAAATGCATCTGCCGCAACGACTACGCCGTTCACGAGCAGGTCGGAAGCTTCACCAACCAGCACCTGAACGGCCATGCCGGGCTGGTGCTGAACCCGCGCGCGCTAGATCTACGCCTGTTCCTCAACCAGTGGGCAAGCGCGTTTCACATCAGTGAAGCCACCGCCCGCGGCGAGCGGCAGAGCATTCAGTTCTTCGACCACCAGGGCGATGCCCTGCTGAAGGTCTACGCCACGGATAACACCGACGTTTCCGCCTGGGGCGACGTGCTGACCCGTTTTATCTTTGCCGATAATCCACCGCTGGCGTTGAAGGCGCCCGACGCGCCTGCTCACGCGGAAAATGCGCAAGCCGACCTCGTGGATAAAGAGTGGCGCGCCATGACCGACGTGCACCAGTTCTTCAGCCTCCTCAAACGCCATAACCTCAGCCGCCAGCAGGCGTTTCGCCTGGTGGGGGACGATCTGGCCTGTCGGGTAGAGAACAGCGCGCTGGCGCAACTGCTGGAGACGGCGCGCCGGGACGGCAATGAAATCATGGTCTTCGTCGGCAACCGCGGCTGCGTACAGATTTTCACCGGCGTGGTGGAAAAGCTGGCGCCGATGAAAGGCTGGCTGAACATCTTCAACTCAACCTTTACCCTGCACCTGCTTGAAGACGCCATTGCGGAGACGTGGGTCACGCGCAAACCAACCGCTGACGGGCACGTCACCAGCCTGGAGCTGTTTGCCGCCGACGGGACGCAAATCGCCCAGCTGTACGGCCAGCGCACCGAAGGCGAGCCGGAGCAAAGCCAGTGGCGCAGCCAGATAGACGCCCTGACGGCGAAAGGGCTGGCCGCATGAAACGGTGGCTTGTCCTGTTCAGCGCCCTGCCCCTGATGGCGTTTGCTGCGCCGCAGGAGAAAATCATCACGCTCGGCGGCGACGTCACCGAGATTGTCTACGCCCTCGGTGCGTCGTCTTCCCTGGTGGCGCGCGACAGCACCAGCCAGTGGCCGCAGGCGGCGAACGTGCTGCCGGACGTGGGCTATCTGCGCCAGCTCAACGCGGAAGGGATCTTGTCCATGCGCCCCACGCTGGTGCTGGCCAGCGCCCAGGCGCAGCCCTCCCTGGCGCTAAAGCAGGTTGAGCAAAGCCACGTCCGGGTTATCGCGGTTCCAGCCGCTAACGATTTGAGCGTCATCGACGAAAAAGTGCGGATCGTGGCGGAAGCGACGCACCGGGAGGCCGAGGGGGAAGCCCTGCGCGGCAAGCTGCGTCAGGCGCTGTCAACCCTGCCCACATCGCCGCTCAACAAGCGGGTGCTGTTTATTCTCAACCACGGCGGGATGACCGCGATGGCTGCCGGACAACAGACCGGCGCGGACGCGGCCATTCGCGCGGCGGGGCTGCAGAATGCGATGCAGGGGTTCACCCGCTATCAGCCGCTGTCTCAGGAAGGGGTGATTGCCAGCCGGCCCGATCTGGTGGTGATTTCGCAGGACGGCATCAACGCCCTGGGCGGGGAAGCGAATCTGTGGACGCTGCCCGGGCTGGCGCAAACCCCGGCAGGACGTAATAAGCAGGTGCTGGCGATGGATGATATGGCGCTGCTGGGCTTTAGCGTGCGAACGCCGGAAGCCATCCGGCAGCTGCGTACCAAAGCGGAGCAACTGCCCTGATGTCCCGGCGAGTCGCCCTGTCATTGTGGATGCTGGCCGCGCTGCTGGTCGTCACGACGCTGACGGCCAGCGGTATTGGCGCGCTGCGCCTGCCAGTCAGCCTGCTTTGGAACGGCACCGACGAGTCCCTGCGTCAGATCTGGCTGACGATCCGCCTGCCACGCGTGCTGCTGGCGCTGGCGATCGGCGGTTCACTGGCGCTCGCGGGCTGCGTGATGCAGGGGCTATTCCGCAACCCGCTGGCGGACCCGGGCCTGCTCGGCATCAGCAGCGGCGCGGCACTTGCCGTCGCGCTGTGGGTGGTGCTTCCGCTCTCGCTGCCTGCACTGGTGATGCTGTATGCCCCGATGCTGGCGGCGTTTCTCGGCGCGCTGGCCGCCACCTTCGTGATTTTCCTGCTCAGCCGTCAGCGTGACGCTTCCCTGTCGCGCCTGCTGCTGGTGGGCATTGCCATCAACGCCCTGTGCGGTGCGGCCGTCGGCGTGCTGTCATGGCTCAGCAATGATGCCCAGCTTCGCCAGCTTTCACTCTGGGGAATGGGCAGCCTCGGCCAGGCCCAGTGGTCGACGCTGCTGGCCGTCGCGTCGCTGATGATCCCCACCGTACTGATTATCTGGCGCCTGGCAGGGCCCCTCAACCTGCTGCAGCTGGGCGACGAAGAGGCGCACTATCTCGGCGTGGAGGTGGCCGCCGTGCAGCGGATCCTGTTGCTGTGCAGCGCCCTGCTGGTGGCTGCCGCCGTTGCGGTCAGCGGCGTGATCGGTTTTGTCGGCCTGGTGGTGCCGCACCTGGTGCGGATGTGGCTGGGAGCCGACCACCGGGCCACGCTCCCCGGCTCGGTGCTGGCCGGTGCGCTGCTCCTGCTGGTGGCCGACACGCTGGCGCGCAGCGTGGTCGCTCCGGCGGAAATGCCGGTTGGCTTATTGACCAGCCTTCTCGGCGCGCCGTGGTTCCTGTGGCTGATCTTTCGTCGTGGAGGTGCGCATGGCTGAACGCTATTGTGCAGAAAACCTTGTTTTTCGCGCCGGGCAACGCACGCTGATTAACGACGTGTCGCTGACCTTATCTCAGAGCGAGCTGGTGGCGTTGATTGGCCCCAACGGTGCCGGGAAATCGACGCTGTTGCGGCTGCTTACCGGCTATCTTAAACCTGCTGGGGGACGGTGCAGCCTGGCGGGCACACCGCTTGCGGCCTGGCAGCCGGAAAGGCTCTCCCGCTACCGGGCGGTGATGCGCCAGAGCACGCAGCTCGGATTTGACTGGCCGGTTGAGGCGGTGGTCGGTATGGGGCGTGCGCCCTGGACCCGCACGCCAGAAGCGTCGGTGATCGAGGAGGTGATGGCCATCACCGGTTGTTTACCGCTGGCGGGCAGGCAGTTTGCCGCGCTCTCCGGCGGCGAGCAGCAGCGCGTTCAGCTCGCCCGCGCGCTGGCTCAGCTCTGGTGCGACGGGGCGCCGCGCGGCTGGCTGTTTCTTGATGAACCGACGTCCGCGCTGGATCTCTATCACCAGCAGCATCTGCTGCGCCTGCTGAAATCCCTGACCAGCCGGGGACATCTGCACGTGTGCGCGGTGCTGCACGACCTCAACCTGGCAGCGCTGTGGGCGGATCGCATCCTGCTCCTGCACAGCGGCCGGATCGTGTCCCAGGGAGAGCCGGAAACCGTGTTGCAGGCCGATGTGCTGGCGCGCTGGTACGGCGCACAGGTTCACGTCGGCAGGCATCCGGCTCACCCCGTGCCGCAGGTGTTTCTCGCCCCCTGACCGGTCCGGATTCTGACGACGCCGACTCCGGCCAGACACTAGCTTGAGCAACTGACCTCCAGCCGCTTGCCCCACTCAGGCGGGCGGCTGACGTAATCATCATCCCGGTCGGCAAACGGCGTGCGCAACGCCACGTGCAGACGGTGTAACTCGTCGTACTCGCCCTGCTCGGCCTGCTCAATCGCCCGCTGCGCCAGCCAGTTGCGCAACACCATCGCCGGGTTCGTAGCGTTCATCTGCGCCTGGCGGGTCGCATCATCCACCTGCTCCTGCTGCAGCCGCGTGCGGTACGATGCAAACCAGTCGTCAAACGCCTGTCTGTCAATAAACTCATCGCGCAGCGGCGAGGCGGCACTGTGCTGCTCCGTCTGGCCCAGCATCCGGAAGGTGCGCGTGTAATCGCTGCCCTCGCGCGCCATCAGGACAAACAGGCCATTGAGGATGTCGTTATCGCCCTTCTCCTGCGTGACTAGCCCCAGCTTGTTGCGCATCAGCGAGCCATACTCTCGCAGTAAGATCGCCTGATAGCTGTCGAGCGCATCATTGAGGGCATCAACGTCGATGAACGGCGACAGGGTTTGCGCAAGCCGCTGCAGGTTCCACAGGCCCACCGCGGGCTGATTGTCAAAACTGTAGCGCCCCTGATAGTCGGAGTGGTTACAGATGTACCCTGGCTGATAATCATCCAGGAAACCAAACGGGCCGTAGTCAAAGGTCAACCCGAGAAGCGACATGTTGTCCGTATTCATGACGCCATGGGCAAAACCTACCGTTTGCCAGCGAGCAATCAGGGCTGCGGTACGGGCCACCACGTCCCTGAACCAGAGAACGTATTTATCCGCGTCGTCCTGCAACTGCGCCCAGTGGTGACGAATGGCAAAGTCAGCCAGCTGGCGCACCTTGTCCGGCTCGCGGCGATAGTAAAAGTGTTCAAAATGACCGAAGCGCAAATGGCTTTGCGCAATGCGCATCAGCATTGCGCCCTTTTCCACGGTTTCGCGCGCAACCGGCGTGTCGCTGGTCACGATCGACAGCGCACGGGTGGTGGGGATACCGAGGGCATGCATCGCTTCGGAGCCCAGGCATTCGCGAATCGTTGAACGCAGAACCGCACGCCCGTCGCCCATCCGCGAATAGGGCGTCAGGCCCGCACCTTTCAGGTGCCAGTCAACCGTCTCCCCGTTGGGAAGCTGTTGTTCACCGAGCAGGATCCCCCTGCCGTCGCCCAGTTGCCCAGCCCAGACGCCAAACTGATGCCCGCTATAGACCTGAGCAAGGGGTTGCATACCGGCGAGAAGCGTTTCGCCTCCCCAGACGCCAGCGCTTCCTGAACGCTGAAACAGCTCAGGCGGAATGGCCAGCTCTTCTGCCAGCCGATCGTTATGCCAGATAAGGCGTGAATTTTGTAACGGTGTGGGTTTGAGTGCGGTATAAAATCCCGGCAACTCGTCATGCCAGTGAGCAGTAAAAGACAGGGTCATAAGTCCTCCTGCTTTTAGTGTAGAGGGTTTACCCGGACTTAAACACGGGCGAAAGCAAGGGTTATCGCTGCTGAACCAGCGTAGTGACGTGTTCCGCCGAGACGGCAGGCCAGAGTGTTCCCTGCATGGCGCCAAAATTAAAGGACAACACGCGCTGCAACAGACCGTGGTCGTCAATGCCCGAGACAATCACAGACTGGCAGTGCGGCGTGATTTGCCAGAGGATGGCGCGCATAAATGGCTCAAAAGAGAGCTCTGAAGCACGCTGCTGAATGAAGCCTTTATCGAGAATAACCCGTTTAAATAATCCATCATACACCGCTTTGAGCGATGCAGCGCCTGCACCAAAGTTTGCCAGCACCAATGGGAAATGGATTGCCATTCTCGCCAGCTGAAGATCGTCCTTTCCGTTATTTAAACCTGGATAATTCTCATTAACAGTAAACTCAAGAAACGGATAACGCTCAAGAATTGAAACAGCGTTTCCATTACTTAATAAAAATTCAACTATTGCAGGGGTAATATTGATCCATGCAATTAACTGATGCTGAATAAAAAACAGTTTGCAGGTATCAAGCAATTGCAGTTTTTCGTTAAACAGCGCTAACTCTTCAGCCGCTGAAAGTCGTGGGATAACAAGCTCAGTGGGGATCCGCACATCGCTGTCGACGCCAGTAAAGTTAACCAGAATTTCTAAACCTTTAAGCTCCCCTGCGCTATTACGGGCAGGCAAAAGCAGCAGTTCAGACTGGTAAGCATTATCTAGCGTAATTATCATTGCACTCGCCCCGCATTAAAGATGAGAGAGGACATCCTGGAGCAATTGCCGACACAATTCCACTGTCTTGATTTTAATAAGATTAATTTCATTAGTTCCGTATTAATTTTCAGATTTTTCCCTGAATCTAAAATAATCTTATCCTGGTTGCAAAATAATAGCCAGTTTTAGATAAAACAGATACATGAGGAATTCGCTAATTTTAGGTAAATTTAACTTTAATCATCTTATTTGAGAAAAAACGGCATGTTATTCGCTACCATGCCGTCATAAGAGAGGTATACGACGAAGATTATATACGTCGTGCCTGCCAGAAATTTTTACGCCAGTAAACATTATCAAGAGAAGAGCGCATCACGCCGCGGCTCGTCGAGGCGTGAATGAACTGGTTGTCAGTATCATAAATGCCCACATGAAGTCCGCTTTCCCCCGATCCGGTTTTGAAGAAAACCAGGTCCCCGGGCAGGAGGTCGTCTTTATCAATTTCCGTGCCGATTTCTGCCTGTTTACGCGTTTCACGCGGCAGCTGTAAATCAAACTTGTCGCGAAACGTCATCAGAACGAAGCCGGAGCAATCTACACCGCCACGGCTCATGCCGCCGTAGCGATAAGGCGTGCCGCGCCAGTTGCTCAGCTGATCGTTGAGGCTGGCAATGACGGTGATCGAATCTGAAAGCCGTGGGTTAGGCGGCGGTGCACGATGGCTACTGCATCCCGCAAGAAAAAGTGCGGCCATCAGGAGAAACCAGAATCGCATTTTCAGACGAATCCTCTGCTTTTTTTGTTCTTTTCGTAATTTAGCGTGCAATTGTGCTCACAGGCAAGAAACGCTTACTCCTGCCCGGTCGAAATCAGCATCTTATGGCCCTCAATATCCAGCCTGCGGAACGACATGTTGTACGCGCGGGCAAGATTGGGCGGCGTCAGAACCTGATCCCGCGTACCGCTGGCGATCATCTTCCCCTGCGACAGCAGCCACACCCGGTGGGCATGACGCAAGGTGTGGTTGAGGTCATGACTGCTCATCACCACGGCGATGCCTTTTCTACTGAGCGCACTTAGCAGGGTATCCAGGGCCGCCTGCTGCGCGACATCCAGACCGCTCATCGGTTCATCGAGAAGCAGCATCCGCCCATGAGGATTACCGGCCGGGTGGATCTGAACAATGGCAGCCGCCAGACGCACCCGCTGCCATTCGCCGCCGGATAGCTGGCTGGCATGCCGGGAGAGTTTATCCTCCAGCCCCAGCGCCGCGGCCACGTCCGTCAGCAGTGCCGTAGAATGTTTGTCGTGCAAATGCAGCATCAGATAGTGCCAGACCGGCATCGCAAAGGGGGGGACCTGCTGCTGCACGAGATAGCTGCGCCGATGCGCCAGCGAGACCGGCGACCACTCGGCCAGCGTATGCTCCAGCAACATTATCTGCCCTTCTCCGGCAGTCATGCCTGCCATCCGTGCCAGCAGCGTGCTCTTTCCTGCGCCGTTTGGCCCGACAAGATGCAGGATTTCTCCCGCATTGACGGCGCCGGTTATCGGCTCCAGACGTCCCTTCTCGGCAACGTCCGTGAGCTGCATCAGCAGCGACATTATTTCGCCAGCGCCAGCTTGATCGATTCCATGACGATCGGATCTTCAGGGGTCATATCCGGTGAAAAACGCTGTACGACCTGACCGTCGCGACCTATCAGGAATTTTTCAAAGTTCCACAGAATATCGTCCGGATAAAGCGGCGCGCGGCCTTTGCTGGCCATGCGTTCATAAAAACCGCTGCCTTCCGGCGCGACGGCTTTCGGTGCGGCAGCGATCAGCTTCGCATACAGCGGGTGGCGGTCTTCACCGTTGACATCGATTTTGCTGAACAACGGGAACGTTACGCCGTAGGTAGTGCTGCAGAAGGTTTTAATCTCCTCTTCGCTGCCCGGCTCCTGCCCCAGGAACTGGTTGCAGGGGAAGCCCAGCACGGTAAAACCGTCTTTCTCCCAGGCCTTCTGAATGTTTTCCAGCTGCTCGTACTGCGGCGTCAGGCCGCATTTGGATGCCACGTTGACGATCAGCAACACATTGCCTTTGTAGCCTTCCAGCGTGGTTTTATCGCCATCAATGGTGGTCACTTCAGTATTCAGGATATCTGACTGCATAGCATTTCCTCAGGTTGTCGATTTAACGTCCAGCTTTTAATAGTAGCCAGATAAAGACCGGCGCGCCCAGCGTGGCGGTCACCACGCCAATGGGCAGCTCTGCGGCCGTCAGGGCAAGCCTGGCGATGATGTCGGCCACCAGCAGCGTGACGGCCCCGGCAACCGCCGAGGCCGGAAGCAAGGTTCGATGGTCCGTGATTCCGCACAGTCGGAGCATATGCGGAATCACCAGACCGATAAAGCCAATCGCGCCCGCCAGAGCCACGCTGACGCCGACCAGCCAGCCAATGGCGATGACCAGCACATTACGCCAGAACCCAATCGGCATGCCCAGCTGGCGGGCTGAGGTTTCACCCAGCGCGAGCATATTCAACGGCTGCGCCTGCAGGGCAGCCCACACGATGACCGGCACCAGCAGCGCCATCAGCCAGCCCTGCTGCCAGTCGACGCCGCCAAAGCCGCCCATCATCCAGTACATGAGCTGCCGAAGGTCAAAAGAGGTCGAGAAGTAGACCGCCCAGGTCATCAGCGCGCTACAGATGATCCCCAGCGCCACGCCGGCAAGCAGCAGACGGCTGGTCGATAAGTGCCGTCTGGCAAAACGAAGAAGGATGAGCGTTATCAGTAATGCGCCGAGGATCGCGCTCAGGCTAATGCTCCAGCCGGAGAGTTCTCCTCCGCCCAGCATCACCGCTGCAATCAGCCCCACGCCCGCACCGTTAGACACGCCGAGCAGCCCGGGCTCCGCCAGAGGATTCTCAAACAACGCCTGCATAATGGTGCCGCACAGCGCCAGCGCGGCCCCCACCAGCATCACCGCGACGGTACGCGGCAGACGAATTTGCCAGACGAAGAGCTGTCCGTCAGGTCCCCACCAGCTTTCGGGCCCTATCCACCGGTCACCGGCGCAGAGGCTAACGCCTGCGGCGACAATGAGCAGCAGCACCAGAAAAAGCAGGTGACGCCGATCGGAACGGTGCTGGAGATAGACATAATCAAGCATGTTTACGGTTTTCGTAGCGAGAGATGTAATTGATTTTACGGCGGGTTTGCCTGAGAGCGCAAAGAAAAAAGGCCGCGTGGGCGGCCTTTTTAGTTAGTTCATATTACTCTGCTTTGGGCGTTGCGTTTTCGACACGGCTTTTTAACTTCTGGCCGGGTCTGAAGGTCACCACGCGGCGGGCTGTAATGGGAATATCTTCCCCCGTCTTCGGGTTGCGGCCCGGACGTTGGTTTTTGTCTCGCAAATCAAAATTGCCAAAGCCGGAGAGTTTTACCTGCTCACCATTTTCCAGAGCACGACGGATCTCTTCGAAAAACAGCTCTACCAGCTCTTTGGCATCCCGTTTGCTAAGCCCAAGCTTATCAAACAGATATTCTGACATTTCAGCTTTTGTAAGCGCCATAGGTTCAATCCCTCAATGATGCCTGGAATCGCTCTTTTAATGCCTCTACACATTTGGCGACGGTAGCGGCAATCTCCTCTTCTTCGAGTGTACGGCTGGTATCCTGAAGGATCAGGCTGATAGCCAGGCTCTTAAAGCCCTCTGCTACGCCCTTGCCGCGGTACACGTCAAATAAGTTTACGCCAACTACCTGATTTACGCCAACTTTCTTACATTCGGCCAAAATATCTGCTGCGGGCACATTTTCCGCGACCACAACCGCGATATCACGGCGGTTTGCCGGGAAGCGGGAGACGTCCTGAGCCTGAGGAATCACGCGGTCTGCCACCAGGTTCCATTCCAGCTCGAACACGATGGTACGGCCATTCAGGTCCAGTTTACGCTCCAGCTCAGGGTGAACAACCCCAATAAAACCAATGCGTTTGCCGTCTAAATAGAGGGCGGCGCTCTGGCCTGGATGCAGGGCCGGAATGGCTTCTGCACGGAATTCAATTTCAGATAATTTACCGGTCAGATCCAGAATCGCTTCCAGATCGCCCTTCATATCGTAGAAATCAACCGTGCCTTTTGCCAGGTCCCAGTGCTCTTCATAACGGTTACCGCTGATGGCGCCAGCCAGCATGAGATCCTGACGGATGCCTAAATTTGCCTGATTATCCGGTACAAAGCGCAAACCGCTTTCGAAAATTCGCACGCGGTTTTGCTGGCGATTCTGGTTGTAAACGATAGTGCCCAGCAGGCCCGTCCACAGGGACAGACGCATCGCGGACATTTCGCTGGAAATTGGGCTTGGCAGGATCAGCGCTTCCTGACCCGGGTGGATCAGCTGCTGCAGCTTTGGATCAACAAAGCTGTAGGTGATCACTTCCTGATAGCCTTTGTCGTTCAGCATGGTTTTCACACGCTTCAGGGACAGGTCGGCTTCACGGTGGGTGCCCATCACCAGACCTGCCTGTACCGGCTCGTCAGGGATGTTGTTGTAGCCATAAACACGGGCCACTTCTTCCACCAGATCTTCTTCAATTTCCATGTCGAAACGCCATGACGGCGCAACGGCTTTCCACTCGTCCTGGCCTTCGGTTACGTCGCAACCCAGACGCTTCAGAATATCGGTCACCTGCGCGTCGGCAACGTGGTGCCCAATCAGGCGATCCAGCTTACTGCGACGCAGGGTGATGGTCGCACGCTTCGGCAGCGTGGCTTCGTTGGTGACGTCGATAACCGGGCCCGCTTCGCCGCCGCAGATGTCGATCAGCAGGCGAGTCGCACGCTCCATCGCTTTGTATTGCAGCGCAGGATCCACGCCGCGCTCGTAGCGGTGGGACGCATCGGTGTGCAGGCCGTGACGGCGTGCGCGACCAGTGATGGAAAGCGGGCTGAAGAACGCGCACTCCAGCAGGACGTTTTGCGTTTCGTCGTTGACGCCTGAATGCTCGCCTCCGAAGATACCGCCCATTGCCAGCGCTTTGCTGTGGTCAGCAATCACCAGGGTGTCGGCGTTCAGTTTCGCTTCGGTGCCGTCCAGCAGAACCAGGGTTTCGCCCTCTTTCGCCATGCGCACCACAATACCGCCTTCAATACGATCTTTATCGAAGGCGTGCATTGGCTGGCCCAGTTCCAGCAGAACGTAGTTAGTCACGTCAACCACGGCGTCGATAGAGCGGATACCGCAGCGGCGCAGCTTCTCTTTCATCCACAGCGGGGTTGGCGCTTTCACGTTGATGCCTTTCACCACGCGACCGAGATAGCGCGGGCAGGCATCCGCAGCGTCAACCTGGATAGGCAGCACGTCATTGATGGTCGCTTCAACCGGGGCGATCTCCGGCGCGTTCAGCTCGGTCTGGTTCAGCACGGCAACGTCGCGCGCCACGCCGATGATCCCTAAGCAGTCAGCGCGGTTTGGCGTGACGCTGATTTCGATGGTGTTGTCATCAAGCTTCAGGTATTCGCGGATGTCGGTGCCGATTGGCGCATCCAGCGGCAGCTCAATGATGCCGTTGTGATCGTCGGAAATACCCAGCTCGGAGAAGGAACACAGCATGCCTTCAGACGGCTCGCCGCGCAGCTTAGCCGCTTTGATTTTGAAATCGCCCGGCAGTACCGCACCGACGGTCGCCACGGCCACTTTCAGCCCCTGGCGGCAGTTTGGCGCACCGCAGACGATATCCAGCAGACGGTCACCGCCTACGTTTACTTTTGTTACGCGCAGTTTGTCCGCGTTAGGGTGCTGGCCGCACTCTACCACTTCACCGACGACCACGCCGTTGAATGCCCCTGAAACCGGCTCAACGCCGTCCACTTCCAGACCTGCCATGGTAATCTGATTAGAAAGCGCGTCGCTGTCCAGCGTGGTGTTCACCCACTCGCGTAACCACAGTTCACTGAATTTCATTGTTCTGTCCTGCCCTTATTTAAACTGTTTGAGGAAACGCAGATCGTTTTCGAAGAATGCACGTAAGTCGGTGACGCCATAGCGCAGCATGGTCAGACGCTCCATGCCCATACCGAAGGCGAAGCCGGAGTAAACTTCCGGATCGATACCCACGTTGCGCAGGACGTTTGGATGCACCATGCCGCAGCCCAGCACTTCCAGCCATTTGCCGTTTTTGCCCATCACGTCAACTTCCGCAGACGGTTCGGTGAACGGGAAGTAGGACGGACGGAAACGAACCTGCAGATCTTCCTCAAAGAAGTTGTTCAGGAAATCGTGCAGCGTGCCTTTCAGGTTGGTGAAGCTGATGTTTTTATCAACAATCAGACCTTCCATCTGGTGGAACATTGGGGTGTGGGTCTGATCGTAGTCGTTACGATAGACGCGGCCCGGCGCGATAATACGGATTGGCGGCTCCTGATCCTTCATGGTACGGATCTGAACGCCGGAGGTCTGGGTACGCAGCAGACGCGTCGCGTCGAACCAGAAAGTGTCGTGGTCAGCGCGTGCCGGATGATGGCCAGGAATGTTCAGAGCATCGAAGTTGTGGTAATCATCTTCGATTTCCGGGCCAGTCGCCACGGTAAAGCCGAGCTCACCGAAGAAACTTTCAATGCGATCGATGGTGCGGGTAACCGGGTGCAGACCGCCGTTCTCGATGCGGCGACCCGGCAGAGAAACGTCGATCGTCTCTGCGGCCAGACGCGCATTCAGCACCGCGCTTTCCAGCTCGGCTTTGCGTGCGTTCAGCGCCTGCTGTACCTGCTCTTTGGCTTCGTTAATCACCGCCCCCGCTGCCGGGCGCTCTTCTGGCGGCAGCTCACGCAGGGTTGTCATTTGAAGGGTCAGGTGCCCTTTCTTCCCAAGATATTCGACGCGGACATTGTCTAACGCGGCAACATCTGAGGCCTGATTAATGGCGGCTGTTGCACTGGCAACCAGCTCTGCGAGATGTGACATGATTTTCCTCATTATGTCGGTGCAGACACCGATTTGGTGGAGTTATTCTCTCAAATTCAGGCACAAAAAAAGCCTCCATCGGGAGGCTTATCTGGCGCTGTTTTTCGTTTCATCTTTCACGCGCTAGCCTCCTGAAGTCAGGTGCTAAAGTAAAAGAAGAAGCGGAAAATAGCAGCATTCATGCTTGCGTTACCTTGTTGGGTAAAAACCGTTGAGACCTTATTGAAAAGCCTGCACGGGTAAATGTCAATCTTCTTACAGGGTTATATGAAAAGAGGGAGCCAGGCCCCCTCTCTCAACTGGCTTATGCCAGTGCTGCTTTCGCTTTTTCGACCAGAGCGGTGAACGCTACTTTGTCGAATACTGCGATGTCAGCCAGGATCTTACGGTCGATTTCAACAGAGGCTTTTTTCAGGCCGTTGATGAATTTGCTGTAAGAAATACCGTTCTGACGTGCTGCTGCGTTGATACGCGCAATCCACAGTTGACGGAACTGACGCTTACGCTGACGACGGTCACGGTAAGCGTACTGACCTGCTTTGATAACAGCCTGGAAGGCAACGCGGTATACGCGTGAACGCGCACCGTAGTAGCCTTTAGCTTGTTTCAAAATTTTCTTGTGACGTGCACGTGCAATTACACCACGTTTTACGCGAGCCATGTGTGCTCTCCTGTATCTATTCTAAGTTAAAAAAGTTAAACGAAACGACTTATGCGTACGGCAGGCACGCGATGACCAGGCCCAGATCGCCTTTAGAAACCATGGCTTTTGGACGCAGGTGACGTTTACGCTTGGTAGCTTTCTTAGTCAGAATGTGACGCAGGTTAGCGTGCTTGTGCTTAAAACCACCTTTACCGGTTTTTTTGAAGCGCTTAGCAGCACCGCGTACGGTCTTAATTTTTGGCATTTTAATAACTTCCACTTCGCATTGTTAAATAAACGAAACATAGGCGAACAAAACCTATGAAACCCGAAGGCTCCACAGATTTTGCTGCTTGAAGGCCTTACTGTTTCTTCTTAGGAGCGAGCACCATGATCATCTGGCGGCCTTCGATCTTCGTAGGGAAGGATTCGACTACTGCCAGTTCACTCAGATCGTCACGGACGCGGTTAAGCACTTCCATACCAATCTGTTGGTGGGCCATCTCACGACCGCGGAAACGCAGTGTGATCTTGGCCTTATCGCCATCTTCCAGAAAGCGAATCAGGCTGCGGAGTTTTACCTGATAATCGCCATCGTCTGTACCAGGACGGAATTTGATTTCCTTAACCTGGATAACTTTTTGCTTCTTCTTCTGTTCCTTAGAAGACTTACTCTTTTCATAAAGGAACTTGCCGTAGTCCATGATACGACAAACTGGCGGTTCGGCGTTAGGGCTGATTTCAACTAAATCTACTCCAGCTTCTTCAGCCTTTTCGATTGCTTCTCTCAGACTCACAATCCCCAGCTGCTCGCCTTCCAGACCTGTTAAGCGAACTTCCTGGGCGCGAATCTCGCCATTGATACGATTCGGACGTGCCGTTTGAACTCGTTTTCCGCCTTTAATACCTTATTCCTCCAGTTGTTGAAGACTGCGGCTGCGAATCTCTTGTTGCAGCTTCTCAATCACTTCACTTACGTCCAGGCTGCCCAGGTCTTTACCACGGCGGGTGCGAACGGCAACTTTGCCTGCTTCCACCTCTTTATCACCACAGACCAACATATACGGGACACGACGTAAAGTGTGCTCGCGGATTTTAAAGCCAATCTTCTCATTTCTCAAGTCTGCTTTTACGCGAATGCCCGCATTTTGTAGTTTCTGCGTCAATTCTTTAACGTAATCTGCCTGAGAATCGGTAATGTTCATCACCACCACCTGCACCGGCGCAAGCCAGGTTGGGAAGAAGCCGGCGAACTCTTCGGTCAGGATGCCGATGAAGCGTTCCAGAGAACCGAGAATGGCACGGTGAATCATTACCGGCACCTGACGCTCGTTGTCTTCGCCAACATAAGAGGCGCTTAAACGCTGCGGCAGGGAGAAGTCCAGCTGTACAGTACCGCACTGCCATGCGCGATCGAGGCAGTCATACAGGGTAAATTCGATTTTCGGACCGTAGAATGCGCCCTCGCCCAGCTGGTATTCGAACGGAATGCCGTTCTCTTCCAGCGCCACGGCGAGATCCGCTTCTGCGCGATCCCAGGTCTCATCGCTACCGATACGTTTTTCCGGACGCGTTGAGAGTTTGACCACGATCTTCTCGAAGCCAAAGGTGCTGTACATATCGTAGACCATACGAATACAGGCGTTAACTTCGTCACGGACCTGATCTTCGGTACAGAAGATATGCGCATCATCCTGCGTAAAGCCACGCACGCGCATCAGACCGTGCAGCGCACCTGATGGCTCGTTACGGTGGCAGCTACCGAACTCCGCCATACGCAGCGGCAGGTCACGGTAGGATTTCAGACCCTGATTGAAGATCTGAACGTGGCCCGGGCAGTTCATTGGCTTGATGCAGTATTCACGGTTCTCAGAGGAGGTGGTGAACATCGCATCCTTGTAGTTGTCCCAGTGGCCGGTTTTTTCCCACAGCACACGGTCCATCATGAACGGGCCTTTCACTTCCTGATACTGGTACTCTTTCAGCTTGGAGCGTACGAAGGTTTCCAGTTCACGGAAGATGGTCCAGCCGTCGTTATGCCAGAACACCATACCCGGCGCTTCTTCCTGCATGTGGTACAGGTCAAGCTGCTTGCCGATTTTACGGTGGTCACGCTTCGCCGCCTCTTCCAGGCGCAGCAGGTAAGCGTTCAGGGCTTTTTTATCGGCCCATGCGGTACCATAGATACGCTGCAACATCTTGTTGTTGCTGTCGCCGCGCCAGTAGGCGCCTGCGATCTTCATCAGCTTAAAGTGATGACAGAAGCGCATGTTCGGCACGTGCGGTCCACGGCACATGTCGACGTATTCTTCGTGATGGTACAAGCCAGGCTTGTCATCATGCGAAATGTTTTCGTCAAGAATCGAGACTTTATAGCTCTCGCCGCGCTTCACGAAGGTTTCACGCGCTTCGTGCCAGCTGACTTTCTTCTTGATGACGTCATAGTTCGTTTCGGCGAGCTCGTGCATACGTTTTTCGAGCGCGTCGATATCTTCCTGAGTCAGGGTATGGTCAAGGTCAACGTCGTAGTAGAAACCATTATCGATAACCGGACCGATCGCCATTTTGGTGTTTGGCCACAGCTGTTTGATGGCATGGCCCAACAGGTGCGCGCAGGAGTGACGAATGATCTCCAGACCTTCTTCATCTTTTGCGGTGATGATGGCCAGCGTCGCATCGTTTTCGATCAGATCGGAGGCATCCACCAGCTCACCGTTGACACGGCCGGCGATGGTCGCTTTCGCGAGACCAGGACCGATGTCCAGGGCAACATCCATTGGGCTAACAGCGCGGTCGAAATGGCGTTGGCTGCCATCAGGAAGAGTAATTACAGGCATTTTATATCCTTATTTGCAGTGATGCCCCACACATAAGAGCATATACAAAGAAAATAATCGTGATTTGACAATAGATTACGACACCATCTGACCAACAATCGTCAAATTGGTTCGTCATCATTCACCTGCCGGAAAATCAGACAACGCCGGATATACGGCAAGCCTTGCAATGTTAACACTAACAAAAGGGAGATTGCACCCTCTGCTGGCAGATTGATGTGCTGGCACTTTCGCATGAATTTGCAGGTTGCATATTCCCGGCGCTCGCAATTTAGAAATGCAGGGCTACTCTTGAACAGGTCTTTAAACCCAAAGGTGCATACCATGAACGTATCCAGTAGAACGGTTGTGATATTGAACATCCTTTCCGCCACAGGTTTATTGTTGATTCTCGCCGAACGATTCCACTGGTTCTGAACCGCCCCCTACGCTGGCATAACCCAATCGTTCCTGCGAAGGGGCATATTCAGGCCCTGTTTGGTAGACTGTGGATATCAACGAACAAGGATTAGGTTATGCCAACAAAACGATTTGCCGTAAAACACTGGAAAATGGTGCTGCTGCTGATTGCCATCTGCGGCGCAATGCTGTTACTCCGTTGGGCGGCGATGATTTGGGGTTAGGGGCGAGTAGAGCTCATCAGAAGGGACGTCACAAGATCAGAGAGAATAAACGGGCCGACATTATCATCGGCCCGTCTTTATTACATTCTATAACCCAGTGAAACCGTGGTTCTGCGGTCGGTATGATCCGGCGCAGACTCTGGTGGTGAAGAGTTCCAGGTCACGTTGTAGGCGACTTTCAGACCAAAGTGTTCGTTGATGGCCACGTTGAGCGCCGTCTCAGAGTTCAGCGTCGTGTCGTCGGCACCAAATACAGAAACACCCTGTGTAAATTTGGTGTTATCAGTCATCTGCCAGGCATAGGTACCAGAAGCGTAACCGAGCGGTTGGGTTTTGGTATCGCCATTGGTGTACTCGTCATAACGCACACCGGGACCGAATTCAAAACGGAGGCTGTGTACCGGACCGTTCAGGAACTGACGACCATAACCCGCCGTGAACACGTCACGCTGGCGATAACCGTTGTAACGGTCGGTTAACCAGCTTGCCTGACCAAACAGGTAGTCATAGTCGGTCATGTTGTAACGGCTACGTCCGCCTACCGCATATTTCTCGGAAGAGCGTTCGTCATTAGCGGACGTATTGCTGGCATTACCCCACAGAGACCAGGCGGTGGTATTACCGTACCAGGTGAGCGTACTGTCCGCCGTCAGAGAAGAGCTTTTGGTGTTACCGGATTGTGCCAAGTACCCCGCGTTCAGGTTACCTTCAAACGGTTTTTTCGCGGTGGAGGGATCGTCCATGACAGTAAAAACGGAATCATCGGCGGTCGCGTTCATAGCCGCAAACACGCCACCCGCCAGCATCAGTGCAGCGGGCACTGTCTTTAAAAGCTTCATTTTATTAAGGAGTCCGTACAACAAAAAAAGAGACCACACGGTCCCGGAATCTTTCTTGAGGATCAATGACAAGGCGTCCAGAGAAAGGTAACAAATTATAAAAAGCCGCAAATAACATAGCAATGTTTTCTTATTTCATTTTTTGAATAAGAACGATCCCAAAAAGCGTTTTATTTTATATGTCTCCGGCCTCACTTTTATTCACTATTCATATTTAAAATCATACTGTTATTTACATTGCCTTCCTGACAAATGGTGCCAGACTAAAAGGAACCCATGCTAAAAGGAGGTAATGATGGTTCCTATCTACACCCTGACGCTCTCCCCTTCCCTTGATTCCGCCACCCTGACGCCGCAGATTTATCCGGAAGGTAAATTGCGCTGTAGCGCCCCGGTCTTTGAGCCCGGCGGTGGCGGTATCAACGTGGCGCGCGCCATTACCCACCTCGGCGGCAAAGCCACGGCCATTTTCCCCGCAGGCGGTGCTACCGGTGAACACCTGGTCTCCCTGCTGGCAGATGAACAGGTGGCCGTAGAGACCGTCGAGGCGAAAGACTGGACGCGGCAAAACCTGCATGTTCACGTGGAATCCAGCGGCGAGCAGTACCGGTTTGTCATGCCGGGCGCGAAACTCACCGATGACGAGTTTCGTCAGCTTGAAGAGAAAGTGCTGACGATAGAAAGCGGCGCGCTGCTGGTGGTCAGCGGCAGCCTGCCGCCCGGCGTCAGCACGGAAAAATTAACCGCGCTGATTCAGGCGGCGCAGCAACGCGGTATCCGCTGCATCGTCGACAGCAGCGGCGAGGCCCTGCAAGCGGCCTTAGTGCCGGGCAATCTTGAACTGGTCAAACCCAACCAGAAAGAGTTAAGCGCGCTGGTCAACCGAGACTTGACGCAGCCTGACGATGTGCGCACCGCCGCGCAGGAGCTGGTACGCAGCGGCAAAGCGCGACGCGTGGTGGTTTCCCTCGGTCCGCAGGGGGCACTGGCCGTCGATGAAACGTCGTCCGTTCAGGTTGTTCCACCGCCGATGAAGAGCCAGAGCACGGTTGGCGCGGGTGACAGCATGGTGGGTGCGATGACGCTTAAGCTTGCGCAGGGTGCGTCACTGCTGGAGATGACGCGCTACGGCGTGGCGGCGGGTAGCGCCGCCACCATCAACCAGGGCACGCGCCTCTGTTCGCTGGCCGATACGCAAAAAATCGTCGATTACCTGTCCCGAAATTAACGTCTGTTCCCCTTCATCTGCATGAAGGGGAACGTCATCCCCGAGTCGCCAAACGCAAACTATCGACTATGCTAAGAAAACTTCCATGATAACAATGAGGTGAATTATGAGCAGTGGTGACATCACTCGTTATGTCGTAACCGTCAACCTTCATGAGGCATCGCTTACCGAGCTAAATGAGCTCAACAATGCCTTCACCCGGGCTAATTTTCTCCTCACCCTGACGGATGACGAAGGCAATATTCATGATTTAGGCACCCTGGCATTTGGCCTGATCGGCGCGCTTAATAAAGAAGAGGTCCATGCGCTGGCCGCCAGCCTGGTGGAAAGTGTGACCGACAAGCCCGCCGAAATTGACGTCGACACCTGGGAAAGCTGGCAGAAAAAAGAACAATAAGTGCCCTGTATGAAATTAAACCGCTCAGGTGTGCGTTAGTTCGTATTTTTTTACCGCAATAATGCGCTAACTTTATGATCTGGCAGACAACATGGGAGAGTCAACATGTGGCAGGCTATCAGTCATCTTTTAAGTGAGCAGCTGGGTGAAGGTGAAATTGAACTGCGTAACGAACTGCCAGGCGGAGAGATCCACGCCGCGTGGCATTTACGCTACGCAGGGCGCGATCTCTTCGTAAAATGCGATGAACGTGAGTTGCTTCCGATATTTACCGCCGAAGCCGATCAGCTGGAGCTGTTGTCGCGCAGTAAAACGGTGACGGTCCCGCAGGTTCTGGCCGTCGGTAGCGACCGCGATTACAGTTTTCTGGTCATGGAATATCTCCCCGCCCGTCCGCTGGATGCCCATAACGCTTTCATTCTTGGCCAGCAGCTAGCGCGCCTCCATCAGTGGAGCGACCAGCCGCAGTTTGGCCTTGATTTTGACAACGATCTCTCCACCACGCCACAGCCCAATGCCTGGCAGCGTCGCTGGTCGACGTTTTTTGCCGAGCAGCGCATTGGCTGGCAGCTTGAGCTTGCCGCCGAGAAAGGGCTGGAGTTTGGCAATATTGATGCCATCGTCGAGCACGTGCAGCAGCGCCTGGCCTCCCACCAGCCTCAGGCGTCTCTGCTCCACGGTGATTTGTGGTCCGATAACTGCGCGCTGGGGCCCAACGGCCCCTATATCTTCGACCCGGCCTGCTACTGGGGCGACCGTGAGTGCGATCTTGCCATGCTGCCGCTGCATCCAGAACAACCGCCGCAAATATACGACGGATATCAGTCGGTTTCTCCCCTGCCGCCCGGCTTCCTCGATCGTCAACCGGTGTATCAGCTTTATACGCTGATGAACCGCGCCATACTTTTTGGTGGGGAACACCTGGTTAACGCCCAGCGGGCGCTTGAGCGCATGCTTGCCGCCTGAGACGTGAACGGGTGGCTTTGCCGCCACCCGTATCGGTTACAGAAAACCGAGCAGTGAGAAGAAGAAGTATCCTGCCACAATGATGATCACGGGAAGGATATAGAGCGGGAAAATTTGCAGGAAAATGGTGTGACGCGGCACAACAATGCGGGATTCAATCTGCTCCCGGCTCATGCCTTCCGGGCCTTTGGCCTGCTCCAGAATGAGCTGGTCCTCGACGCCCTCGCGTAAGAAGCGCGTCTGACGGCTCATTCGCGCGCCAGAGGCCTGCAGCGCCAGCGCAACAAAGATCAGGGCGTAGATCACCCAAAAGCCGATATTCAGCTGATGCTGAAAATCCGGGGTCGGTGAGTTAAACCAGAAGACATTCAAGAATGGCGTATTAAAACGCATCATCTCAATCATCACATGCGCAAAATCAAGCATAACCGCATTGATACCCGGCTGTTTTTCGCTGTGATCGTACATAAATTTGAGTACAGAAATCAGCGTAGAAATGACGGCAGGAATAAAAATCACCCAGCCAGCAATACGTTTTAAGACCGCGATGCGTCCAGCTTGTTGATACGTCATCAGTTCCTCTTCATAAAGACGCGTTATTTGTGCCTAAGTCTACCTGCTGGTCATCAATTTCGCCCGCTCTTTAAAAGCAATATGCTAAATTGCAGAGTGTGCTTAGCACTTATCGTCTGTCGAACACCCTGGATAAGGAGACGTTGTGATGTCGACACCGCGCCAAATTCTTGCCGCAATTTTTGACATGGATGGATTACTGATCGATTCCGAACCGTTGTGGGATCGCGCCGAACTGGAGGTCATGGCCAGCCTGGGCGTGGACATCAGCCGCCGTAATGAACTTCCCGATACGCTGGGCCTGCGCATCGATATGGTGGTTGACCTGTGGTTTGCCCAACAGCCGTGGTCTGGACCGGGTCGTGATGAAGTGACCGCGCGCATTATCAGCCGCGCCATTTCGCTGGTAGAAGAGAGCAAGCCGCTGCTGCCCGGCGTACATGAGGCCGTCGCGCTGTGTAAAGCCCAGGGGCTCAAGGTCGGCCTGGCCTCGGCGTCACCGCTGCATATGCTGGAAAAAGTGCTCATCATGTTTGAACTGCGCGACAGTTTCGACGCGCTGGCGTCTGCTGAGAAATTGCCTTACAGCAAGCCGCACCCGCAGGTCTATCTGGACTGTGCCGCTAAGCTCGGCGTGGATCCCCTCAACTGCGTTGCGCTGGAAGATTCCGTTAACGGCATGATAGCGTCTAAAGCCGCGCGGATGCGCTCCATTGTGGTGCCTGCGGAAGAAGGCCGCCACGATCCCCGGTTTGCCCTTGCCGATGTGAAGCTGATTTCACTGGCAGAACTCACGGCGCATCACCTGCGGGGCGGTTAAGACCCTCCTGCAGTTTGTGACAAACAGTTACACCGTCACCTCTTCCGCCTACTGTATAAAAACCCTATACTGTATGAATTGACAGTTTTATGGGTTTTATCATGACGGCGGAAGGCCACCTGCTTTTTTCTATCGCGTGCGCAGTATTTGCCAAAAACGCTGAACTCACCCCCGTGCTGGCACAGGGGGACTGGTGGCATATCGTCCCTTCCGCCGTATTGACCTGTCTGCTGCCCGATATTGACCATCCCAAGTCCTTCCTCGGTCAGCGCCTGAAGTGGGTGTCAAAACCCATCGCCCGCGCGTTCGGCCACCGGGGGTTTACGCACAGCCTGCTGGCCGTGTTTGGCCTGCTGACGCTTTTCTATTTAAAAGTGCCCGAAAGCTGGATCGTCCCCGGTGATGCCATCCAGGGGATGGTGCTGGGCTATCTGAGCCATATTCTGGCCGATATGCTGACGCCCGCGGGCGTACCGCTGCTGTGGCCCTGCCGCTGGCGCTTCCGTTTTCCCATCCTCGCACCGCAGAAAGGGAACCAGGTGGAGCGCGTCTTGTGCATGGCGCTGTTTGCTTACGCCGTCTGGATGCCGCAAACGTTGCCCGAAAACAGTGCAGTCCGCTGGTCTTCCCAGATGATTAATTCGCTACAATTTCAGTTCAATCGCTTTATTCATCACCAGATTGAACAGTAAACCAACAAAATTATCCCATTTGTCATAACCCATTCCATTTGGATATAAGCGCGACATCACACTTCTGCTAACCTTCCGCCAACAGGATCGGTAAAAACCGACCCGATAATAAATCAGGAGAACGGGGATGAATTTTCCACTCATCGCGAACGTCGTTGTGTTCGTTGTATTGCTATTGCTTCTCGCGCAGGCGCGCCATAAACAGTGGAGCCTGGCGAAAAAGGTGCTGGTTGGTCTGGCCATGGGTGTCGTATTTGGTCTGGCATTACAGGCTATTTATGGCTCCGATAATCCAGTACTGAAAGATTCCATTCAGTGGTTCAACATTGTCGGTAACGGCTATGTTCAGCTGCTGCAGATGATCGTTATGCCGCTGGTATTCGCCTCTATTCTGAGCGCCGTTGCCCGCCTGCATAACGCGACCCAGTTGGGAAAAATCAGTTTCCTGACCATTGGTACGCTACTGTTCACCACGCTGATTGCCGCGCTGGTGGGTGTGCTGGTCACTAACCTGTTTGGCCTGACCGCAGAAGGTCTGGTTCAGGGTACCGCTGAAACGGCGCGTCTGACCGCAATTCAGACCAACTACGTCGGTAAAGTGGCTGACCTGACCGTGCCGCAGATGGTGCTCTCCTTCATTCCGAAGAACCCGTTTGCTGACCTGACCGGTGCGAGCCCAACCTCCATCATCAGCGTGGTTATTTTCGCCGCGTTCCTGGGCATGGCGGCGCTGAAGCTGCTGAAAGACGATGCGCCAAAAGGCGAACGCGTGCTGACCGCGATTGATACCCTGCAAAGCTGGGTGATGAAGCTGGTTCGTCTGGTTATGCAGCTCACCCCTTACGGCGTGCTGGCGCTGATGACCAAAGTGGTTGCCGGCTCTAACCTGCAGGACATCATTAAGCTGGGCAGCTTCGTTGTCGCCTCTTACCTGGGCCTTGGCATTATGTTCGTGGTGCACGGCATCCTGCTGGGCGTGAACGGCGTCAGCCCGCTGAAATACTTCCGTAAGGTCTGGCCGGTACTGACCTTTGCCTTCACCAGCCGTTCCAGCGCCGCGTCTATTCCGCTGAACGTTGAAGCACAGACTCGTCGTCTGGGCGTGCCTGAATCCATCGCCAGCTTCTCTGCCTCCTTTGGTGCCACCATTGGTCAGAACGGCTGTGCGGGTCTGTACCCGGCGATGCTGGCGGTAATGGTTGCTCCTACAGTCGGCATTAACCCGCTGGATCCAGTCTGGATCGCCACGCTGGTCGGGATTGTTACCGTAAGCTCCGCAGGCGTTGCGGGTGTTGGCGGCGGCGCAACCTTCGCCGCGCTGATTGTGCTGCCTGCGCTGGGTCTGCCCGTGACGCTGGTTGCCCTGCTGATCTCCGTTGAACCGCTGATCGACATGGGCCGTACAGCGCTGAACGTCAGCGGCTCCATGACCGCCGGTACGCTGACCAGCCAGTGGCTGAAGCAGACCGACAAAGCGATTCTGGAAAGTGAAGACGACGCCGAACTGGCGCATCGTTAATCGCTGTAGATATAAAAAAACCGCCAACAGGCGGTTTTTTTATGGCTGTTATTCTTCAACCTCTTCATCCTGGCGGATCTGCATCGCCCACCGCTGTGCGGACTCCGGCACCGTAAAGGTGGGAGAGCGACGGAAATGCTCGCCGATTAGCACAAAGGCCACGTATTTCCCCCGTAACTGCCACACATCGCGAAAACCCTCCACTTTCAGGGCATGGTCTGGCGGCGCGGGCTCAACGCGGGGCACATAGCTAATAACCTGGCGGTTTTGTTGACGAAGAGGTTTCATAAGCGACGGATTCACTAAAGCAAATTCTTGAAGCAGGAAAATTCTATGATAGCCGATCCTGCTGCCTTCCGTCGCGCTCCGAGTGGGTGAGATGGCTCCTTTCGTTAATGCTGGCATGTGAAAACTCTTAGTTCGCGAGCCATCTCACGACATTGTTCTATCCTTAATAGGGTTTTTAGCAATGGATAAAGGAGAAGCGTGCAATGTCGAACAAAGATAAAACACATCAATCACCGATTCATGGCACTGAAGAATCTCAACCGGGCATGGACTATCTCGCCCCTGCAGACGGCTCTCATCGCCCCTCCCCGGGCCCTTCCGCACCAGGCGAACAGCCTACCGCACCGGGAAGCATGAAATCCCCGGATACGGGAAACGACAAGCTGAAATCGCTTGAGCCACACCGTAAAGGCGGCGAAGGTTTTGCGCTCACCACCAATCAGGGCGTGCGCATTGCTGACGATCAGAACTCCCTTCGCGCAGGCTCGCGCGGGCCAACCCTGCTGGAAGACTTCATTCTGCGGGAAAAAATCACCCATTTTGACCACGAGCGGATACCGGAACGCATCGTCCACGCACGCGGTTCCGCTGCGCACGGCTATTTTCAGCCCTACAAGAGCCTGAAGGCGATCACCAAAGCGGACTTCCTCTCCGACCCGGATAAAATTACCCCGGTATTTGTGCGTTTCTCCACCGTGCAGGGCGGCGCAGGTTCGGCAGACACCGTCCGGGATATCCGCGGCTTTGCCACCAAGTTTTATACCGAAGAGGGGATTTTCGATCTGGTCGGCAATAACACGCCGGTGTTTTTCATTCAGGACGCGCATAAATTTCCTGACTTTGTCCATGCGGTAAAACCGGAGCCCCACTGGGCCATACCGCAGGGACAAAGTGCGCACGACACCTTCTGGGACTATGTCTCCCTGCAGCCTGAAACCTTACACAACGTGATGTGGGCGATGTCAGACCGCGGGATCCCCCGCAGCTACCGCACCATGGAGGGGTTCGGCATCCATACCTTCCGAATGATCAACGCCGAGGGGAAAGCCACGTTTGTCCGTTTCCACTGGAAGCCGGTGGCGGGTAAAGCCTCGCTGGTGTGGGACGAGGCGCAGAAGCTGACCGGGCGCGATCCGGACTTCCATCGCCGCGAGCTCTGGGAATCCATTGAAGCGGGCGACTTCCCGGAATACGAGCTGGGCCTGCAGCTCATCCCGGAAGAGGACGAATTTAAGTTCGATTTCGACCTTCTGGACCCGACGAAGCTGATCCCGGAAGAGCTGGTGCCGGTGCAGCTGGTGGGTAAAATGGTGCTCAACCGCAACCCGGATAACTTCTTTGCCGAAAACGAGCAGGCCGCGTTCCACCCGGGGCATATCGTGCCGGGGCTGGACTTCACCAACGATCCGCTCCTGCAGGGACGCCTGTTCTCCTATACCGATACGCAGATCAGCCGTCTGGGCGGGCCGAACTTCCACGAAATTCCGATCAACCGCCCAACCTGCCCGTACCACAACTTCCAGCGCGACGGGATGCACCGTCAGGATATTGATACCAACCCGGCAAACTATGAGCCGAACTCCATCAACGATAACTGGCCGCGTGAAACGCCTCCCGGACCGAAACGCGGTGGATTCGAATCCTATCAGGAGCGTATCGATGGCAATAAAATTCGCGAGCGCAGCCCCTCGTTCGGCGAGTATTACGCCCACCCTCGCCTGTTCTGGAACAGCCAGACGCCGATTGAGCAACAGCACATCATCGGCGGCTTCAGCTTTGAGCTGAGTAAAGTGGTGCGCACCTACATCCGCGAGCGCGTGGTCGATCAGCTGGCGCATATTGATGTTCAGCTTGCCCAGAGCGTCGCGGACAACCTGGGCATTACGCTGACCGACGAGCAGCGTAACCTCGCTCCGCCGAAAGAGGTTAACGGCGTGAAGAAAGATCCGTCGCTGAGCCTGTATGCGGTGCCGGGCGGCTCGATTAAAGGCCGCGTGGTTGCCATTCTGCTGAACGACAAAACCCGCGCCAGCGACGTGCTGGGGATCATGCAGGCGCTAAAAACCCAGGGCGTGCATGCCAAACTGCTCTATTCCCGCATGGGTGAAGTAACGGCCGACGATGGTTCTGTGCTGCCGGTCGCGGCGACCTTTGCCGGTGCGCCATCGCTCACCGTCGATGCGGTGATTGTGCCGGGCGGAGATCTTGCCAGTCTGCTGACCAACGGCGACGCCGTCTATTATCTGCTGGAAGCCTATAAGCACCTGAAGCCGATCGCGCTGTCCGGCGATGCGCGACAGTTTAAAGCGCAGCTGAAGGTGGCCGATCAGGGTGAGGACGGCATTGTCGAGGGAGATAACGTTGACGATGCCTTCATGACGAAGCTGTTTGATTTGCTCGCCGCGCACCGCGTCTGGTCACGCAGCTGTAAGATCGATCAGATTCCGGCGTAAAAAAAGCCCGGTAGCGGCTTCGCCTTACCGGGCCTACAAGAGTTAGCAGGTCGTTCGTAGGCCGGGTAAGGCGAAGCCGCCACCCGGCAACTCTTACAGCTCCCTGAACGTCCCCAACCGATACCCGCGTTCGGCAATCGCGTATTTCAGCGAGGCCGACGTCAGCACGTCCAGCTCCGCCAGCCGCGGCCAGCAGTAGGCACTTTTACGCACGGTGTTATCGACAAAGGCAGGATGCGCCATCACTTCCACCGAGGTTTCACCGCGGGCAGCGGAATCATCCAGCACCTTCAGGAACAGCGCTTCGCTGATCTCTTCTCCGTAAAACGCGCTGCTGAACCCCTCAGTGGATGTAACAGCGCAGTCCGGCAATCCGTGCACCTCGCGATCCACGCGCATCGCCACGCCTTTGCGCTGCGCAAACCCGGCGACAACAGGGAAAATTGCCGGGATCATATGCACGTGGTGATGGCTATCGATATGCGTCGGCGCCTGACCAAACACATCAACGAAGCGGTTGAACTGACAGTCCAGCTCGCGGGCAATCTCTTCGAGCGGCAGAGCACCCTGCTCCGCCCGTTCCCAAATCCATTTACCCAGCTGGCCGTCGCGCGTCAGGCCCGGCATTGGCGAAAGCGGCATCCCGAGCGTCAGCACAAAATGCATGCCGACGCCTAGCTCCGGCACATCGCGGCTCAGCTGCGCCGCGTGTTCAACCGCCTCAGCGTTAACCAGGGCCGTTGTAGAGGTCACAACCCCCCGGCGGCAGGCTTCAATAATGCCGTAGTTCTGACCTTTCGAGAGACCAAAATCATCAGCATTAACGATCAGCAGGTTTTCCATTGGGCGCCCTCTTATTGCTGTTTGAACTTCAGCTTCTCGATCGTGGCGGCAAAGTTCGGCAGCCATTTTTCATGCGCCAGAATCATCTCGCTGGCCAGCTGCTCCGCGTCACGGTCAGAATGCACCAGCGGGCTGAGGTTCAGGGCCAGCAGCACGTCATTGAGTTCCCCGCTCAGCGCCGCGTTGCTTGCTGCCACTTCAAAGCCTTTGATGGTATGAATCAGCCCCATGACCTTGTCATCGAAGTGGGTGATACGGGGATGCGGTTTAGCCCCCTCGCGCCCCAGGATGCAGGTCATTTCGACGGCCCAGTCAGCCGGAATATTGTCGACATGGCCGTGATGCGGGACGTTAACATAGTGCTCCGCCTGCTTGTCGTTGTAGATGGCGTTGATCACTTCGCACGCCGCATCGGAGTAGTAGGCCCCGCCGCGCTGCTCCAGCTCTTTCGGTTTGACGTTCAGGTTCGGGTCTTTATACAAATCGAACAGCTGCTTTTCGACCTTCTGAACGATCTGCGCACGCGCGCCGCCCTTATAATACTCGCCCATTTCGATGGCCAGCATCTCTTTCTGCTTGAAGTAGTAAAGCAGGTACGAGCAAGGCAGCAGATTCAGCGAGCGGATCAGCCCTTCGCTGAACGGCAGGTCAAAGATGTTTTTCACCGATGCCGCCGTCAGACGACCGGAGGCTACGCCGTCGAGGAGCTCGGCAAAGCGCGATTCTCCGTTCACGATGACATCCTTAATAAACACCATGTGGTTCAGGCCGAACAGATCGATGGAGAGATCGTCGTTGTCGGTCAGCGCCAGCACGTCGCGGATGAACATCTTCATGCCGATCGGAATATTACAGACGCCGATAAAGCGTTTGAAGTTCGTATGACGATAGACCGCCTCGGTCACCATACCGGCCGGGTTGGTGAAGTTAATGACCCACGCGTTCGGGCAGATCTCCTGCACGTCTTTGACGATGTCGAAAATGACCGGGATGGTGCGCAGGCCTTTAAACAGGCCGCCCACGCCGTTGGTCTCCTGCCCCAGATACCCGTGGCTCAGGGGAATACGCTCGTCCAGCTCACGCGCCTTCAGCTGGCCGACGCGCAGCTGGGTGGTGACAAAATCCGCATCTTTCAGCGCCAGACGACGGTCGAGGGTTTTATGCACGGTCAGAGGCACGCCCGCTTTTTCCACCATGCGCTTGCACAGGTCGAAAATAATATTCAGCTTCTCCTGACCTTCCTCAACGTCCACCAGCCATAATTCGCTGACCGGTAATTCATGATAACGTTTCAGGAAACCTTCGAGTAATTCCGGGGTATAGCTGCTGCCGCCACCAATGGTTACGACTTTTAATTTCTTCTGCATAATATCTCCCTTAGCGTATCAGGTTAATCGCCTGCAAGGTATAGCGTGCTCTTCCCGCTATTTGGGCAAGCCATTAAAGCAATATTCGTGGCGGGTAATCCGCCGACAGTTAATTAATTACCGTCAAATTTTTCCGGTAACTGTTCGGTGTGAATGACGTCAATTTCTTAAAGGTTTTAATAAACAGGCTGGGGCTGCTGTATCCTGACTCGTATGCAATATCGGTGACAGAATAGTTGGTAATTTCCAGCTGTTTTTTAGCAAAATTAATGCGGATTTCATTAATAATTTGCACGGGCGTTTTACGGTAATAACGCTGCGTCGCGCGGGTCAGATATTCCTGGGATTTGCCCGACAGGGAGACCATATTTTCCAGCGCATTTTCGCTGAACTGGCTTTTATCGTGCATCAGCTCAACGGTGCTGCGTAGCCATTGCGGAATATCATCCGTCACCTGCTGCTCTTCACGATGATGGCGCAGCCGGTTCATCACGTAGAAGGTCACCGTTTCAATAAACTCATCAAATTCATTGTCGCGGAAGTTAAGCGAGGCGATAACCGTTTCAATCCAGGTCATGAACTCGTTTTTGACGCGATAAACCTGGGAGGCCACAAAGCAGAACGGCACCAGCGGCAGATAATGCTTCTCGAAGAAACGTCTGCTGACGCCCACATTCAGAATGCGGGTGGCACCAAATTCGTAAAAGCTCTGGTGATAAGATCCCATCGGCAGGAAGACAAAATCCCCTCGTTCAAGCAGAACGCGCTTACCGTTGATCTCCTGGTAGTAGCGGCCGGTCAGAACAATCGTGAACTCGTAGTAGTCATGCTGATGCAGACCGCTGGCGCTCTCCGTCTTGTTGTAGATAACCACGTGAAAATTTTTGCCATTAAACAGCTGCTGTTCAAGTGCGGTTTTAATTTCCATCGTGCTGACCTCCTGCTACTCAGTCTGACTTACTGCATCTTCTCGTGAAGCTCAATGAGCTCCGCCACCAGCTCGCGTGCCAGCATCGAGGTCATCAGGTGATCCTGCGCGTGGACCAGCACCAGGCTGACCTTCATCTTCCCTTCGCCCTGATCGCTTTCAATCAGCTTTGTCTGCACCAGGTGCGCTTCGTTCAGCGCCGTGCGGGACTGTTCCATCATGGTTTTCGCCGCGGCAAAATCCCCCTGCTTGGCCTGCTTCAGCGCGGCGTAGGCCAGGCTGCGGGCCTGCCCGGAGTTGATGATAAGCCCCATCACCACTTCTTCGAGATCGTTCTCGACGGCTTCGTCTGCGACAATATTATCCAAATCTAACATCTTTAAGCTCCTTGTGGCTGGCGCGGGTTTCCCCGCGCCGTCAATCTTAGAATTTCAGTGAGAGGGCGATATCCTCTTCGCTCTCTTCTTCATCAATGATGGTGGCGGCTTTGTTCGCAATCGCCACGAACGGCATGTACAACAGGGTGGCAATCCCGAGGTTAAATATCGCCAGCAGGAAGGCTGCGACGCTGCCGTTGGTGTTGAAGAAGGCGCCCAGACCCGCTGGCATGGTCCACGGTGCAATGTTGGTGACCGGTGGAATGATGCCCATGTAATACGCCGTCAGGGTGATAGCGGCCAGCAGCGGCTGAACCAGGATGAACGGAATGAACATGACCGGGTTCATGATGATTGGCAGACCGAACAGAATCGGTTCGTTAATCTGGAAGATGCCTGATGGCAGCGCCAGCTTCGCGACCTGACGGTAGTCTGCGCGACGAGAGACAATAAAGACCGCGATGATCAGACCCAAGGTTGCCCCGGTACCGCCCAGGAAGATATAGGAGTCAAGCATCGGCTTCGCCCACACATGGAAGGTTTTACCCGCTGCCAGCGCCGCATCAACAGAACCGTACTGTTGATAAAGCGCAACGTTTTCCAGTGCCCACGGGGTCATAATTCCGCTGTCCAGCGCGGCCAGTGCCAGTGAACCATGCACGCCAAAGAACCACAGCAGAGAGGTAAAAATCACATACGCCCAACCGACCACGCCACCCATAGACGCCAGCGGCGTAGAGATAGAGTCCATGATGATCTGGTGGAAGTTCGTGCCCCAGTGAGAGAGCGCCCAGGCGATAATCCCCATAATAGAGAGAATAATGAAGCCTGGAATCAACGCGGAAAATGAACGGGAAACGGAGGCCGGTACGCTATCCGGCAGGCGAATCACCCAGTTTCGACGGATGATAAAGGTGAACATCTCTGCCACCACCAGGCCGATAACAATACCGGAGATGATGTTAGCCCCACCCAGCCAGTTGGCGCCCACAGCATAGGCTTCACCGACGCTGTACGGGGTCACTGTCATAAAGGCGGCGACGGATAATAACCCGGCGGCCAGTGGGTCCACCTTACGCTCTTCTGCCAGCGCCATCCCAATAAAGAAAGGCGCCATCAGCGACATAATCCCCAACGTACCGTTATAGACGTTGCCGCCGATGGCTTTAAAACCATTAAGGGTTTCAATTGTGGAAGCGTCTAACCGAATTCCTAATGAATAAAAGAAGGAACCTTCACCAAAGCTCAGAAAAACGTTGTTAATTAAAACGAACATGGCCCCGGCCAGCGTCAACGGCATTAATTTAATAAAGCCGTTTTTGATGGCATTAACGTGAGGCTGCTTTCCTATTTTAACAGCAAAAGGAAGGAGTACCTTTTCAAGTGAAGCGATGACTTTACTCATAGGAAAATACCCTTAAATGCCGTAACGCATGTTACGGCGTATTGTGTGTGAAATAACTCTTTGACGGGAAAAATAAAAATTAATTAGCAGCTTTTTTAATCGCTGCCACAGCAGCTTTAAGAACACCTAAACCATCAATCTTGCCGTACAGCCCCGAGTCGATCACTTCGACCGGTTTATTAGGTAACAGTCGTTGAATTTCGGGCAACATATAGGCAATTTGCGGTCCCAGTAAAACAACATCGGCTGTCTGACCTTTTTCGCCCGCCAGCGTTTCCGGGAACGCTTCGATCACCACAGGGACTTCATACTTTTCAGCCTGCGCACGCATCTTTGACACCAGAAGCGAGGTTGACATGCCCGCTGAGCAGAACAGGTAGATATGTTTCTTTTCCATCGTAATTTCCCTCTTGTATGACTACCTGCCGTCGCGTTCTCACTGGACTCGCTGTCCCGGCAGACAGGTAGTTTGCGTACTGTTGTTTATCGTTGGACTGAGTATACGCAATGGTACAGACAGGGGATAATTCTGAACATACTCAAATTGTCTCTCATTGACCTGGCTTGTTGACTACCCTCACATTTCGGGCAAATAATTCGCGAAAAGAAATAAGATTTTCCGATGCATAAAAAAAACCGGCCTCAGGGCCGGTTTGTTAACATCCTCAGGCAAGGAGGGTGACTACGCCTTAGGTGCCTGCGGGTCAGTATCGTATTCAGCACAGGTCTGATAGCCGGAGTTGATCACATGACCGGTATCATCCAGGGCGACAAAGTAGGTTTCTGCCTTACCATCACGTTGACCCAGGATGTAGGTCTGGCAGGTGCCTTTCGCATGAATCATGGTGACTTCGGAAGAAGGTTTACCGGCAATCGCAGCGACCTGCGAACGGGTCATCCCTTTTTTGACATCTTTTACTACGGGCTGCGTAAACTGATCCTTGGTGCGATCGTAAGCCGTACACCCTGCCAGCATAGTCAGTACCGCCGCTGCGCTAAGAATTCCTGCTACGTTCTTGTTCATATTCCGTCCTCTTGTTTATCAGCGTGTTATCTAAGCATGGGATAAAAAGTACTATTGTTCAACTTTGTGCGTTACGCCAGACGAATTTCGGAAAATTCTAATAAAACAACGATAACCTGCTAAAACGGCGCAAATTAGCGCACTCGAAACTGTGATCCTTGTCGTTTTACGTCCAAAGGGTTAGTTTTAACAGTTAACACATTCTGTTTATGGAGAGCGTGATGACTCTGCAACAAGAGATTATCCAGGCGCTGGGCGCGAAGCCTGCGGTAGATGCAAATGAAGAGATCCGCCGCAGCGTGGATTTTTTAAAAGCGTATTTAAAGAAGAACTCTTTCCTGAAATCTCTGGTGCTGGGCATCAGCGGCGGCCAGGATTCAACGCTGACCGGTAAGCTCTGCCAGATGGCCATTTCAGAGCTGCGCGAGGAGACGGGAGATGAAACCCTGCAATTTATCGCCGTGCGTCTACCATATGGCGTACAGGCGGACGAGCAGGATTGCCAGGATGCAATCGCCTTCATTCAGCCTGACCGCGTGCTGACCGTAAATATTAAAGGCTCCGTGCTGGCAAGCGAGCAGGCGCTTCGCGAAGCGGGCATTGAGTTAAGCGATTTTGTTCGCGGCAACGAGAAAGCCCGCGAGCGCATGAAAGCGCAGTACAGCATTGCCGGGATGACCAAAGGCGTCGTGGTCGGCACCGACCATGCGGCAGAAGCGATCACCGGTTTCTTCACCAAGTACGGCGACGGCGGCACCGACATCAACCCGATCTTCCGCCTGAACAAGCGTCAGGGTAAGCAGCTGCTTGCCGCGCTGGGCTGTCCTGAGCATCTGTATAAGAAAGCGCCGACAGCGGACCTTGAAGACGATCGCCCTTCCCTGCCGGATGAAGCGGCCCTTGGCGTCACCTACGACAACATTGATGATTATCTGGAAGGCAAAAAGCTGGATGAAGGCACCGCGAAGATCATCGAAGGCTGGTATCTGAAAACCGAGCACAAGCGCCACACGCCAATTACGGTGTTTGACGACTTCTGGAAATAAACGCAAAACGGTAACCCCGTTTTGTAGGCCGGGTAAGGCGTCGCCGCTACCCGGCTCTTTTTTAACCACCACACTCCTGCTACACTGTATGCCTGAACAGTATATGGAGCAGTATGTGAGCAGGCGTCAATCCGCCCCGCGTCTTGAATTTGAAGCGGCGGCTATCTACGAATATCCCGAGCACCTTCGCCCCTGGCTTGAGGCACTGCCTAAACAGCCGGGCGTGTACATCTTTCACGGCGAAAGCGACACCCTGCCGCTCTACATCGGCAAGAGCGTTAACATTCGCAGTCGGGTGTTATCCCATCTGCGTACCCCGGACGAGGCCGCCATGCTGCGCCAGTCGCGACGCATTACCTGGTTCCAGACGGCAGGAGAAATGGGCGCGCTGTTGCTGGAGGCGCGTTTGATTAAAGAGCAGCAGCCGCTATTCAACAAGCGCCTGCGCCGCAACCGTCAGCTCTGCTCCCTGCAGATCAACGAAGGCAAGCCGCAGGTCGTCTACGCGCGCGACGTCGATTTTTCTCATGCCCCGAATCTCTATGGACTGTTCGCCAATAAACGTGCGGCACTTCAGGCGCTGCAGACGCTGGCGGACGAACTCCAGCTTTGCTACAGCCTTTTGGGCCTGGAGGCGACCACGCGCGGACGCGCCTGTTTCCGATCCGCGCTGAAGCGCTGTGCCGGTGCCTGCTGTGGGAAAGAGAGCGTTGAGGCGCACCACGCCCGGCTCCTCGCCGGTCTGGCGGCCATCAGCGTGAAGTGCTGGCCCTGGGAAAGCGCCGTTGCGCTAAAAGAAGTGGGTGACGCGATGACCCAATATCACATCGTCAATAACTGGCTCTGGCTGGGCGCTGTCGACGATATCAACGACGCGGCAACCCTGCTGCGCACGCCCGCCGGATTTGACCACGATGGCTACAAAATTCTCTGTAAACCTGTGCTGGCCGGTAAGTTTGAAATCATTGAGCTCAATGGCCTGGCAGCCACGTGATTTCGCTGAACAATAAGGTACCCTGAGCCTCCAGCAGACGCAGCGTATGGGTACCCTCCTCCCAGCTGGCGCCCTGATCGGCCGTCAGCAATTTATCACCCAGCTGCCACGCCCCGCTTAACACAAACACCACGCCCCCGCGTGTGCCAAAGGTGGTAAAGGTACGGTCAGCCACGCGCACCTTCGCCCGACAGCAGTCGCGACGGGTCATGATGTTGAAGTCCATCGCCATCCGCCCATCGGACAGCAGCGCTTTCACCGGCAGGTCGCCGGCAAAGCTATAGGGCTGATGGTGCTTCAGGGTATGGAAGAACGCCTGGCCCGCATCCAGCGTCACCTCCCCGCCTTCCAGCAAGGTAATTACCCGATCGACGCCGGGAAAAGAGGAAAATTCGCCGTTGCTGGCGATAGTTGCGATACTGGCGCGCCAGTGAAAATCGCGCGTTGCGGGAGGGAAACAACAAATCTCACGCGTTTCACCCGCACCATTGCGCCAGAGGCTGACCGGCATCTTACGGATATCAAAGAACTCCATCACCACTCCTGAATGGCACAACCCGTGCCAGGGCAAGGATATTGCTATCGTTGCTGTCTTGTTTGTTATCGTTAGGTATTCACAACACAGTATCGGCAGCAGAGCGGGCAGGCCTTAGCGGAACGTTAATAAAAATTCTAACGCCATGACTCTACAAACATTCTCTGATGCGACTACAGGAGCATACCGCGCTGGCGGCGGCAGACAAGAGGGCAGGAAAGAAAAACCGCCGGTCCTGTCCACAGCGATTGCGCTTTTGTGGACAGGATCCCGGCGGTCTTAAGAGAGTGAACCGATTATTCGGTTGGTGCTGGCATTTTACCTTCCATCGCCGGACGTTCTGTCAGACGCTTCTCAAAATTCGCATTAAATTGTTTTTTCTGTTCCGGGGTCAGAATGTTGTAGATCTTGTTCTGGGTTTCCAGGTGAGCCAGCATGCGGGCTTTGTGCTGCTCGGCCATTTTGTCGATCTGCGCTTCGGCTTTCGCCTTGTCGAAGCTGTCGCTGGCGATGATGTCATGCATGGCACGACGCTCTTCCAGCGGCGGACGTTTCATCTGGTCGCGTTCGCTTTTCCGGATATCGCGGATCTGCTGTTTCTGTGCATCCGTCAGGTTGAGATCCTTAAACATCATCATCTCGTTGTGCATACCCGGGCCTTTATGATGCATCATCATTTTGCCTTCAGCAGGCGCGGCAGCGGTGGTGGTCGCAGTATCTGCGGCGAACGCCATGCTGGTAGCGCCCAGAGCCAGGGTAGAAGCAACAAACAGTGCAGTAAACTTACGCATAATTTATTTCCTTTCTTTCAGTTATTCTTCGGCGCTATGCCGTGTTGACGAGATTAACTTTACGGGGTTTATCGTCAATTAATCAGAGCAACGGTAAAACAATGAAAGTGTAAAAAACAAATTTTCGCCAAATGTGGAGGAAATAAGGATAAAGCGTGGAGAGTTGCAACCAAAAATATTCAATACGATGATTTTAAAGCGATTTAGCAAAAGTATAACGGAGTGAAGGTGAATAATAAAGCAATTCACCAGGAATATTCTGCAAAACACGTTCACGCGCTTTAATTGCTAAGAAAAGGTATTTAACTTCCCCTCCCGGATGATGAGAGGGGAAAGGTTCAGGATATTTTTTCCAGCATCAGCCCGGCACGCAGGCCAAACGCGACGGTTGGGTTAGGGAATAAAACATACTCGGTGGTTTTCTGCACCTCGTAACGTTCCTCGCCATCCTCGGCCAGCAGCGCCCCTTTGCGGAACGGGGTGAAGTTGAGGGTGTGTGCGGTCATGTGGAGCAGGAAGGCGTCGCTGCGGCGCGTGATCTGCTGTACGACCCGGTACCGCTCAACGGTCTGGTGCGTAGGCTCGGGAGCCGACCCGCCCAGCAGCGCCCGCAGGGCGAGATGCGTTGGCGCAAAGCGGGTGAGATCGTTTTCCCCAAACGGCAGCGCTTTCCCCAGCTCCAGCGTACAGGACAACGCACCAAAGTGCTCACAGGTGAAGTGCGTAAAGGTTCCGCCCGGCGACTGGTGAAACACCAGCGCCTCCAGCCCGGCATCTCCCAGCCAGCTCAGAAAACCTTCCTCCCACGGCTGATTGCGCTGCGGCAGCACGCCGAAGCGGACATGGTAGGACGCGCGGATGGCCGTATGCAGATCCAGATGCCAGCGCACGGGACCCGCAGCGGCAAAGAACGCGGTCACCACATTCTCCAGCCACGCCGCCCGCGCCGTTTCGTCACTCTGCGGAAACTGCGACCAGCGCCCGCCGAACATGCGGTTAATGTCGCTCACCAGATACCGTTTGTTTTGCGCCAGCGCAGGGGGATTGCCGAGCACCACCAGCACGCGGCACTTCAGGGCAATTTCATTGCGATACAGCGCGCGCAGCAGCAGATCGACAATCTCAACGGGCGCCGTTTCATTCCCGTGAATGCCTGTTGAAAGCAGCAGCGAGAGATCGCTCTTTGCGGTCGGCGTCAGCTCAAGCACCCCGCGCCCCAGCCACCGCCAGCGAAATGAGGGGCCATCCCCCTCTTTCTGTTCCGGTGTTTCATCGGCCAGGGTCAGCGCCAGTAAATTTTCCATACCCACTCCTTTAGCGCTGGAACGGATAAACCGATCCCAGCTGCAGGATTGTCGACAACGCGTCCAGCGCCTCGCGACCTTCGCGCAGAAGCTGCGGGTCAACCAGATCGGCCTGCGTTAGACGGTCGCGATAGTAGCGATCGACCCAGTCATTCAGGCGCGTAAAGAGCGTATCGTTCATCATGACCGCCGGATTAACCGCCTGCATTTCGTCCTGAGTCAAGACCACGCGCAGACGTAAACAGGCTGGACCACCGCCGTTGGCCATGCTTTCACGCAGGTCAAACACGCGCAGTTCGTCAATCGGGTTATCCGCCTTCACCAGCTCGGTCAGGTAGCGCCATACGCCCTGATGATCCCGGGACTCCTGCGGCAGGACCAGCATCATGCTGCCGTCATCGCGGCTGAGCAGCTGGCTATTGAACAGATACGTTTCAACCGCGTCCTGCACGCTCACCGCCTCCGTTGGCACCTGGACAGGCGTGAAGCCGTGCACGCGCTCATGCAGCGTGGCGAGCAGCTTTTCCTGATGGGCAAACGCCAGCTCGTGGCAGAACAGCACCTGGCGGTTAGAAACGGCAATCACGTCGTTGTGGAACACGCCCTGGTCGATCACATGCGGGTTCTGCTGGGCAAAAATCACCTGGGAAGGATTCACCTGGTTCAGGCGGGCAACCGCCTGGCTGGCCGCCAGCGTCTGACGGGCAGGATAACGGGTTGGCGCGACGTGGCCCCCCTCTTCTCGCCCGTAAATAAACAGCTGCACACCAGGCTCGCCATAATCGCCCCCCAGGCGGTTATGGTTGGCCGCACCTTCGTCGCCAAACATCGCCACCTGCGGCAGGGCCTGATGCACCGCGAAATGGGCGTCCTGGTTGAAAATGGCGCGCAGCACGCGCTCGGTGGTTTCCGCTTCGGTGGCGCGGTGAAACTTGTTATTCAGGTTCGCCACCGTCAGGTGGACTTTGCCATCCAGCGTATCGGCTGACGGCGCGACGGTTGCCGCGTTGGCGACCCACATCGAAGAGGCGGAGCTTGCCGCCGAGAGCAGGTGCGGCGTCTGCGTCCCCGCTTTTTCGACCACCTGCTCATCGGTACCGCTAAAGCCGAGCTGACGCAGTACCGCCACGTTCGGACGCTCCTGCGGCGGGATCACCGCCTGCGGGAAACCGGCATCCGCCAGCGCTTTCATCTTCAGCAGCCCCTGCTTCGCCGCCAGCTTCGGGTTGGAAACCTGAAAACGGTGCTTCGTGGAGGCTTCATTACCAAAAGAGAGACCGGCGTAGTGGTGCGTCAGCCCCACCAGCCCGTCAAAGTTGACTTCACGCGCTTTCATGACGGTCCCCTCCGGTAAAGTCCAGCCCCGGATTAAGCGTTTCCGGCAGCGTCAGCGCCGGGGTTTCCAGGCTCGCCATCGGCCAGGCACAGTAATCGGCGGCATACCACGCGCTGGCGCGATGGTTCCCCGACGCGCCCACGCCGCCGAACGGCGCGGTGCTCGCGGCCCCGGTCAGCGGTTTATTCCAGTTCACAATCCCGGCGCGCGCTTCCAGCAGCAGTTGGTCAAACTTCTCGCGATGCGGCGAAATCAGCCCGCTCGACAGACCGTAGCGGGTGTTATTGGCCATCGCAATCGCCGCATCGAAATCGTCATAGCGCCAGACGCACAGCAGCGGGCCAAAGACCTCTTCATCCGGCACGTTGCTCGCGCCGCTCATCTCAACGATGCCCGGCGTCAGCAGCGAGGCACCCGGCTGAACCTGTTTCGGTTCGAGCAGGGTTTTCGCGCCGCGCGTGACGTGGTCCTGCCAGGCCTTCAGCACGTTCAGCGCGGCCTGCTCGGAAATCAGCCCGCCGATAAACGGCTGCGGATCGGCATCCCACGCGGCTGGCACCAGACGCGCGCTCACCTCAACCAGACGTTTGAGGAACGCATCCCCCTGCGCGCCCCGTTTCACCAGCAGGCGGCGGGCGCAGGTGCAGCGCTGTCCGGCGGTAATAAAGGCGGACTGAATCGTCAGGTGCACCGCGGCGTCGATATCGTCAGGGTCTTCCACAATCAGCGGGTTGTTGCCGCCCATCTCGAGAGCAAGGATTTTTTCCGGCTGCCCCGCCAGCTGGCGATGCAGCTGATAGCCCGTCCCGGCGCTGCCGGTAAACAGCAGGCCGTCGATATCGCTCAGCGCGCTCAGCGCCTGGCCGGTTTCACGTCCACCCTGCACCAGGTTCAGCACGCCCGGCGGCAGGCCAGCCTGTTCCCACAGCTTCACCACCGCCTCGCCGGTTAATGGGGTGAGCTCGCTCGGCTTGAAAATCACGGTATTGCCCGCCAGCAGCGCGGGCACAATGTGGCCATTCGGCAGATGTCCCGGGAAGTTGTACGGACCAAACACCGCCAGCACGCCGTGCGGACGGTGACGCAGCGTGGCCGCGCCGTCCGGCATCTCGGTGTGCTGTTCGCCGGTGCGGGTGTGGTACGCCTTCACCGAAATGGCGACTTTGTTGATCATCGCTGTCACTTCGGTTGCCGCTTCCCAGCGCGGTTTACTGGTTTCAGACGCGATGATGCGCGTCAGTTCGGCCTTATTTGCCTCCAGCAGCCCGGCAAACTTTTCAACAAGCGCCTGGCGCACGGCGAAAGGCTGTTTTGCCCACGCCGGGAACGCGCGGCGTGCGGCATGGCAGGCTTGTTCCACCTGCGCGGCGCTGGCGTCGTTCCCCTTCCAGAGCACCTCTTTTCCTACCGGATTGGTCTTTACGCGCTGTTCGCCTTCGCCCGTGACCCAGTCACCGTTAATCCATAATGTCATGCTGTTTTCTCCTCAGGGCAGAGACGCACCAGGCGAACCTTATCGCCAGCGTTACATTTCAGGGCATCCAGTTCTGCAGCCGTCAGCACCAGACGTTCACATTTCGGGTTGGTCCGCACCAGCATCGCACGGAAGTTGGCGTAATTTTCGTTCGCCACCAGGCATGCCGGCCAGTCGCCCGGCGCGGGCTGGCCTTCAGAGACCTCAACCAGCCGGCTCTTACGGATCGCGCGTACGCGGTCGATATCGCACTCAAGCGTGGGCCCACCGTCAAAGATGTCGACATAGTTACGGTAGCGGAAGCCCTCTTTCTCCAGCACCGCGCGGGCAGGCGCGGTTTGCGGATGCACTTCGCCGATCACCGCCTGCGCTTCCGGGCTGAGGAAATGGGTATAGATAGGATGCTTCGGCATCAGTTCGGCAATAAAGGCTTTCTGACCCGTGCCGCAGAGATAGTCCGCCCGGCTGAACTCCATCGAGAAGAAGCGCTCGCCCAGGCTCTCCCAGAACGGTGAATAGCCGGTGTCGTCGATCACGCCGCGCATCTCCGCAACCACCTTTTCGTTAAAGCGATCGCGGAAGGCGGCCATAAACATAAAGCGCGATTTGGAGAGCAGATAGCCGTTGCCCTCCTTGCGCCACGCCGGGTCGAGGAACAGCGTGCAAAGCTCGCTGGCGCCCGTGTGGTCATTGCAGAGGAACAGCGTCGGCAGCGCGTTATAGACGTTCAGCTCTTTCGAGGCATGAACCATGGTGCCGACGCGGTAGTTGTACCACGGGTCGTTAAGCCCGACGGCCACTTCGATGGCGCAGATCCCGGCCACGGTCCCCGTGTCGGTGTCTTCCAGCACGAACACATACCCCTGTTCGCTTTTTGGCAACGTCCCCTGCCAGGTTTGAAGGGCGCGCTCAATGCGCGCCGATAGCGTTTTTTCATCGGCAGGAAGCGAGGTCAGCCCGCCTCCCGTCTTACCGGCAAGCTGCATGAGCCCGGCGAGATCGCCGCGCTCAACGGGACGGATGACCATCATGATGACACCCCGGATTTCACCTTTTCACACGCCAGCGCAAAGCGGTCCAGACCGGTTTGCACCTCTTCCTCGCTGACAATCAGCGCGGGAGCAAAACGCACGACGTTGGCACCGGCAATCAGCACCATCACACCCACTTTTGCCGCTTCCTGTGAAATAAGTTTAGCTTTTCCGGCAAACTCAGCGGTGAGCTCGCAGCCGATTAACAGCCCCAGGCCACGAATTTCTTTAAACAGGCCAACCTTGCCGTTGATGGCATTCAGGCGCTCAACAAACCAGTCGTGGCGCTGCTTAACGCCCTTCAGCACCTCAGGGGTATTAATGATGTCGAGCACCTGTCCGGCGACGGCGGTGGCCAGCGGGTTGCCGCCGTAGGTGGTGCCGTGGGTGCCGACGGTCATCACGCTGGCGAATTTATCGGTAGTCAGCGTTGCGCCAATCGGGAAGCCGCCGCCCAGCGCTTTGGCGGTCGACAGCACGTCCGGCGTGACGCCGTAGTGCATATAGGCATACAGCTCGCCGGTGCGGCCCACGCCGGTCTGCACTTCGTCGAAAATCAGCACCGCGTTATGACGATCGCACAGCTCGCGCAGCCCCTGCAGGAATTCCTTTTGCGCCGGAAGCACGCCACCCTCACCCTGCATCGGCTCGACGATCACCGCACAGGTGGTGTCGTTAATCAGCTCGCTGGCAGACTGCAGATCGTTATAAATACCGTGACGGATATCCGGCGGCAGCGGTGCGAAATCCTGCGAGTAGGAAGGCTGGCCACCCGCGCTGACGGTAAAGAGCGTCCGTCCGTGAAAGGCATTTTTAAACGCCACGATACCGCTCTTGTGGGTTCCAAACTTATCGTGCGCATATTTGCGCGCCAGCTTCAGCGCCGCTTCATTGGCTTCCGCCCCCGAGTTACAGAAAAAGACTTTTTCGGCAAACGTCGCGTCGATCAGTTTTTTGGCCAGGCGCAGCGCAGGCTCGTTGGTAAAGCCGTTGCCGGTATGCCAGAACTTCGCCGCCTGGTCATTGAGCGCCTGACGCAGCGCCGGGTGCGCATGCCCCAGCGCGTTCACCGCAATCCCACCGGCAAAGTCGATATACTCTTTACCCTGTTGATCCCACAGGCGCGAGCCTTCCCCACGAACCGGAATAAAAGCCGCCGGAGCGTAAACCGGCATCATCCATTCATCGAAATTTTCACGCGTAATTGACAGAGACATAGCGACCTCATCCGGTAAATAAAAAGTTATTTGAATGTTAAATAATTGAGTGTTTGCACTGTGAATGTAGATTGCAGCCTTCGTGCCAGCCAGCGATAAAAATGCATAAACGGGTTGAGAGGACAGAATATCAATAAGTTACAACATGGAGTTATTCACTGTTAGTGCATAAAAAGTGAATATTTTTACGACAAGCGGCGCTTTGCCGCATGAAAATCAGAAAGAGTATGCACAGGCCAAATATAATTCTGGAATTGTGATCGCTCGCGAAATTTATCGGCCATTTACGCCCTCTTTGGGGGCGAAGCGCGTCAGAATGGTGCAAATATTGCACCACCGGCATTATCTGTTGCAGTTATTGGTCGAAGCCGGTAACAGTTGACGCAAATTCTGCTACCATCCTTGCACTATTCACCTTGCACTGGCAGCGACTATGAAATTTGTCTCTTTTAATATCAACGGCCTGCGTGCCCGCCCTCATCAGCTTGAAGCTATCGTTGAGCAACATCAGCCAGATGTGATCGGCCTGCAGGAGACAAAGGTTCACGACGACATGTTCCCCCTCGAAGAGGTGGCGAAACTTGGCTACAACGTCTTTTATCACGGCCAGAAAGGTCACTATGGCGTCGCGCTGCTGACCAAAGCGCCACCGGTCTCCGTGCGTCGCGGCTTCCCGGGCGACGGTGAAGAAGCACAGCGTCGCATTATCATGGCGGAAGTCCCTTCTGCGATCGGCAATATCACGGTCATCAACGGCTATTTCCCGCAGGGTGAGAGCCGTGACCATGAGACCAAATTCCCGGCTAAAGCGAAGTTTTATCAGGATCTGCAGGACTACCTGACCACCGAACTCAAAAAAGAGAATCCGGTGCTGATCATGGGCGACATGAATATCAGCCCGACGGATCTCGATATCGGTATTGGCGAAGAGAACCGCAAACGCTGGCTGCGCACCGGCAAATGCTCCTTCCTGCCGGAAGAGCGTGAGTGGATGGAGCGCCTGCTGGGCTGGGGCCTGGTGGATACCTTCCGCAATGCCAACCCGGAAACGCAGGATCGCTTCTCCTGGTTTGACTATCGCTCTAAAGGCTTTGACGACAACCGCGGCCTGCGTATCGATCTTCTGCTGGCCAGTTCCCCGCTGGCCGAGCGCTGCATCGAAACCGGGATCGACTACGACATCCGCGGCATGGAAAAACCGTCTGACCACGCGCCAGTGTGGGCTAAATTCAAGCTGTAATGACGCGTGAACCTTTCAAAAACACTCTTCCTGTGCGCCCTTCTGGGCGCCTTTATTCTGGCGTTTATCATGCTTCCGCCGGGAACCCTCTCCCTGGAAGGGATTAAAACGCACCAGCAGGCATTACTCTCCTATGTCGACCACTCGCCGCTGCGCAGCGCGCTGATCTTCTTTGCGGTCTATGTGGCGGTCTCCGCCCTCTCGATCCCCGGCGCGGCGATCCTGACCCTGCTGGGCGGGACGTTGTTTAGCCTGTGGGAAGGCACTGTGCTGGTCTCGTTTGCCTCCACGCTTGGGGCCACGCTGGCGATGCTCGCCAGCCGCTATCTTTTGCGCGACTGGGTGCAACGGCGGTTTGCCAGGCAGATGGGTACGGTGAATACCGGCATGGCGCGCGACGGCGCGGGCTATCTTTTTGCCCTGCGCCTGATGCCGCTGTTCCCGTTTTTCCTGGTGAATTTGCTGATGGGACTGACCCGCATGGGAGTATTTCGCTACTGGTGGGTCAGCCAGGTCGCCATGCTGCCCGCGACGGTGGTCTTTCTCAACGCCGGGCGCGAGCTGGGAAAAGTGACCTCGCTGCGCGATATTTTGTCGCCGGGCATGCTAATCGCCTTTACACTACTGGGGTTATTGCCGTTGGTCACCCGCCGGCTGTTTTCCCGTTATCTCCCGTCTGCTAAAAAGTGAGGCATTATGCGCCGTGTGCGTTTTTGCGCGTTTCTGACCGGGCTGCTGCTGGCGGCCCCTCTGTATGCCGCCGACGGCTGGCAGGCTATTCAGCAACAGGCCAAAGGCCAGACCGTCTGGTTTAACGCCTGGGGCGGCGATCCGGCGGTCAACCGCTATCTGGAGTGGGTCAGCGGCGAGATGCATACGCACTATGCCATTACCCTTAAAATTGTCCCGCTGGCGGATGCTGCCGACGCGGTAAAACGTATTCAGACCGAAGCCGCCGCGGGGCGTAAGACCAACGGCTCCGTCGACCTGCTGTGGGTTAACGGCGAGAACTTCCGCACGCTGAAAGAGGCAAACCTGCTGGAGACCGGATGGGCGCAGACGTTGCCCAACTGGCGCTATGTTGATACCCGCAAGCCCGTTACGGAGGATTTTGCTATCCCCACAGACGGCGCGGAATCGCCGTGGGGCGGCGCGCAGCTGACCTTTATCACCCGCAAAGCCAGCATGCCGACGCCGCCTGTGGATCCTCAGGCACTGCTGGCTTACGCGCAGCAGCATCCGGGCAAGATCAGCTATCCTCGCCCGCCCGATTTTACCGGCACGGCATTTCTTGAGCAGCTGCTGATGACGCTAACCGCTCACCCGGAGGCGCTGCAAAAGGCCCCCGATAGCACCTTTGCCGAGGTCACGGCCCCGCTCTGGGATTATCTGGACACGCTCCACCCGCTGCTGTGGCGCGAAGGGAAAGATTTTCCCCCTTCTCCTGCACGGATGGATGCCCTGCTTGCCAGCGGCAGCCTGTACCTGTCGCTGACCTTTAACCCGGCCCATGCGCAGCAGAAAGTGGCGAGCGGCGAACTGCCCGCCGACAGCTATAGCTTTGGTTTTCAGAGCGGGATGCTCGGCAACGTCCATTTTGTGGCGATTCCGGCCAACGCCAGCGCGAGCGCGGGGGCGAAAATGGTCGCCAATTTCCTGCTGTCGCCGCAGGCGCAGATCCGCAAAGCTGACCCGGCCATCTGGGGCGATCCGAGCGTGCTGGATGCGAAAACGCTGCCCGAAGAAGAAGCCAGACAGCTGCTGGCCCACACGCCGCAGGGGCTGCCGAAGGTGCTTGCCGAGCCGCAGTCCGCCTGGGTGAACGCGCTGGAGCAGGAATGGCTGCGTCGTTACGGCACCCGCTGAACGGGCTCGTCTGGCTGGCGATGGCGGTGATTTATCTGCCGATCCTGCCCGCCGGCGCCATGCTGCTTGCCCCGGCGTTTTCGCTGACAAACTGGCAGCGGCTGCTGAACGATCCGCAGCTCCCGCAGGCGGCCGTCGCCACGCTGGTCTCAACGCTCATCGCCACGCTGGGGGCGTTGTTCATTGCCCTTCTCCTCGTCAGCCTTCTCTGGCCCGGTAAACGCTGGCGACGTCTCACAACCCGTCTGCCGTGGCTGCTGGCGATCCCCCATGTGGCGTTCGCCACCGGCGCGCTACTGCTGTTTGCCGAGGGCGGACTGTTTTATCAGGTCTGCACCGTCTGTTCGCCGCCGTTTGACCGCTACGGCGCCGGGCTGGGGCTGACGCTTGCGGTCAAAGAGAGCGCGTTTGTCCTGTGGGCGATTTATGCCGTACTGCCGGAAAAACGGCTCGCGCAGCAGAAGATCGTCCTGCAGACGCTCGGCTACGGGCGATTTCAGACGCTGAGCTGGCTGATTCTGCCAGCTATCGCGCCCGTCCTCGGGGCAGTCATGCTGGCGGTGCTGGCATGGTCGCTGTCGGTCGTGGACGTGGCGATCGTTCTCGGGCCCGGCAACCCGCCTACCCTGGCCGTGCTGGCCTGGCAGTGGTTAAGCCAGGGCGACGCGCAGCAGCAGGCAAAAGGGACGCTGCTGTGCCTGCTTCTCCTTCTGCTGCTGGCCGCGCTTGCCGCTCTGGGATACGGACTCTGGAAGGCATGGGTTCGCACACTTGCGGACCTTACCGGAACGCGTCCCCGGTCGCAGCGCGTCCTGCCTGAGCGGACACTGAGCGGGTTTCTGCCCGCCTGCGGCGTCCTGTGCGCCGCGGTACTGCTGATGCTGGCGCAACGGGATGACGTTGGCCCGGTGGGGAGCAGCCTCTGCTTCGGTCTGCTTTCAAGCCTGACCGGCCTGGTCGTCGGGTTACTCTGGCTGGAGTGGGGCCCGCAGCGCGGCGCACTGTGGGTGTGGTTACCGCTCGCCCTTCCGGCCCTCCCGCTCGTTACCGGCCAGTATGCGATTGCGTTGCACCTGGACGTCGACGGGCACTACGCCGCCGTGCTCTGGAGCCATCTCCTGTGGGTATTGCCGTGGATGCTGCTGGTGCTGCAACCCGCCTGGCGCCGGATCGATTCCCGGCTTATTCTCACCGCCAGAACCCTCGGCTGGCGACGGACAAAAATCTTTTTACTGCTGAAATGCCCGCTGCTGGTGCGCCCTGCGCTACTGGCCTTTGCCACCGGCTTTTCCGTCAGCATGGCGCAATATATGCCGACGCTGTGGCTGGGCGCGGGGCGTTTCGCCACGCTGACCACCGAAACCGTGGCGCTCAGCAGCGGGGGCAGCATCCCGATTCTCGCTAACCGGGCGCTGGGATTACTGCTGGTCACGGGCACGGTATTTGGTCTTGCCGCCCTGCTATCCCGGCTCGTGGGCCGCTACCGACAAGGGTTACGTTAATGCTGAAGGTAAAAAATCTCACCATCGAACCGCTTTTCCGCGAGGTCAGTTTTTGCGTGCCCCGCGGGGAGATCGTCACCCTGATGGGGCCGTCCGGCAGCGGAAAGTCGACCCTTTTTGCCTGGATGGTCGGCGCGCTGTCAGACGATTTCCAGGCGCGTGGCGAACTGTGGCTCGACGCGCGTCGCTGCGACGCGCTTCCCGTGGAGTCCCGCGGGATGGGTATTCTCTTTCAGGACGCGCTGCTGTTCGATCAGTTCAGCGTCGGGCAAAATTTGCTGCTGGCGCTGCCTGAGCGCATCGCCGGACGCGCGCGTCGGGAGGCGGTCGCGCAGGCGCTCGATTCCGCCGGGCTGAGCGGCCATTACGCCAGCGATCCGGCCACCCTCTCCGGCGGGGAGCGTGCCCGGGTCAGCCTGCTGCGGGCCCTGCTCGCGGAGCCGCAGGCGCTGCTGCTGGATGAACCGTTCAGCCGCCTCGATAAAGCGTTACGGGCCACGTTTCGGGCATGGGTATTTGACGCCGTCCGCGCGCGCAATATTCCGGCGGTGCTGGTCACGCACGATGAGGACGATATTCCACCCGGCGGCGAGCTGATTGAGATTTCTCGCTGGCAATAATGTGCTAACGCAATGTTTTCCGTTTCGGGAGAGACGACAATGCCCCCCTCTTTTACTGACGTCAGGTTATTCGATGAAACGTGTTTCTCAACTGACCGCGCTGGCCCTGCTCTGCGGCCTCGCCTCTTTTTCCTCGCTGGCGGCTGATATGCCCAACGCCATCACGCTGTCTCAGCTTCAGGCACAGCACGGCACGCCTGTCGACACACGCGCCAGCGCCTTCTATAACGGCTGGCCGCAGACGCTTAGCGGCCCCTCCGGGCATGAACCCGCCGCGCTCAACCTTGCTGCCGCCTGGCTCAGCGCCATGAGCGACGAGCAGATTGTGCTGTGGGCAAAACAGCATCAGCTTACCCCTGCGACGACCATCGCCCTGTATGGCGACGAGAACGATAACCAGGCGGTGAAAGCCCGCCTGGAGAAAGCCGGGTACCGCCACGTTTCGCTGCTCAGCGATGCTCTGCAGACGCCCGAGCGCCTTCAGCGCCTGCCTCACTTTGAACAGCTGGTTTACCCGCAGTGGATCCACCGGCTCCAGCAGGGTAAACCCGTGGCTGCCGCACCGGCGGGCGACTGGAAAGTGATTGAGGCCGCCTGGGGTGCACCGAAGTTTTACCTGCTGAACCACATTCCCGGCGCGGGCTATATCGACACCAACGAGGTGGAAAGCGAACCGCTGTGGAATAAAGTCTCCGACGACAAGCTGAAAGCGATGCTGGCGAAGCACGGGATCCGTCACGACACCACCGTCATCTTGTATGGCCGCGACGTCTACGCCGCCGCGCGCGTGGCGCAGATTATGCTGTATGCGGGCGTGAAGGATGTGCGTATTCTCGACGGCGGCTGGAAGGCGTGGTCAGATGCAGGCCTGCCGGTTGAGCGCGGTACGCCCGGTAAAGTGACGCCCGCCCCCGATTTCGGCGCGCCGATCCCCGGTCAGCCGCAGCTGATGGTGGATATGGAACAGGCGCGCGGCATGCTGCACCGTCAGGATGCCTCTCTGGTCAGCATACGCTCGTGGCCGGAGTTCATCGGCGAAACCAGCGGCTACAGCTACATCAAGCCAAAAGGTGAAATTGCCGGTGCCCGCTGGGGTCACGCGGGCAGCGATGCCACCCACATGGAGGATTTCCATAACCCGGATGGCACCATGCGCAGCGCTGACGACATCGCCGCCCAGTGGAAGCGCTGGAATATTCTGCCGGAACAGCACGTCGCGTTTTACTGCGGCACCGGCTGGCGGGCGTCTGAAACCTTTATGTACGCCCGGGCGATGGGCTGGAAGAATATCGCCGTCTATGACGGCGGCTGGTACGAATGGAGCAGTCATCCGCAGAACCCGGTGACGACCGGTGAGCGCGGGCCTGAAAGCGCGCGCTAAGGGTTAAGTGACTTCAGCGTCACGTAGCCGCTCCAGATGCGCGTTGTGGTGGTCAGCCAGCACAGCGCGCCGAATACCCACGCGAAGAGCGTAAAGTGCGCAGGAAAAAGGCAGCACAGCACAAACAGCACGATGGTCTCCGTCCCTTCCGTTAACCCGCCGATGTAATAAAACGACTTGTGCGCATAGCCGGGGTTGTCGATGTCGTGCTTCGCGGCCAGGGCCGCAAACGCCAGAAAACTGCTGCCGGTCCCGATAAACGCAAACAGCAGCCAGGCGGCCGCCAGCGCATTTTCTGCCGGAGCAGCGAGCGCAAAGCCAAACGGCACCAGGGCGTAGAACAGAAAGTCGAGCGCGATATCGAGAAATCCCCCCGCATCGCTCAGCCCTCTCCGACGCGCCAGCGCCCCGTCCAGACCGTCCAGCAGACGGTTAAGCACGATGGCGACCAGCGCCGCCGGATACCAGCCGAGGGCCAGAAACGGCAGCGCCAGCACGCCGATGGCAAACCCGGTCAGGGTCAATCCGTCTGGCGTGATGCCCGGCCTGTCCAGCACGGAGACCAGACGATTCAGAGCCGGTTTTATCCGCGGGTGAAAATGGCGATCAAGCATGGGGCGTCTCGTTAAAGGTGGCGCACAACCCCTGCGCCGGAATATCCAGCGCGGCGTTAAAGCGGGCAGAGAGATTCTGAAAGGCAATGAGCGCCGTCATCTCGGTGATGGCATCTTCCGTAAAGTGGCGCTTCAGCGCCGTTCTGATGGCCTCATCCGCCCGGGGCGGCGTGGCGGTCACCGCCTCGGCGTAGGCCAGCGCCGCGCGCTCCTGCTCCGTGAACAAGGCGGATGCCTGCCAGTCGCTAACGGCCTGCACCTTTTCCAGCGCCCCGCAGCGCTCGGCCAGCCGCAGGCTGTTGGCATCAATACAGAAAGCGCAGTGGCAGAGCTGGGACACCCGCGTCATGAGCAGCGAACGCAGCACGGGCGTCAGGCGCGCGTGACGACGCTCCAGAAAACCGACGAACAGCGCGACCAGCCAGAACAGACGCGGCATGCGCCCCCACCAGCGCGTGGGATTCAGCACGGCGCCAAAATGCTTTTTCTGCATCACGGCAATGGGTTTAAGGCTGGCGGGAAGGGATTCGATAGGGGCAACCCAGGCGGTGGTCTCTTTCACCTGATTCTCCTGATTACTGGACTCTGAGAAAGGGCACGATAATATGTCTTTTTTCGCTATCAATTATTGACGACCATGCTGAAAACACTCGATGTCGTTGCCGCCATCATCGAAAAAGACGACAAAATTTTACTGGCGCAGCGCCCTGCCCACGCCGACCAGCCGGGCATGTGGGAATTTGCAGGCGGCAAAGTCGAGGCGGGAGAAACCCAGCCCGAGGCGCTTATCCGCGAGCTGCGCGAAGAGTTGGGTATTGAAGCGCGGCCTGCGCAATACGTGGCAAGCCACCAGCGCGAGGTCTCGCAGCGCTTAATCAACCTGCACGCCTGGCACGTTCCTGCGTTTAGCGGTGCGCTCACGGCGCACTACCACAGCGCGCTGGCATGGTGCACGCCGGAAGAGGCGTTTGGCTACGCCTTAGCCCCCGCGGATATTCCCCTGCTGGAGGCGTTTATTGTTTTACGCGACGCCAGACCAGCGGGTTCGTGCTGATGGCGCGCTCGTCGCGCTGGCACTGCAACAGCACGCCCTCCGCCTTCACGACGGCCCCTTCAGAATAGTTTTGATCCTGGTAGATGCAGCACTGGTTACACGGCTGCGCGCGCTGGCCGCTGGAGCTAAACACTTCCGGCGGCACATTCACTTCCACATCCGGGCGAATGCGGTCAGCCTGCGCGCCTGCGGTAAAAATCGCACATAATGCGGTAAGTACATAACGGTTCATAGACACATCTTCCTGTTGTTCCCTTGATAATGACTATAACGGTAAACCCGCGCGGAACCTTTAATTTATCTCGTCATCGCTTTTGGTTATGACGCAGCACCTGTCATTAATTTCCCTTTCGTCCTGAATTTCTGCTTGCCACACAAAGCGGTACGGGTGGTATAGTCAAAAAAACAACACAAAACGCATAAGTCATATACAAACATTATTATAAGAGGTTCTTATATCTATGGATCAGACACGCTCTCTGGAAAGTTTCCTTGCCCATGTTCAGCAGCGCGACCCGCACCAAAGCGAGTTCGCCCAGGCCGTACGTGAAGTGATGACCACCCTGTGGTCCTTCCTTGAACAAAACCCGCGCTATCGCCAGATGTCGTTGCTCGAACGCCTGGTCGAGCCAGAGCGAGTGATCCAGTTCCGCGTGACGTGGGTGGACGATCGCAATCAGGTGCAGGTCAACCGCGCGTGGCGCGTCCAGTTTAACTCCGCCATCGGCCCGTTTAAGGGCGGCATGCGTTTCCATCCGTCCGTGAATTTGTCGATTCTGAAATTCCTCGGCTTCGAGCAGACCTTTAAAAACGCGCTGACCACGCTGCCCATGGGCGGCGGAAAAGGTGGCAGCGATTTCGACCCGAAAGGCAAAAGCGAAGGTGAAGTGATGCGTTTCTGCCAGGCGCTGATGACCGAACTCTACCGTCACCTCGGCCCGGACACCGACGTGCCTGCCGGTGATATCGGCGTGGGCGGACGTGAAGTGGGCTTTATGGCCGGGATGATGAAAAAGCTTTCCAACAACAGCGCCTGCGTCTTTACCGGCAAAGGGCTGTCGTTTGGCGGGAGCCTGATCCGCCCGGAAGCGACCGGGTACGGCCTGGTATACTTCACAGAGGCCATGCTCAAGCGTCACGGCTTAGGCTTCGAAGGCATGCGCGTAGCCGTTTCCGGCTCCGGTAACGTGGCGCAGTACGCGATTGAAAAAGCGATGCAGTTTGGCGCTCGCGTGGTGACCGCCTCTGACTCCAGCGGAACGGTGGTGGATGAAGCGGGCTTCACGGCAGAGAAGCTGGCGCGCCTGTGTGAAATCAAAGCCAGCCGCGATGGACGCGTAGCGGATTACGCCCGGGAGTTTGGCCTGACCTACCTCGAAGGTAAACAGCCGTGGGGCGTGCCGGTGGATATCGCCCTGCCGTGCGCCACGCAGAACGAGCTGGATGCTGAAGCCGCGCGCACGTTGATTAGCAACGGCGTAAAAGCGGTCGCCGAAGGGGCAAACATGCCGACCACCATCGACGCGACGGATCTGTTCCTGGAGGCAGGCGTGCTGTTTGCACCGGGCAAGGCCGCCAACGCGGGCGGCGTGGCAACCTCCGGCCTCGAGATGGCGCAAAACGCCGCGCGTCTCGGCTGGAAGGCGGAGAAAGTGGATGCGCGCCTGCACCATATCATGCTGGATATTCACCACGCCTGCGTGGAATATGGCGGTGAAGCGTCACAAACCAACTACGTGCGTGGGGCGAATATCGCCGGGTTCGTGAAGGTAGCGGATGCGATGATTGGGCAGGGTGTGATTTAAAGTTTCGCGGCGTTCTCGCCCTGTAGGCCCGGTAAGGCGTAGCCGCCACCGGGCTTTTTTCAGGCCGCAGAGCTGTCTTTCGCCGGGTGGCGGCTTCGCCTGACCCGGCCTACGAGTTAAGAAGCGGCCGCGCTCTTTTTCTTTTTAAACGGTTTCTTCGCCCCACCACCGGGTGCAACCATCCCTCTGAACGTTTTCACGGGCGTGCTGCGCGCCTGATCGATCAGCTGGTAAAGCGTCCCCACCAGCGGCTGCATAAAGTCCTGATAGCGGCACTGCTTCTCGCTGATCTGCGTCAGCACCGATTCCCAATGCGCGGTCATGTCCGGCCTGGCGGCCAGCTCCGGCAGGGAATGAATCAGCGCGCGGCCCGGCTCGGTCGAATGAATATAGCGCCCCTTTTTCTCAAGAAAACCGCGCTTAAAGAGCAGCTCGATAATCCCCGCGCGGGTCGCCTCCGTGCCCAGACCGTCGGTGGCGCGCAGGATCTTCTTCAGATCTTTATCCTGCACGAACCGGGCGATCCCGGTCATCGCGGAAAGCAGCGTCGCATCGGTAAAATGGCGCGGCGGCTGGGTCTGGCGTTCCACCACTTCCCCTTTCTCGCACAGCAGCTCGTCGTCTTTGGCGACCACGGGCAGCGGCGTGCCGTCATTCTCCTCGTCACGCTCTTTGTTGCCGAGCAGCGTGCGCCAGCCTGCTTCCGCGAGGAAACGGGCTTTGGCGATAAACTTCCCTTTTGCGATTTCCAGCTCGATCACGCATTTGCGGAACACCGCGTCCGGGCAGAACTGCATCAGGTACTGGCGGGCGATCAGGTTGTAGACCTTCGCTTCGTTATCCGTCAGGTTGACGCTGCTGGCGCGCGCCGTCGGGATAATCGCGTGGTGGGCGTCCACCTTTTTGTCGTCCCAGCAGCGGTTATGGGTGTCCGGGTTCACCACCGGCTGCGGCAGCAGATCCGGCGCGTGCACGCTAATGGCGTTCATCACCGAATGACGACCGGCAAAATGCTCTTCCGGCAGGTAGCGGCTATCCGAACGCGGATAGGTGATCAGCTTGTGGGTTTCATAGAGCTTCTGGCAGATGTCCAGCACGTTCTGCGCGCTGAGGCCAAAGCGTTTCGCGGCCTCAATCTGCAGGGCCGACAGCGAGAACGGCAGCGGCGCGGGTTCTGATTCCCGTTTATCGTTATAGCTGGTGACGATAGCGGGCTGTCCGGTAATGCGGTTAACCACATGATCCGCCAGCGGGCGGTGCAGCAAACGCCCCTCTTCATCCTGATATGACTCGCAGGCATCGCTCGGCTGCCAGACGGCGGTAAAGCGTTCGTCTTTAGGCGTGACGATATGCGCTTTCACTTCAAAGAAATCTTTGGCGACGAAGTTCTCAATCTCTTCATCACGACGCACGACCAGCCCCAGCACCGGCGTCTGCACGCGCCCCACGGAGAGCACGCCCTGATAGCCCGCGTTGCGCCCGAGGATGGTGTAGGCGCGGGTCATGTTGATACCGTACAGCCAGTCGGCGCGGGCACGCGCGAGCGCCGAGACGCACAGCGGAATAAATTCGCTGTTGGCGCGCAGGCGCGAGATCGCACGCTCCACCGCCTGCGGGTTGAGGTCGTTGATCAGGCAGCGCTGCACCTGCTGGCGCTTTTCCGGCGCCAGTTCAAGATAGTCCAGCACCTCATCCACCAGCAGCTGTCCTTCCCTGTCCGGGTCACCCGCGTGCACGATTTCATCGGCTTCATGCAGGAAGCGCTTGATCACGTTGAGCTGTTTGGTCACCGAAGGTCGGGGCTGCAGGCGCCATTTTTCCGGCACGATGGGCAGATCGTTTAAATTCCAGCGGGCGTAACGGCTGTCATAGACATCCGGCTGCGCCTGCTCAAGCAGGTGACCGATACACCAGGTGACCACCTGCCCGTTACCGCATTCGATAAAGCCGTCGCCTTTGCGATGCGGCTTGGGCAGCACATCGGCAATGGCACGGGCCAGGCTCGGCTTTTCGGCAATAAACAACCGCATCGAATTAACGGATCTCAATCATCGGTCGGCCACCGCGCGCGGTCACCAGCTCGCCGATCGCCGTCAGGGTAATACCGAACTCGGCGGCCGTGGCCTGAACCTCGGCTTCGGATTCCGGCGTGACCGCCAGCAGCAGGCCGCCGGAGGTTTGCGGATCGCACAGCAGGTTGCGCCATTCTTCTGGCATTTCGCCCATCAGGTGACCATAGCTGGCGAAGTTGCGCTGGGTACCGCCCGGGACCGCGCCCTGAGCAATATACTCTTCCACGCCCGGCAGCTTCGGCACGTCCTGATACCAGACCTGCGCCTGCACGCCCGCGCCCTGACACACTTCGGAGAGGTGCCCCAGCAGACCAAAACCGGTCACGTCGGTCATCGCCTTCACGCCGTCGATATTGGCGAACGCCGCACCCGCGAGGTTCATCTGGCACATGACTTCGGTTGCCAGCCCTTTGTGCTCCGGTTTGAGCAGGGATTTTTTCTCGGCGGTGGTCAGCACGCCAATGCCCAACGGCTTGGTGAGGAACAGCTTGCAGCCCGCCTGCGCGGTACTGTTGCGCTTCACGCGCTCGGTCGGGACCACGCCGGTAACGGCCAGGCCGAAGATAGGCTCCGGCGCATCGATAGAGTGACCACCGGCCAGCGCAATCCCCGCCTGCTGGCAGGCAAAACGGCCGCCATCAATCACTTCACGGGCTACTTCCGGCGGGATGGTGTTGATCGGCCAGCCCAGAATAGCGATCGCCATAATCGGTTTGCCGCCCATGGCGAAGATATCGCTGATGGCGTTAGTGGCCGCAATACGCCCGAAATCGAACGGGTTGTCGACAATCGGCATAAAGAAGTCGGTGGTGCTGATAATGCTGGTGCCGTTACCCAGGTCATAAACCGCTGCATCGTCACGCGTTTCGTTGCCGACAAGCAGGTTCGGGTCGACAAACTTCGCCTGTTCGCTGTGCAGGATGGTCTCCAGCACTTTCGGGGAAATTTTACAACCGCAACCGGCTCCGTGGCTGTACTGCGTTAAACGAATGGTTTGCTCGCTCATGGACGTCTCCTGTCATCTCAATCGCGCTATGGTAGCGCTCATTCCATAAAGAGGTAAGTATGACTGTCTGAATTCTGCGGCAGATGCTCAGAATCCAGACAGTTTAGCGCGCGCTATCAGAAACGGCTGACGAAAGGCGTGGTGTCCGGCACGCTGATGGTGCTGGAGGCTTTAAGCTGCGGAGTACCGAGATAGAGGAAACCGACAATTTTGTCATGCTCACCGCAGCCAAAACCGTCCCGGACCGCCGGGCTTTCGGTCAGCGCACCGGTGCGCCAGATACCGTTAAAGCCTTGCGCGACGGCGGCCATCTGCATCGCCATCACCGCACAGCCCGCAGACATTTCCTGTTCCCAGACCGGGACTTTATGATCCACCTGGCATTTTGCCACGACAGCGATGATCATCGGAGCGCGGAACGGGGCATTACGCGCCTTCTCGATTCCTTTCTCATCCTGCCCTGCGGCCACCGCCCCCTGCTCCAGCAGTTTACTGAAACGATCGCGACCTTCGCCTTCAATCACAAAGAAGTGCCACGGCTGCAGCGTGCCATGATCGGGGGCACGCATGCCGGCACGCAGAATGTTCTCCAGCTGCTCGCCTGCCGGGGCAGGTTCGGCCAGACGGGAAGCGCTACGGCGGTTAACAAGCAGTTCGAGTGCGTCCATTGGTTAACTCCTTTCTTGAAATTTACTCACAAAATTAACACGACGGCAGATTTTGTTACAGCCTGGCAGGCGATTCCTGCTGACAAGTGGCGGTTGGGTCATTACGATAACCCAACATTACCGTCCAGTGGCGACGGAAACAGTCATTTTCTGGTTAGGGAGAATACATGCGAACCCTTTGGCGAATTATTGCCGGTTTCTTTAAATGGACGTGGCGACTGCTCAACTTCGTCCGCAACCTGGTGATGAACATCTTCTACATCTTCCTGGTTCTGGTTTGCGCGGGCATCTGGATGCACATCAGCAACGCAAATCAGGCGCAGCATTCGACTCGCGGGGCCCTGTTACTCGATATCACCGGCGTCATCGTTGATAAACCGTCAGCCAGCAACCGTCTGGGTGTGATCAGCCGTCAGCTGTTTGGCGCCACGTCAGACCGTCTGCAGGAAAATTCCCTGTTCGATATCGTCGATGCCATCCGTCAGGCCAAAGATGACCGCAACATCACCGGCATCGTGCTGGATCTGAAAGATTTTGCCGGCGGCGACCAGCCCTCTATGCAGTACATCGGTAAAGCGCTGCGCGAATTTCGCGACAGCGGCAAGCCGGTGATTGCCGTGGGCGACAGCTACAGCCAGGGACAATATTATCTGGCGAGCTTCGCCAATAAGATCTGGCTCTCCCCACAGGGTACGGTCGATCTGCACGGCTTTGCCACCAACGGCCTGTACTACAAATCGCTGCTCGACAAGCTGAAGGTTACCACCCACGTCTTCCGCGTCGGCACGTACAAATCCGCCGTGGAGCCGTTTATCCGCGACGATATGTCACCTGCCGCCCGCGAAGCGGACAGCCGCTGGATTGGCGAGCTGTGGCAGAACTATCTCGGCACTGTTGCCGCGAACCGTCAGATTACGCCTGAGCAGGTGTTCCCTGGCGCGCAGGGCGTGCTCGAAGGCCTGCGTAAGGTTGACGGCGATACCGCGAAATACGCGCTTGATAACAAACTGGTTGATGCCCTGGGCACCAGCGCCGAGATTGAAAAATCCCTGAGCAAACAGTTTGGCTGGAGCAAAGAGGACAAAAATTACAGCGCCATCAGCATGTATGATTACTCGACGAAGAAACCGGATGAGAACGGTGATAGCGTCGCGGTGGTCTTTGCTAACGGTGCGATTATGGACGGTCAGGAGACCCCGGGGAACGTGGGCGGTGATACCACGGCGTCACAAATACGCGATGCGCGCCTCGATCCGAAAGTGAAGGCGATTGTCCTGCGGGTCAACAGCCCTGGCGGTAGCGTCAGCGCCTCCGAAGTGATCCGCGCTGAACTGGCCGCGGCCCGCGCCGCCGGTAAGCCTGTCGTCGTCTCAATGGGCGGAATGGCCGCCTCCGGGGGGTACTGGATCTCCACGCCAGCCAACTACATCGTGGCGAACCCAAGCACGCTCACCGGCTCGATTGGCATCTTCGGGGTGATCAACACCGTAGAGAACAGCCTGGATTCTCTGGGCGTGCATACAGACGGCGTAGCGACCTCTCCGCTCGCGGATGTCGCGGTGACCAAATCCCTGCCGCCGGAAGTCTCTGAGATGATGCAGCTCAGCATTGAGAACGGCTATAAACGCTTTATCACCCTGGTCGCCGACTCGCGCAAAAAGACGCCTGAGCAGATCGACCAGATTGCGCAGGGCCACGTCTGGACCGGTCAGGATGCGAAGAGCAACGGACTGGTGGACAGCCTGGGCGACTTCGATGACGCGGTGAAGAAAGCCGCCGAACTGGCGAAGCTGAAGCAGTGGCATATCGAGTATTACCAGGACGAACCGTCGTTCTTCGATATGGTCATGGACAGCATGTCCGGCTCGGTACGCGCCATGCTGCCGGAGGCGCTGCAGGCTTACCTGCCTGCGCCGGTCGCCACGGCGGCAAAAGCGATGAAGGCAGAAAGCGATAAGCTTGCGGCCTTTAACGATCCACAGAGTCGTTACGCGTTTTGCCTGACCTGCGCGAACGTCCGTTAAAAACCGTCCCCTCTTCCTACGAAGAGGGGATTTTTTTCTTTTGAAGAACAAGAACTCACTACCATGCAGAAGAAATCGATTTATGTAGCCTACACTGGCGGTACCATCGGTATGCAGCGCTCTGAAAACGGCTATATCCCCGTCTCCGGCCACCTGCAGCGTCAGCTTGCGCTGATGCCCGAATTCCACCGACCGGAAATGCCTGACTTCACCATCCACGAATACGAGCCGCTGATGGACTCCTCCGACATGACGCCGGAAGACTGGCAGCACATCGCGGATGATATTAAAGCCCATTACGACCAGTACGACGGCTTCGTGATCCTGCACGGTACCGACACCATGGCGTTTACCGCCTCGGCGCTCTCCTTCATGCTGGAGAACCTGAGCAAGCCGGTTATCGTCACCGGGTCGCAAATTCCGCTGGCGGAACTGCGCTCCGACGGGCAGATCAACCTGCTGAACTCCCTGTACGTGGCGGCGAATTACCCGATTAACGAAGTGTCGTTGTTCTTTAACAATCGTCTTTATCGCGGTAACCGCACCACCAAAGCCCACGCCGACGGCTTTGACGCCTTTGCCTCACCCAACCTGCAGCCGCTGCTGGAGGCCGGGATTCATATCCGCCGTCTGGGAACCCCTCCTGCGCCGAACACCGCGGGCGAGCTGATTGTGCATCCGATTACTCCGCAACCGATTGGCGTGGTGACCATTTATCCGGGTATCTCTGCGGACGTGGTGCGTAACTTCCTGCGCCAGCCGGTGAAAGCGCTTATCCTGCGCTCCTATGGCGTGGGCAATGCGCCGCAAAACGGCGAGTTTCTGAAAGAGCTTCAGGAAGCCAGCGAACGCGGAATTGTGGTGGTGAACCTGACCCAGTGTATGTCCGGTAAAGTGAATATGGGCGGCTATGCCACCGGCAACGCGCTGGCGCATGCGGGGGTGATCAGCGGTTTCGATATGACCGTTGAGGCAACGCTGACTAAACTTCACTATTTACTGAGTCAGGATCTGGACATTCAGTCCATTCGCAGCGCGATGATGCAAAACCTGCGCGGCGAACTGACGCCTGACGAATAAGGAGGTCTCATGAAGCAACGCGCCCTGCTCCTGGTCGATTTGCAAAATGATTTCTGCGCGGGCGGTGCGCTGGCCGTCGCCGAAGGTGACAGCACCGTTGACGTGGCCAACACGCTGATTGACTGGTGCAAAGCCCGTGGTGAAGCAGTTGTCGCAAGCCAGGACTGGCACCCGGCAAATCACGGCAGCTTTGCCAGCCAGCACAATGTCGAGCCCTTCACCCAGGGTGAACTCGACGGGCTGGCGCAAACTTTCTGGCCGGATCACTGCGTACAGCAAACGGAAGGCGCGGAGTTACATCCGCTCCTGAACCAGAAAGCCATCGACGCGGTGTTCCATAAAGGTGAAAACCCGGTAATCGACAGCTATAGCGCGTTTTTTGATAACGGGCATCGCCAGAAAACGGCGCTGGACGCCTGGTTACGTCACCATGAAATCACCGAGCTGATTGTACTGGGGCTGGCAACGGACTACTGCGTGAAGTTCACCGTGCTGGATGCGCTTCAGCTTGGCTACACCGTCAGCGTCATCACCGACGGCTGCCGCGGGGTGAACATTCATCCGCAGGACAGCGCTCAGGCGTTTATGGATATGGCTGCGGAAGGCGCGACGCTGTATACGCTCGAAGACTGGCTGGAAACGCAGGCGTAGTCTTTTAAGCCGGGTGGCGCTGACGCTTACCCGACCTACCTTTCCCCGTAGGCCGGGTAAGGCGCAGCCGCCACCCGGCAAAACCCCTCCGATCTCCCATAAAGTGAACTCCCTCGCAACCTCAGCGAAGCGGCAATGCTATTCTCTTCAGGCTGTTTTTTTCGCCACGCCTTTTCCGTGGCGTGGTTAATTTTATTAAGTCAAAGAGGAACTTGTATGAAACTTTTGCCCTTGCTGGCAGCCTTACCCTTGCTTTGCGCGTCAGTTGCCTCCGCCAGTTCCCTGATGTCCGTGGGCTATTTTAACGGGGGTGGCGACGTCACCGCCGGACCGGGTGGCGATATCAATAAACTTGACGTTCGCCAGATCACCCACCTGAACTACTCGTTTGGTCTGGTCTATAACGACGAAAAAGACGAAACCAACGCCGCGCTGAAAGATCCGGCGAAGCTGCATCAAATCTGGCTATCGCCAAAAGTGGCGTCCGATCTGGCCTTAATCCCCACGCTGCGTAAGCAAAACCCAAATCTTAAGGTCCTGCTCTCCGTCGGCGGCTGGGGCGCGCGTGGTTTCTCTGGCGCAGCGGCAACCCAAGAGAGTCGCGCGGTGTTCATCCGCTCCGCGCAGGAGATTGTTGAAAAATATGGTCTGGACGGGATCGACCTCGACTGGGAGTATCCGGTCAACGGCGCCTGGGGCCTGGTGGCTAGCCAGCCCGCCGACAGGGATAACTTTACCGCCCTGCTGAAGGAGATGCGCGACGCGTTCGGGCATAAAAAGCTGGTGACCATTGCGGTAGGCGCGAATGCGGAAAGTCCGAAAAGCTGGGTGGATGTGAAAGCCATTGCGCCCCTGCTCGACTACATCAACCTGATGACCTACGACATGGCGTACGGCACGCAGTATTTCAATGCCAACCTGTACGACTCCAGCGCCTGGCCGACGGTGGCCGCCGCAGACAAATACAGCGTCGATTTTGTGGTGAACAACTATCTGGCCGCCGGGCTGAAGCCGCAGCAGATGAATCTCGGGATTGGTTTCTATGGCCGCGTACCAAAACGCGCCGTGGAGCCGGGCATTGACTGGACGAAACCCGATGCGCAAAAAAATCCGGCCACTCAGCCCTACTTCGGGCCGCAGGAGATCGGGTTGTTCAAGTCGCTCGGCTACGACCTGACCAAAGATACCTACGTGAAGTACAACGATATCGTCAAAAAGCTGCTGAACGATCCGCAAAAACGCTTTACCGAGCACTGGGACGACCAGGCGAAAGTGCCGTGGCTTTCGGTGAAGGGTGCCGATGGCAACGCGCTGTTTGCGATTTCGTATGAGAACCCGCGATCCGTGGCGATCAAAGCGGACTACATCAAAGAGAAAGGTCTCGCCGGGGCGATGTTCTGGGAGTACGGCGCGGATGATGAAAACCAGTTAGCTAAGCAGCTGGCGGCGTCGCTCGGGATCCCGCACTAAAGTGTAGCGTGCCGGGTGGCGCTAGCGCTTACCCGGCCTACATGAGAGCATTATTTGAAAGTCGCAATCGGCTTCGGGGTGATACCAAAGTCCTCTTTCAGCTCACGCTTGCTCTTCATCACCATTTGACCATGGGTGTCGATCGTCATGTGTTGCGCGTCGGTGTTGTTGCGCGCCTGCCACAGCATCACCAGCTGCAGGCTGTTCTCTTTTTGCTCCGGGGTCAGCGCGACGCCATCGGGCCATTTTCCCAGCTCTACGGCGGTGACCAGACGCTGATAAATCTCCGGCGTCATACCGCTAATCATGTCTTCAATATTCACAATCCCGCCCTTTTAAAGGAATAATTTGCTGAATCGTTTTTTCAACCCTTGATCTGGTCGCCGTTTTCGTCGTCAGTGAAGCTCATTGAGGCTGAATTCACGCAGAAACGCTCGCCCGTTGGCTGAGGGCCATCCGGGAAGACGTGTCCAAGGTGCGCATCGCAGTTGCCGCAGCGAATTTCGGTGCGCACCATACCGTGCGACGAGTCGGTCAGATAGCGGATAGCCTCATCGCTCACCGGCTCGTAAAAGCTCGGCCAGCCGCAGCCCGAATCAAATTTCGTTTGGGAATTGAACAGCGGAGCATCACAGACCAGGCAGTGGTAGACGCCGTCTCGCTTGTTGTGCAGTAAACGCCCGGTGAACGGCGGTTCCGTCCCGTGGTTCTGCGTCACGTAAAACTGCATTTCTGTGAGGTTTTTTTTCAAATCGTCGGGGTTACGTTGGTTCGACATATGCTTACATCTCGCTGTAGAAACAGACATCTTTTACCCCGCATTCTAACAAAACATTAACACCCTTGCGTGCACTTTTGATCTAAACTTATGTGTCGCGAAAAGGCGGTCAGGCAATTGTGATCATATTCACATTTTTATCCTGCGAGGACTTTAAAATTCCGGGCGCAGCCCCCATGTGGTTGCAAGCTCAAAGGGAAAGTGAGGCGAGTCAGTCGCACAAACGTTAGTCACAGGATTGATTTGTCGCAATGATTGACACGATTCCGCTTGACGCTGCGTAAGGTTTTTGTAATTTTACAGGCAACCTTTTATTCACTAACAAATAGCTGGTGGAATATATGACTATCAAAGTAGGTATCAACGGTTTTGGCCGTATCGGCCGTATTGTTTTCCGTGCTGCTCAGAAACGTTCTGACATCGAAATCGTTGGTATCAACGATCTCCTGGACGCTGAATACATGGCGTACATGCTGAAGTACGACTCAACTCACGGTCGTTTCGACGGCACCGTTGAAGTGAAAGACGGCCACCTGGTTGTAAATGGCAAAACCATCCGCGTTACTGCTGAGAAAGACCCAGCTAACCTGAAATGGAACGAAATTGGTGTTGACGTTGTTGCTGAAGCAACCGGTATCTTCCTGACCGACGAAACTGCACGTAAACACATCACTGCGGGTGCGAAGAAAGTTGTTCTGACGGGTCCTTCCAAAGACAACACCCCAATGTTCGTTCGTGGTGCAAACTTCGAAACTTACGCTGGCCAGGACATCGTTTCCAACGCATCCTGCACCACCAACTGCCTGGCACCGCTGGCTAAAGTTATCAACGACAACTTCGGCATCATCGAAGGTCTGATGACTACCGTTCACGCAACCACCGCTACTCAGAAAACCGTTGATGGCCCGTCTCACAAAGACTGGCGCGGCGGCCGTGGCGCGGCTCAGAACATCATCCCATCCTCTACCGGTGCGGCTAAAGCTGTAGGTAAAGTACTGCCAGAACTGAATGGCAAACTGACTGGTATGGCGTTCCGCGTTCCAACTCCTAACGTATCCGTTGTTGACCTGACCGTTCGTCTGGAAAAAGCTGCTTCTTACGAAGAAATTAAGAAAGCAATCAAAGCTGCTTCCGAAGGCCCAATGAAAGGCGTTCTGGGTTACACCGAAGACGACGTTGTTTCTACCGATTTCAACGGCGAAGTGTGCACTTCCGTGTTCGATGCTAAAGCAGGTATCGCACTGAACGACAACTTCGTTAAACTGGTATCCTGGTACGACAACGAAACCGGCTACTCTAACAAAGTACTGGACCTGATCGCTCACATCTCCAAATAAGTTGAGATGAGTGTTTGATCCAAAAAGGCGACTTCGGTCGCCTTTTTTATTTATAAGACAGAGGATTGCTTAATGATTAATAAAATTTTTGCACTTCCGGTAGTCGAACAACTTACCCCTGTGCTCTCCCGCCGCCAGATTGACGGTGCTGACGTTATCGTCGTTGACCATCCACGCGTTAAGGCCTCCGTGGCGCTGAACGGCGCCCACCTGCTCTCCTGGAAGCCGGAGGGTGAAGTTGAGGGATTGTGGCTCAGTGATGCGACCTCCTTCAAAAAAGGGGCTGCAATCCGTGGTGGCGTACCGATCTGCTGGCCGTGGTTCGGCCCGTCCGCACAGCCGGGTTTGCCTTCTCACGGTTTTGCCCGTAACCAGCAGTGGACCCTGAAAGCGCATAACGAAGACGACAGCGGCGCCGTGCTGACCTTTGAGCTGCAGGCAAATGACGAAACCCGCGCCCTGTGGCCACACGATTTCACCCTGTACGCCCGCTTTAAGCTGGGTAAAACCTGTGAAATCGAACTGGAAGCCCACGGCGAGTTCGAAACCACCTCCGCCCTGCACACCTATTTCAACGTGGGTGACATCAGCGCTGTGAAGGTGAGTGGCCTTGGCGATACCTTTATCGATAAAGTCGACAACGCGAAAGAAGGCAAACTCAGCGACGGCGTTCAGGCGTTTCCTGACCGTACCGACCGCGTCTATCTGCATCCGGAAGCATGCAGCATGATCCACGACGGTGCCCTGAACCGCGGCATTGAGGTAGTACATCACCATCACAGCAACGTGGTGGGCTGGAACCCGGGCCCTGCACTGTCTGTCAGCATGGCCGACGTGCCTGACGACGGTTATAAAACGTTTGTCTGCGTGGAAACGGCCTGCGTGACTACCCCGCAGAAAGCGAGTGAAGAAAAGCCATCTCGTTTAGGGCAGACGATCCGCATTATTAAGCGATAATCTCGCTGCACCACACTGAAGCAAACGGGGCGCAAGCGCCCCGTTTTGATGCACCAATTGCACAATATAAGTGCGCAATCAGAACTTGTAGGTCACACCGACAGAGAAGATGCCTGCCCAGGACTTATCGACCATCGGGCTGTCTTTCACTTCATCGCTCAGACGCTCATAACGGCCAGTACCGTACACGCTCCAGTCGCCAAGGAAGTTATAGCTCGCGGTCAGCTCCAGGTACGGATCCCAGCCGTCATCTGCGCTGTAGCTCTTCAGACCGCTACGACGGGACTCGTTTTTAGAGACGCCATAATAGTAGTCATTGTAGTTCTCGCTGTTGTACTGCACACCAATACCCGGCGTCAGGGTCAGACCACCGTTGGTGTAACGGTACAGCCACGCCAGATCCCAGATAAAGCCGTTGCTGTTATCCAGCGTATCGCCTGCCAGGGCCGTACGCAGGAAGCCATACTGGGTGTTATGCACATAAGAGATGCCGGCCATCATCGAGCTTTTACGCTTGTCGAGCTGGCGAAGCGCGTGGCTGTCGCTGTCACCCGGCTTGAAGTGCGTAGGATCGTAGTACGCCATGATGGAAAGCTTATCGGCCGTATCGTTCCACAGATAGTAGCCGCCGCCGAGCCCACGGAACCAGACGTTATCGCCTTCATAGGTGATAACCGGGACAGGATAAACATCACGGTCATACTGTTTGTACGGGCTGTTAATGACGCCAACACCCGCGCCAACCGTCCACTGACTTTCCGCCTGTGCGGTGCTTACTGCGGTCGCGGCAAGGATGCCTAATGCCAGAAGTTTGAGTTTGGTCACAATCCATTCTTTCCTGTAGTCAAATAATCAGCGGGTGAAGTGTAACCGCCATTCCCGTACATCCCAAAATTTTTTGCCTGCTAATCAGTCTGATTAACCCATTATTTTTAACTTATCAGATGACAACCGGCTTTCATTTACATGACCGCTGAATGAAAAATGTGCTTTTGCCTTATTACCAGAGTGGAAATTTTTGGATGAGTTATTGATATGTCATTGAAAGTAGATTTTATGGGCATGCAAGTTTTGCAAATGCCATCTACGCTTTAATTTAAGAAGAGTTTTCCTGAACACCCTGCGGTTCTTAGCGTCTGACCTGGCACACAGGTTGCTGCTCTGGCAGTGAGGTGCGAGAGATTCTCTTCCGGGAGCCTCCACTACTCATACGAACGGCTCTTATCCTGTGCTAAAAAACGAAAGGACGGCATGCCATGAATATATTCGATCACTATCGCCAGCGCTATGAAGCTGCCAAGGACGAAGAGTTCACACTGCAGGAGTTTCTTACCATCTGTCGGCAAGATCGCAGTGCCTATGCCAATGCGGCAGAACGGCTATTGATGGCTATTGGTGAGCCAAACATGGTTGACACTGCCCTGGAACCCCGGCTTTCCCGTCTCTTTTCGAATCGGGTGGTCGCCCGATACCCGGCGTTTGAAGAGTTCTATGGCATGGAAGATGCCATAGAGCAGATTGTCTCCTACCTGAAGCATGCCGCTCAGGGTCTGGAAGAGAAGAAACAGATCCTCTATTTACTTGGCCCCGTGGGCGGCGGTAAATCCTCGCTGGCGGAACGCCTGAAGTCGCTGATGCAGCGCGTGCCTATCTATGTCCTGAGCGCCAACGGCGAGCGCAGCCCGGTGAACGACCACCCGCTGTGCTTGTTCAATCCGCAGGAAGATGCGCAGATTCTGGATAAAGAGTACGGCATCCCGCGTCGCTACCTCGGCACCATCATGTCGCCGTGGGCGGCAAAACGCCTGCACGAGTTTGGTGGCGACATCACCAAATTCCGCGTGGTGAAAGTCTGGCCGTCGATCCTGGAACAGATCGCCATCGCCAAAACGGAACCCGGTGATGAGAACAACCAGGATATTTCGGCGCTGGTCGGTAAGGTCGACATCCGCAAGCTGGAAAACTTCGCGCAAAACGACCCGGATGCCTACGGTTACTCCGGCGCGCTGTGCCGGGCTAACCAGGGTATTATGGAATTCGTCGAGATGTTTAAAGCGCCCATCAAGGTGCTGCATCCGCTGCTGACGGCCACTCAGGAAGGAAACTACAACGGGACGGAAGGTATCTCCGCCCTGCCGTTTAACGGGATCATTCTTGCCCACTCGAACGAATCTGAATGGGTGACCTTCCGTAACAACAAAAACAATGAGGCTTTCCTTGACCGCGTGTACATCGTCAAGGTGCCTTACTGTCTGCGGATCTCCGAAGAGATCAAAATTTACGAGAAACTGCTTAACCACAGTGAGCTGGTGCATGCGCCGTGCGCGCCGGGCACGCTGGAAACGCTGTCTCGCTTCTCCATCCTGTCGCGCCTGAAAGAGCCGGAAAACTCCAGCATCTACTCGAAAATGCGCGTCTATGACGGTGAGAGCCTGAAGGATACCGATCCGAAAGCGAAGTCGTATCAGGAGTATCGCGACTACGCCGGGGTTGATGAAGGGATGAACGGTCTGTCCACGCGCTTCGCGTTCAAGATCCTCTCCCGCGTCTTTAACTTCGACCATGCGGAAGTGGCGGCCAACCCGGTGCATCTGTTCTACGTGCTGGAGCAGCAAATCGAGCGCGAGCAGTTCCCGCAGGAGCAGGCTGAACGCTACCTTGAGTTCCTGAAAGGTTACCTGATCCCGAAATACGCCGAGTTCATTGGCAAAGAGATCCAGACGGCCTACCTGGAATCCTATTCAGAATACGGGCAGAACATTTTTGACCGTTATGTCACCTACGCTGACTTCTGGATCCAGGATCAGGAGTACCGCGACCCGGATACCGGCCAGCTGTTTGACCGTGAATCCCTGAACGCGGAGCTGGAAAAAATCGAGAAGCCTGCCGGGATCAGCAACCCGAAAGACTTCCGTAATGAGATTGTGAACTTCGTCCTGCGCGCCAGAGCGCATAACAACGGGCGCAATCCGAACTGGACCAGCTACGAGAAGCTGCGCACGGTCATTGAGAAGAAAATGTTCTCCAATACCGAAGAGCTGCTGCCGGTGATCTCGTTTAACGCCAAAACCTCAACCGATGAACAGAAAAAGCACGACGATTTTGTCGACCGTATGATGGAAAAAGGCTACACCCGCAAACAGGTCCGCCTGCTCTGCGAATGGTACCTGCGCGTGCGTAAATCGTCTTAAAACAAGTGCCCGGCGGCGGTTAGCGCCTGCCGGGCCTACAAAATGCAAGTTGGCAAATGCAGTACGGGGGGTATATGACCTGGTTTATTGACCGGCGTCTTAACGGCAAAAACAAGAGCACGGTGAACCGCCAGCGCTTCTTGCGTCGTTATAAAGCGCAAATTAAACAGTCTATCTCCGAGGCCATCAACAAACGCTCGGTGACCGACGTCGACAGCGGCGAGTCTGTCTCCATCCCCACCGATGACATCAGCGAACCGATGTTTCATCAGGGGCGAGGCGGCCTGCGCCATCGCGTACACCCAGGTAATGACCACTTCGTTCAGAACGACAGAATTGAGCGCCCTCAGGGCGGCGGCGGTGGTTCAGGAAGCGGTCAGGGACAGGCCAGCCAGGACGGTGAAGGTCAGGACGAATTTGTCTTCCAGATCTCAAAAGATGAATATCTCGACCTGCTGTTCGAAGACCTGGCGCTGCCGAATCTGAAAAAGAATCAGCATCGTCAGCTTAATGAATATAAAACCCACCGCGCGGGCTATACCGCCAACGGCGTGCCCGCCAACATCAGCGTCGTGCGTTCGTTGCAGAACTCGCTGGCGCGACGCACGGCCATGACGGCAGGCAAACGTCGCGAACTGCGCGAGCTGGAGAGCAGCCTGAAGGTGGTGGAAAATACGGAACCGGCGCAACTGCTGGAAGAGGAGCGCCTGCGTAAAGAGATTGCAGAGCTGAGGGCGAAGATCGAACGGGTCCCGTTTATCGACACCTTTGACCTGCGCTACAAGAACTACGAAAAACGCCCTGAGCCCTCCAGCCAGGCGGTGATGTTCTGTCTGATGGACGTGTCCGGCTCGATGGACCAGGCCACGAAGGATATGGCGAAGCGTTTTTATATCCTGCTCTACCTGTTCCTGAGCAGAACCTATAAGAACGTGGAGGTGGTCTATATCCGTCACCATACCCAGGCAAAAGAAGTGGATGAACATGAGTTCTTCTACTCGCAGGAAACCGGGGGCACCATCGTCTCGAGCGCGCTGAAGCTGATGGATGAAGTGGTCAAAGAGCGCTACGACCCGGCACAGTGGAACATTTATGCCGCGCAGGCGTCGGATGGCGATAACTGGGCCGACGACTCGCCGCTGTGTCACGAGATTCTGGCGAAGAAAATTCTGCCGGTCGTGCGTTACTACAGCTATATCGAAATCACCCGTCGTGCGCACCAGACCCTGTGGCGGGAGTATGAGCATCTGCAGTCGATGTTCGATAATTTTGCCATGCAGCATATCCGTGACCAGGATGACATTTATCCGGTGTTCAGGGAGCTGTTCCACAAGCAGTCTGCTACCAGCAACGCATAATCCCACAGCCAGCGAACCCGCTGGCTGTTTTCTTTCGACCCCGTTCATCCCGTGCTAATGTAGACCCCTGCATACTGGATTATCACCGGGAAAATCGTTATGACTGACGACGTTATTGGAACAGGAACCCACCAGCAGCTCATTACCTTACTCACCGAGCAGGGCGCGCGTTTTCGCGTCATGGAGCACGAGGCGGTCGGGAAATGTGAAGCGGTAAGTGAAATTCGCGGAACCGACCTGCGGCAAGGCGCCAAAGCCTTGGTCTGCAAGGTGAAGGGAAACGGCGTAAAGAAACATGTTCTGGCGATCCTCGCCGCCGACCTGCAGGCTGACCTGAGCCAGCTTGCCAGCCATTTTGGCGGGCTAAAGGCCTCCCTCGCCAGCCCTGCCGAAGTCGATGCCCTGACCGCCTGCGTTTTCGGCGCTATCCCGCCCTTTAGCTTCCATCCTGACCTGGCGCTGGTTGCCGACCCGCTGCTGTTCGAGCGCTTTGACGAAATCGCGTTTAACGCCGGCCTGCTGGAGAAATCCGTGATTATGGATACCCAGGATTACCTGCGCATCGCCCGTCCTGAGCTTGTCACCTTCCATAAAGCGTAACTGCGATGGCTGACGCCCCTGTCAGCCTTTTCTTTCCAGGAACAGCACGGAGGCAACAAGAATGACGGCAATAGCGAAAAACGATGAGGAGATAATCAGCGTTTCCACAAACATGTGATCGTTCATGATGGCGACCCTTTTGCGATATCTGCTTTCGTTTTAATCCGCGTAAATGACAAGGTTATGACAACGATAAAATCTTTTTAACACTGTTCTCTGCCGCGTTTGCGCGTACAGTAAACAGGACCATTATTCTGGCAAGGATTCCCTATGTTTGACCCTACTCTGCTCATTCTTCTGGCACTCGCCGCGCTCGGCTTTATCAGCCATAACACCACCGTTGCCATCTCGATTCTGGTGCTGATTATTGTGCGCGTGACTCCGTTAAATACCTTTTTCCCGTGGATAGAAAAACAAGGCCTCACCATCGGGATCATCATCTTAACCATCGGGGTAATGGCGCCCATCGCCAGCGGCACGCTTCCCGCCTCCACGCTGCTGCACTCGTTTGTAAACTGGAAATCGCTGGTGGCGATCGCGGTGGGGATTTTTGTGTCATGGCTGGGCGGACGCGGCGTCACGCTGATGAGCAGCCAGCCCTCGCTGGTGGCGGGCCTGCTGGTGGGCACCGTGCTGGGCGTGGCGCTCTTTCGCGGCGTGCCGGTCGGCCCGCTGATTGCGGCAGGCCTTGTCTCGCTGTTTATTGGGAAGTCGTAGTCAGGCTGGCCATATAACGCGCCGGCGTCTGGCCCAGTCCCTTCCTGAACATGGTGATAAACGCGGTGGTCGAGTCATAGCCCAGTGACTGGGCCACCTGCTGCACCGATTTGCCGCTTATTAAATGCTGTAACGCCACAATCAGCTGCAGCTGGTGACGCCAGCGGCGGAAGCTCAGACCGGTCTCCTTCACTACCAGCCGCGCCAGATTGCGTTCGCTCATGGCGAAGTGGCTCGCCCACTGCGCCAGCGTCTGCCAGGCGGCGGGCTCTTCCGCCATCTTCTCGCTCATCAGCCGGATTTTGGGATGGGGCGACACGGGCAGCTGCAGATGCTCCTGACGCTGGAGCGGCAGCTCGTCAAACAGGACGTCCACCAGACGCGAGGTGGCCGCGAGCTGCAGCTGTTCACGTGATTTTTCCGCGAGCGATAAAATCAGCTCCCGCACCAGGGGGGAAATTTTCAGAGTACAGCAGCGCTCGGGCAGGCTGGCAGCCCCCGGCTCAATGAACAAAAAGCAGAGCTGCGCGCCCGGCGTGGCCCTGTTGCTGTGCGGCATCTGGCCAGGGATCCAGACGGCATACTGGGGCGGCACCATCAGCATGGCATTTTCCACTTCACAGGTGATTGCGCCGCCGAGGGCCAGAATCAGCTGCCCCTTACGGTGATGATGAAGCGGAATATATTGTTCCTCCGCCACTACCTGAATGCGAAATGCGACGGCCGCATCGTACTGGCTATCCGGATCGTAGCCTTCCAGTCCCAGACCAATCATCAGTTTGTCCGATATGAGCGATAAACTGTCATTTTAGCCTGATTTCAACCGCTGAGAAAATCGGTATTGTGTGCGCTCGCTTGAACGTATGAGAACATAATGACTACTGCTATTCGCACCTCAGGAAAACACGGCGCGCTGTTGATTGCAGGCATCCTGATGATTGCCACTACGCTTCGCGTCACCTTTACTGGCGCAGCGCCGCTGCTCGATACCATTCGTCTTGATTATGGCTTAAGCACGGCGCAAACCGGTCTGCTGACCACCCTGCCCCTGCTGGCTTTCGCCCTTGTCTCGCCGCTCGCCGCAGGCGTTTCCCGGCGTATCGGCATGGAGCGCAGCCTGTTTATCGCCCTGCTGCTCATTTGCGCCGGGATTGCCGTTCGCTCGCTGCCTTCCGCCGCTTTGCTTTTCATCGGAACGGCGATCGTCGGCTGCGGTATTGCGCTCGGTAATGTGCTGTTACCGGGATTAATTAAGCGTGATTTTCCGGGCCAGGTGGCGAAGCTCACCGGCGCCTATTCCCTGACGATGGGCGTCTCGGCGGCGTTTGGCTCAGCAATGATCGTTCCCCTTGCACAGGGGAGCGCGGGCTGGCATGGCGCGCTGCTGATGCTGATGGCGTTTCCGCTGGTCGCGCTGCTGCTCTGGCTGCCGCAGTGGCGTCAGAAACACGTCGCAACGGTAACGGGCGCAGGCGCGCTGCAAAACCGCGCGCTCTGGCGCTCGGCCCTCGCCTGGCAGGTGACGCTCTTTTTAGGAATTAACTCGCTGATCTACTACGTCATCATCGGCTGGCTGCCGGCGATATTGCTGAGCCATGGCTACAGCGAAGCGCAGGCCGGTTCGGTGCACGGTCTGTTGCAGCTGGCCACGGCCGTGCCGGGACTCGCCGTTCCGCTGATCCTCCACCGCCTGAAAGATCAGCGAGCGATCGCAGGCTTAGTGGCCCTGATGTGCGCGATAAGCGCGGCAGGATTATGGTTTATGCCCGGAATGGCGGTGATGTGGACGCTGATGTTTGGCTTTGGCACAGGGGCAACAATGATCCTCGGCCTGACGTTCATCGGCCTGCGCGCCAGCTCTGCGCACCAGGCGGCGGCGCTCTCCGGAATGGCACAGTCGATTGGCTACCTGCTTGCCGCCTGCGGCCCGCCGCTGATGGGGAAAATTCACGATACCGCAGGAGACTGGCAAATCCCGCTTCTGGGCTGTGCGCTGGCCGCTGTGATAATGGCTATCTGCGGTGTGTTAGCCGGGCGAGACCGGGAGATCGCGCCCCGTTAAATCCTCAGGCAGACCACCGGGTCTGCCTTTTTTACCCGCGCGCTGCGCGCAGCATCGCCTGCACCAGCACGACCGGGCGTCCTTCCAGCGCGGCACGTTCATGCTGGAATAAGGTGATCACGAAGAACGGGTGCGTCACCAGCTCCGCGGCACGGATTTCACCCTGATCGTCCCAGCCCGTCACATGCATATCACCGCTTTCCAGCGCCTGCGCAAACGCCGGCGACACGCCATAGTTACAGTGATACCCCTCTTCAATTTCGGGCTTGCCGTACGCTTTGGCGATCAGCGTATTATTGCGCAGCTCAATGGCATCCGTTTTTTCCACCAGCGAGCAGGTCAGCGGCGCAATCACCATGGTGCCTTCGGTATCCGTCTCAGCGTGTGCCGCATCAGCCCAGCCCAGCACGTTTCGGGCATACTCAATCAGCGCATGCTGGAACCCGCCGCAGGTGCCCAGGAACGGGATGCCGTTCTCACGGGCGTAGCGCGCGGCAATAAAAGCGGCCGCCGTGTTTTTATAGGGGCTGGCAGGAACCAGCCAGATGGCATCGTAGCCCACCAGATCTTCAGCGCTTGTTAGCTCCGTCGTGGCCAGCCAGTCGTAATCGGCGGTGAGGTCAAGCACTGCAGCGGCGTCGTCAATGGCCAGCGGGATAGCCTGATGCGCAATAACATTGGGATTGTAATCGCCAACCAGCGCAATGCGCAGCGTCGTTTTAACCGGGAGGTGTTCCATGAAAGGTTCCTTATGCCAGAGTATTATCAGATAACATAAGGAACCTCAGACTACCGATCTTTTGCAATTATCACAATACCTTAAATTGGGAGGGTGGAATCATGATTCAGTGCAAACGGGTATACGAACAGGCAAGCCCTGACGACGGCTATAGGATACTGGTGGACAGGCTGTGGCCGCGCGGGCTGAAGAAAACGGATCTCGCGTATGACGAATGGTGTAAAGCGCTCACGCCTTCGAATGAATTACGCAAGGCTTTTCACAGCGACACGATTGATTTCGCCGCCTTCAGTCAGGCCTATCGGGAAGAGCTGGCGCAGCAGGCTGACGAGGGCGTGCGTCTGGCGACGCTGGCGCGCAGGCAGACCGTCACCCTGCTCTTTGCTGCCAAAAACACGGAGCAAAATCACGCTCTGGTCTTAGCCGACTGGCTGCGCCATCTCTGATCAGCCGATCGTCAGTTCATCCAGAATTTGCGGCGCTTCATCCGGGGTGAGCGGCATCAGATGTTCGGCGCGGACAAAGGCAAAGCCATGCTGATTGTCAAAGGCGTAGACATCCCCCGTCACCAGCCAAAGCGCGCGATCTGCGGTGACCGGTAATTGCGTCATCACGCCGTTGACGGGGTTAACAAAACGCAGGCCAGGCTGGCAAAGGCCAAACAGCTCAACGGATTTACCAATATTGCGACGGCCTGACGCCGTGCGGGCGCCAACGATCATCGCCATGCTGCCCGGTTTTAGCTGAAACATACTTCTCTCACGATAACGAACGCCAGGAACTGGCTAAGAATAATCTTAAAGAGAAGTGTATCGCAGGCAATATTACTTTGTCACCTGGCGGGTTGCGGATGGTCGCGACGATAGAGCGTCCATTCATCAATCACTTCGCCGCCCGGTAATTTGCACTCGGTACGCACACCCTGCGGGCTTTGAACCGGGAACTGTTCCCCGCCTTTCTCCAGACAGTAGACGGAAGCTGGGTTCGCCATACCGATAACGTGCGGCGGTTTCGGTGCATCAGGTGGCGTGGTTTTGGCGGTGCAGGCGGCCAGGGGAAGCGCCAGCGCCAGAAGCAGAAATCTCATCTCATTGATCCTTTTGACGTCATCAGAGTCTAAGGGTAACGGGTCATCGCCACGTTCTCCATGATTTCTCCATTTTAACTGCACTTTTCAGCACTATAGTGTGGCATGTTCTCGATATGACCAGAGAACATCATTCCGTAATCAAGATGTCTTTGCCCCGGTCTCAACAACGGGGCTTTTTTTCTCGCCTGCTGCCCGCCCCCTGCATATATTAAATTTTCTGTATTCATGTTTTACTATGTCTGAAGCCTAAAAATTCAGCATAACATGCAGATGCAGACGTCTTCTGCCTGGGAGTCATTCTACGTCATGTCGGATCTTATCCTCGCTCGCGTTTCAGAAACCCTTGCCACCGAGCAATCCCTTGAAAGCCTCGTTCGCCAGCTGCTGGAGATGCTGGAGATTGTCACCGACATGGAGTCGACCTACCTGACGAAGGTGGATATCGAAGCGCGGCTTCAGCACATTCTCTACGCCCGCAACAGCAAGCAGATGACGATCCCGGAGGGGCTGAGCGTCCCATGGGATGAGACGCTGTGCAAGCGCGCGCTGGATAGTGACACGATATTCAGCAATGACGTGCCCGAGCGTTGGCCCGAGTGTGAAGCAGCGAAAGCACTTGGCATTACCACCTACATGAGTATTCCTGTCCATCTTGCGGATGGTTCACTTTACGGAACGCTCTGTGCCACCAGCACGGCCAGAAAGCCGCTGAGCGAGCGCGGCGAACAGGTTCTGAAGCTCTTCGCCGGGCTGATCGCCCAGTCCATTCAGAAAGAGTCGCTGGTGACCCAGCTTCGCGAAGCCAATGCGGCCCTCATCGCGCACTCCTATACGGATGCCCTTACCGGTTTACCTAACCGTCGCGCCATTTTTGAAGATCTGACCACCCTCTTTTCTCTGGCCCGGCACCTGAAGCGTAACGCCATCATCGCGTTCATCGATCTGGATGATTTCAAACTGATTAACGATCGTTACGGCCACGAGGCTGGCGACCAGTTCCTGATAGAAGTGGGCAAGCGTTTGACGGAAGAGAAACAGCAGGACGATATTATCGGTCGTCTGGGCGGGGATGAATTTCTGGTCGCGTCGCTGATCCAGCCCCACCAGGACGGGGATAACGCGCAGCTTACGCTGCTCAAAACGCGCCTCAGCGCCTGCATCGCTGGCGAATACTGGCTGGGCAGCGTTCATATTATTTATCCGGGCGCCAGCTTCGGCGTGATCGAAGTGGACCCTGCCGCAACCGATCCTGACAGCGCGTTACGCGCTGCGGATGTCGCGATGTATCAGGATAAGAAAGGAAAAAGCAAATCACGCTTTCTCACCATTGATTAACCCCGTACACTCTACGGCGTTACAGAAACCGAAACAGGTGATGGTATGAGAATAGGGATCCTCTTCCCGGTCGTTATATTTATAACGGCGGTGGTATTTTTAGCGTGGTTTTTTGTCGGCGGTTACGCGGCGCCGGGGGCATAAATGCGGAAGACAACCGTCATTATGCTGATCGTTGCCATCGCGGCGTTTGCCGGCACGCAGCTTGGCTGGTGGTAAACGCCAGTACGTAAAAAGGCCGCCATCTGGCAGCCTTTTTCAACGCTTTCAGACCTTAGCTTTTGATCTTTCTGTAGATAAACAGAACAACCAGCGCACCGATCACCGCGACGGCGAAACTGCCGAAGTTAAAGCCATCGACCTTGCCAAAACCGAACAGCGTACTGATCCAGCCGCCGACTACCGCGCCGACAATACCCAGTATTACGGTGACGATAAACCCACCGCCATCTTTGCCCGGCATGATCCACTTCGCCAGAATACCCGCAATAAGCCCAAAGATAATCCAGGATAAAATTCCCATAACTTTCCTCTCTGTATGGTTTTTGTCATTAAATCAACGACACAAAAAAGAATAGCACAGGATTCCAGAAAGGAAATTTGTGATAAGCATCACAATGAGAGAGTGGGGAATTATTCATCAACAAAATGTACAGGCCACAGAAACTGTGGGGTTGCATCTTTTGTTGAGAAAGATTATCTTTCTCAACACTGAATAGTTGAGAGAAACACTCAAGTATTCAGTACGACATTGCTCACATTGCTTCCAGTATTTCTTGCCCACTCCTGAGTGGGCTTTTTTTTTGCTCATACCCCAACAAACGCGTACCGGTTACGTCCCGCGCGTTTCGCCTGATAGAGCGCCTGGTCTGCGGCAATAATGATATTTTGCTGGCTGCCTGCAATGTCGACGGCACGGGCGGTGGAAATTCCGACGCTTACCGTCACCCGGCCGAAGGGACTAAAGGCATGCGCGATTTGCAGCGAGAACACATTGCGAATAATCGTCTGGGCCAGACGAAGTGCCTCCTGAATATCCGCATCCGGCAATATCAGCGCAAACTCCTCTCCGCCGTAGCGCGCCACAAGCTGATTATCACGGGTAAGGCTCTCCCTGAGGCTGTTTCCGAGCATTGCCAGACACCGGTCCCCTTCAGGATGACCATAGTTATCGTTGTATTTTTTGAAGTAGTCCACGTCCACGATCAGTACCGAAATCGGCGCGTCATGCGCGGCGCACGTAGCAATTTCCGAGAGGATTTTTTCATCAAAGACGCGGCGGTTGTACAGCCCGGTCAACGCATCTTCTGAAGCGATAATCTTCAGCGCTTTGTTATCCCGTGTTTTTCGGGACAGGTCGGAATACAGGAAGTACGACGCCACGATGAGTATCGCCGTAAACACGAAAATGAGTACCGCCAGCTGAATCGCCTGCTTGCGCCAGGGTGCAAGAGCTTCATCAATGCTGACGGCCACTGTGGTGACCAGTCCGTAGCGTCGGTTTTTCTCATAGGCATAGATGCGCTCGATTTTATCAAACCGTGAGATGGAGCTGGCTATCCCCGTATTTTGTACTTTGAGATATTTCCTGAAGAGCGGTGAATCAGAAACAATCGTGCCGATATAGGTATTTTTAAAGGGATAACGGACCAGCAGCACGCCTGATTGCGTCGTTAAGCCGATGACGCCCGAGTGGCCGATATTAATCTGCCCGTAGAGTGCCAGAAAATTTTCAATACCGAGCGTAACCACCACGACACCGTTAAATGCTCCGGACTGAGTTTCAAGGCGCCGACTGAGGGTGATAACCCATTTGCCATTGGTTCTGCTTACCACCGGCTCCCCAATAAAGACCTGCTGAGTTTTATTTTCCTGGTGATAGATAAAAAACTCTCTGTCCGAGCCTTTGCGTGGCCCCGTGAAACTTTCATGCAGCGCAGTGAAGATATCGCCCTGAGCATCGTAAACAACCACATTATTAATCTGGGTAAGAAGGTTATCCTGATTATGGATCATGTGCTGAATATTGGTCGCCTGCTGCGGGGTCATGCCATAAATTTCGATTATGTCGGAAACGGTAGTAATTAACATTTCACTCTGGCGCATGATCCCTTCAGTATAAACATCCAGGGTGTGGCTGAGGTTAGCGACGCTGGTATTAATTTGCTGGATTGACTGCTGTCTGGACGTGGCAATTTGGACGGCAAGCGCCAGCGAGATAATCAATGAGACAATGATGACGGTAATGGTTGTTGTGTAAAAAGTATTTTTCACATGCACGAGCTTTTCCACCTTATCACGCCTGATATCCCTGGCTGACAACTCTTGTCACTGTAACAAAGCTCAGGATAAGAGGAAAATGAATTGCACTTAAGCATACAACAGAAGCTCGTCTTTATTTTGTGTTTCACCGCCAGGCAACCCGCTCTATTCCTGATTTTTTTACAGCGCCTGACGTTTTACAGCATCACGGCCTCCCTGGGCTTAGATAAAATGACTTTAATAAAATCGATATAGGAGACGGGTTTACCAAAATAATACCCCTGCAACAGGGTAATTTCATTACGGTTGAGGTACTCCAGCTGCTCTTTCGTTTCTACACCTTCGGCCACGATACGCAATGAGAGTTTTTTCGCCAGGTCAATAACGCAGTCCAGCAGGATCGTTGAGTCCTTCTCCTCAGAAACCCGGTTAACAAAGCTTTTATCAATTTTAATATAATCTATGGCAAGCGCATTTAGACATGACAGCCCGGAATACCCCGTACCAAAATCATCCAGTGCAATGACAAAACCGGCGTTATGCAGCGCGTTGAGGTTTTCCACCAGATGAGGATTATCGATCAACGGTTCACGTTCGGTCACCTCGAGAACCAGCTTCACGGCTTTACCCTGAAACCCCTTACCGAAGAGACGACAGTCACCAAGGAAAGAAGGGGCATCAATGTGTCTGGCGCTGATGTTCACCCCGATATGGAACCCATCCGGTAGCTTCGGCAACAGCGGCTTAAGCTGTGTGACCACTTTCGCCATCAAGCCTTTGGTCAGCGGAATAATCAACCCGCTACGTTCAGCAATCGGAATAAAGACATCCGGCGGGATAAACCCAGACTTTGGATGCTTCCACCTTGCGAGGACTTCAACCCCGTATAACCCGCCGGTGTCCCCGTTCACGATCGGCTGGTAGTAAGGCACGATCTCTCCCTGCAAAATGGCCTTACGCAAATCGTCTTCAAAGGTGGTGCTTTTTCCCTTGTATCGGCGGATCAAAATGCCCACCGCCAGGGATAGCGCGAGAATCAGCAGTATCAGGCTCCAGCCCTGGTGCAGTAGCCGCGTCAGGCTAAAAAAGGCAGGCGGTTGCCAGGCCAGACTAAAGGGGAATTGCGAAGATGCCGTAAGTGAACCCGTCCACGAGGCCGCTTTCCAGCCGGTCACGTCACCGTTGCGCGTAAACATGCTTTCGCCGACAACCAACCCCAGGTCAACGCTGTTTGATGCGTTCGCGATGACGTCCTGCAAATGCGCATCGCTGACGCTGACGATGATGCGCCCGCCTGCGATGGGCATCTGGAAGACAAGTACCGGGATCCCGTTCACCAGTCGATTACCGGGGAGCAGCATTAATTCTTTTTCAGGTAGCGTCTCCGGATGAACAATCAATACGCCATTCCCCGGAAGGGATGTACAGGTGATTTCCCCCTGCTGCTGGATCATGATGGCGCGCAGATGCGGTTTTAGCGCAGCTTCTGTCCCCAGCGCCAGCTGCCCGCTGCTGGTACACCCCTGCTCCGCAACGCGCTTCGCCGTGCTGGCCGCACTGACGGCTTCCGACAAAATGCTTTCTATTTTCTGGGTGCTTACCGTGGCGGTATGAACGTTATTCATTTTCGCCATCTGCCATAACTGCCAGTTAATAATCAGTATGCCGATCAGAAAAAGAAACAGGGCACTGAGAATAGGGATCATCACGTTGCGCACGATGTTTTCCTTAATAGAATAAACAAGCATGAAGGATCTGAAAGAAGAACCCGTGGTTTACCTGACGTTGCCGATCGCAATGAAAATAGCTTAGCTGAGAATTATCTTAAAAAACTGATGCTTTCGTATGAGTTCACCCGCCCGAATTTGCTCACCCGGCGTGACTATCAGGCTTGTGCCTTGCCCAGGCTGTGTTAAGATTTATGAATTCAGGGAGCGGACAGGATAACCGGAAAATGAAAAAGCGCATTGCCGTTGCGATCGTTTCAACGCTTCTGGTCATCCTGTCTCTTTATGCGGTCAATGCGGTTATCCTTGGTCAGCAAAAAACCAAACAGCTTGAAATATCCCGGACCCTTTTACATTATTCCGAAGACCTGTCCCAAAACGTGGCGCTGGGCCTTAAAAGCATAACGACGCAGGGGTGTGATAAAACCAGCCTGGATAGCTACAGACAAATAAAGCTTAACAACCTCTATTTCGGCGATATCGGTTTTATTGAAAAAGGAAAAATTATCTGTACTGCTTTTTGGGGTAAACTCGCGACGCCCGTTCCACTTCCTGCGGAACTGCATAAAACGCCGAGAGGTTTTCTCCTCGCGCAGTTTTCAAGAAAAGACTTTTTCACGGGCAATGCGGCCATTTATAATAATATTATTATCTTCACTTCCCGCTATGCTTACGATAAATTCACCCCGGTTACCGCAAGCTATTCTCTGAGTGCCACCACAAAGGACTTTGGCCGGATCTTTTTTTCGGCTGCCCCCGACCTGCGAGCGCGGAGCTGGCTGCACTCCACGTTGTTCACCCTGACCATTACACAGTGCAGCGCCGTATGGGATTTATGCGTGATTGTAAAACATCACGATGCGGGACTGGCCTCGTTACCCCCGTTTATCTTGACGTTTCTCGCGATCATTCTCTACTTTATCTGGGTCGCGATAACGTTATTTGTCTTCCGTATCCATGAAGACCGTTTTTCGCTGGAACGTACGCTAATCAAAGCCGTGATAACAAATACCTTCAGCGTTAACTATCAGCCCATTATTCGCATTCGCGATCAAAAAATCGTGGGCGTGGAAGTTCTGTCGCGATGGCGCGATCAAAAACACGGAGACGTCTCGCCGGAGCTGTTTATCCCATTAATTAAGAAAATCGGGCTGTATAAAAGATATTATGGCAATGTTATCGGTAAATCGCTCTCAGAAATTGCCCCGCTGGCGATTAAGCATCAGCTGATCGTTTCAATCAACGTTGGGCGGAAAGAAATTGAAGACGGACAGTTTATTAACATTTTGCGTCGCGAGTGCTTAGTCAACAACCTTCCCCTTTCCCTGATGAAGGTCGAGCTTTCTGAGAAAGCCGTTTCCGCGGCGGATATCCTTGAGGGATTCTGCCAGGAACTAAAATCGCTTGGCGTTAAAATTTCAATCGATGATTTCGGCGTGCAAAATTCAAATCTGGCGCGGCTGTCGCAGCTTGAATATGATGAAATCAAAATTGACAAATCGCTGGTGGACGGCATCAGCGAAGATTATAAGCAAAACATCTTTGTTATCTTTAGCGATGCCCTCGCGAAGTTGAATAAAACCCTTGTTTTCGAGGGCGTGGAAAATGAAACTCAGTATCGCTTTATTGCGGACAGATATCCCGACGCGCTGATCCAGGGATGGTATTTTTCAAAAGCACTCACCCGGAGCGAGCTGGCGAAGCGACTCACCGGCGTCGCCCCCTAACCTGAAGCCTGTCCTGCTCGTTTTTTTACACTCGGACGTTTCCATTTTTTCCGCCAAAACATATAGTCGTCATATTCAGACGGTAGATTCCCCTGAAGCACACTCTTATTTTGGTTAAAAACGTGAAATTATCCTTAGTTTTTCCTGCAGTACTCTTTCTTCTGATCGTTATTTTCGCGCTGCTTGTCGATAAACCCGCTTCGCCTATTCTGCGGAAAAAATGCATGTGGTCCGATAGCGTGATGCTGAGCTGTATCGCAAAGCATCAGCATAACAGTTTCTAAGGCAGGCTATTCATTTCCCCACTGATTGAGGAAGTTCGCAACATCATCAATGCGACCCGCACGGATCCCGGCTTCTGTGGCCATCTCCTGCTGGGCTTCCTCGCTGATCTCCTCATTATTCGCTAAGCGGGTGAGCAGCAGCTGGAAGTAGTGTGCCAGCGCGTCGCGCTCTGATTCCGCGACTTGCTCTGCGGCCTCCGTCGCGTACTCATCGGCAATATCATAATATTTCAGGGGGATATCGTTGTGCATAACAGTCTCGTCTCTGGTCAATAAAGGTAACGTCACGAGTATATCGGACGCATTATCTCAACCAAAGCATTGCTTCAGATGAGTAACGCAAGCAGCGCAGCGAGCGCGGGAATGGCCTGCACGTACAAAATTTTACGGCTGGCGGTGGCTGCGCCAAAAAGTCCGGCAATCAATACGCAGCTCAGGAAGAAGATGGCCACCTGAATCCCGTTTTCGCCGAGCCAGAGGCTCCACAGCAGGCCCGCCGCCAGGAACCCGTTATACAGCCCCTGATTCGCCGCCAGCACGCGGGTGTCGCGTGCAAAATCAGGACGCAGATTAAAGGCCTTGTGCCCTGTTTTGGTATTCCACAGGAACATTTCCAGCACAAGAATGTAGAGATGAATAAGTGCAACGACAGTGATAAGGACAGTGGCTAACATCGGGTTGTCTCCCGCGGGCAGAGGCAAAAAAAACGGGAACCCTCTGGCCCCCGCTCTTGTTTAACCCAGAATCTGGATTACATGTTCGCGATAATCGCGTCGCCAAACTCTGAACATTTCAGCAGCTTAGCGCCTTCCATCAGACGTTCGAAATCGTAAGTTACGGTTTTCGCATTGATCGCGCCTTCCATACCTTTAACGATCAGGTCTGCGGCTTCGAACCATTCCATATGACGCAGCATTATTTCATGAAATCAATCATGACGCATTGATTTTTAGGTAAAAACATCAGAAATAAAGCTCTCGTCACACATTTCTAGCCACAGGCTAACCAGTTGATTGTATTTAATTATTTTTGGGTTTTGATAACCATTTTTCAGTTGAAGAAATTATCTTCCTCTGTGTACCCTAAATCAAAGGCGTTTTAAAATCACACATGTTATCTACAATAATCAGTAACATACGTTAAATTTTTCGCCACTAATTCATAATTATAAAATCATATTAATCAACAGATTACGATTACCAAAAAGTTAAAATGGTGAAACTTTAGCCTTAAAGCTTATGATTTTACTCACAAACATTTTCTTACGCCGGATGTAATCTTATGGCTTACACGAACGTCATTTATCTAAAAAGAGGGATGTATGGCCGATATTGTCACAGGATTAACTGCGCTTAAGACAGCCTTCGATTTGGCGAAGGATATAAAAAATGCTTCGGGCGCATATAACGATGCTGAAATGAGGCTCAAGTTCAGCGAGCTTTACAGTGCTCTATCTGAAGCAAAAATCGAACTTGCAGATGCACAGCTTGAGATGTATGAACTAAAGCGGAAGGTTGATGAACTGCAAGGAAAACTAAATGCCTCAGATGAGCTTGAGTTTCGGGATAATGTCTACTGGAGAGCTACACCTGTTGATGGCAAGCCAAACGGACCTTTCTGCCCAAGATGTTATGAGGGATCGGATAAAAAAATGTCCTCAATGAGCGCAGTCACTGGACATGCAACTATTGCTGGTAAGTACAAATGTAATTCCTGCAATGCATTTGTAAGATAAATACCCGTCATGGGGTGTCGGGGGTCGGAGGTTCAAATCCTCTCGTGCCGACCAAAAACACATTCAAAACCAGCCTTTTACGGCTGGTTTTTTTCATTTTTAAAAATTATACGGGGAATCATTAGGGAAAAATGGGGGAATAACCTCCGACAACGATAAAATCGTATAGGCCCATAATAATTACACACCCATTGACTTCCAAGTATTTATCTCAAATAAGACAGCACAATCCCCTTCATCAGGCTTTGTTGAATAAATCGAACTTTTGCTGAGTTGAAGGATCAGATCACGCATCTTCCCGACAACGCAGACCGTTCCGTGGCAAAGCAAAAGTTCAGAATCACCAACTGGCCCACCTACAATAAAGCCCTCATCAACCGTGGCTCCATAACTTTCTGGCTGGATGATGAAGCTATTCAGGCCTGGTATGAGTCGGCAACGCCTTCATCACGG
>NZ_VDAF01000018.1:0-124181 GCF_019584525.1 Enterobacter sp. EC_50 | reverse complement strand
TACGCACCACCCCGTCAGTAGCTGAACAGGAGGGACAGCTGATAGAAACAGAAGCCACTGGAGCACCTCAAAAACACCATCATACACTAAATCAGTAAGTTGGCAGCATCACCCAAGACAGGTATCAACGCCCAAACAGGTGCCGGTATAAATAACAGCGGTACAATAAGCGGTACAAGTGACAATGGTATTACCGTGAGCGAAGGCAATTCAAAAATCACCAATACTGGAACCGTTCAGGGTGCGCAAAACGGCATCAACGTAACGGATACGGCGAAAGTTGATATCATTAACAACGGTTCGATCGGTGGTGGCGGTACGGCTATTACGTTTGCCAGCAGCAAAAATAATACGTTGGTGCTTGACACTGGCTCGTCACTGAAAGGCGACGTAATTTCGAGCATCTCTAAAGGAAATACGATAACCCTGGCAGGAACCGGCACAGAAGACAGCAATTTTGTTGGCTTATCGGAAGGCGATGGCTTTGCTTCTTTAGAAATGGACGGCGAAAGCTGGGCGCTCTCAGGGAATATCGACATTATCGGTTCTGGCAATTCGCTGCTGGTTAACAGCGGTGATTTAATCCTGTCGGGGAATGTGTCTAATGCAGGTACGACTCTCGTTGCCAAAGATGCTTCTCTCCAGCTGGGTGATGGTACGAAAACCGCGACGCTGAGTGGTGGACTGACCAACAACGGCACACTTATTTTTAATCAGGGCAGTAATACGGCGTTCGCCACCGGCATTACCGGTAGCGGCAATGTTGAAAAAGTGGATTCCAACACCCTGACGCTAACCGGCAAAAACACCTACACGGGTGATACCGTTCTGCATAGCGGCACCACGCTGGTCGCTGTTGGTTCAACGCTTGGTACAAAGAGTAGCAACGCGACGATTACTGTCGAAAATGGCGCTCAGTTTGCCACTGCTGGCGAAGTAAACGACAATATCAACATCCTCACGGGTGGTACGCTGGCAGCATGGAATGCGATTCAGGGTAACGATACGCTGAGCGTTTCAGGTATCGATACGGTCAACGGCAACGTCACCAATGGTGGCACACTGTTACTCAGCGCCGCCAATCACAGCGTTGGCAATAATTTCACTATTAACGGCGACTATATCGGCTCTGCGGGCAGTCAGATCGTGATGAACAGTACCCTGGGTGAAGACAACTCGCCAACCGATCATCTCACCATTACCGGCAGCAGCTTTGGCCAGTCCGACGTCAGCGTGAACAACATTGGCGGCCTAGGCGCGCAAACCGTTAACGGCATGGAAATTGTCAGCATTGGCGGCAGCTCCGAAGCCCAGTTGACCCTTGCCAAACCGGTGGTTGCCGGTGCGTGGGAATATAATCTCTATCAGCACAGCAACGGCAACTGGTACCTGGAGTCAAAGGCCACGCCTTCCGATGAACCGTCTGATAATACCGACAACGGTGGTAACACCGACAACGGCAGCAATAGCGGTCCCGAAGTCATGGCTCCTGAGGTCGGCGCTTACTTAGGTAACTACCTTGCCGCGCAGAGCATGTTCCTGCACAAGCGTGACGATCGCGATCAGATCACCTTCCGTAACGAGGAAGATCTCAACACCTGGATGTACGTCAAAGGTCGCTACCATGAAAACAATGCGGGCGGTGACAAAGTCAGCTATGACACCACCACCACTGTCCTTCAGGTAGGCAGCGACTTCATGAGTAAGCCAATGGACAACGGCATCCTGCGTGCGGGTGGCATGTTCGGGGCAGGCCAGGCGAAGACCCACTCTGATGCAAAACACAACGTACGTGATGCGCAGGGCAAAGTGGATGGCTTTAACGTCGGCCTGTATGCAACCTGGCAGGAAGATCAGAAGCTGCGTCTGGGCAGCTACGTTGATACCTGGGCCGCCTATAGCTGGTACAACAATAAAGTGACCAGCAACCGTAACGATGAAGATTACGACAGTGAAGGCTTCGCGGCATCCGTCGAAGTGGGCCATGCATGGGTGATTGATTCAGAAAATGAGCGCACCTGGAAAATCGAACCTCAGGCGCAGGTTATCTACAGCTATCTGGATCAGGAAAACCATACCGATCGCGACGGCGTGCGGATTACCACGCTGGACAACGACGGTCTGTTTGGTCGTCTGGGCGTCAAATCAAGCTACTTCGAACAGAAAGACGTGAAAGCCTGGCAGCCGTACGTTGCCGTGAACTGGCTGAAAGGCGCAGGTCAGAACGATCTGGCGTTTAACGGCGAGACCGTCAGCAACGATACGCCGGAAGATCGCGGTCAGTTAGAGCTGGGCGTCACCGGCAACCTGAACGAAACCACGACGCTCTCCCTGCGCGCCAGCGGCGAGTGGGGTGAGAACAGCTATGCTGCTTATGGCGGTCATATCCTGCTGAACCACCGCTGGTAATCGTTCCTGAAAGACTAAAAGCCGTGGCAAACGCCACGGCTTTTTTTATTAGTTATCCAGCTCGCCCATTGATTTCACCTGATCGCGGTTGATCTGCTCGGTCTGACCCGTTTCCGCATTTTTATACGACACCAGACCGGTATCGTCATCGACCTGTGGTTTTCCGTCGGTGACAATGGTTTTGCCATCGGTGGTTTTCACTGCCTGGTTAGAAGAACAGCCCGCGACGGTAAACGTTGCAGTGGCGGCAAGAAGGGTGGCGATCAGTAATTTATTTTGCATGGTGTTTTCCCCTGCTCTCAGTTGAATTTCGTTATCGACCTAACAATTTTAGGCTAACTGACTGAAAGAGGATGAAAAACCAGAAGGTTCTGAAGATGGGGTGAATGCCCGGCAACCGAACGGCACCGGGCATTTTTACTTACTTGCTAATCTGCGCGTGCATTTCCTGAACCGAAATCACCTTCTCGGTAGCATCCGCATTCAGCGCCATGGCCGTTGCGAAACCGCCGTTCAGGGTGGTGTCGTAGTGCACTTTGTACTGCAGCGCGCTGCGGCGAATCAGCTTGGAGTCTTCAATCGCCTGGCGGCCTGCGGTGGTGTTGATGATGTAGGTGTATTCGCCATTCTTGATACGATCCTGAATGTGCGGACGACCTTCATGCACCTTGTTCACCAGACGCGGGTTGATACCCGCTTCGCCCAGCACAATTGCCGTACCGTGGGTCGCGTCCAGCTCAAAGCCCTGCTTCAGCAGCTTGGCTGCCAGGTCAACCACGCGCTCTTTATCGCCTTCGCGAACGGAGAGCAGCGCACGGCCCGATTTTCTCATGGTCGAGCTGCTGCCCAGCTGCGCCTTGGCAAACGCTTCTGCGAAGGTGCGACCCACGCCCATCACTTCCCCGGTGGAGCGCATTTCTGGCCCTAACAGCGGGTCAACGCCCGGGAATTTGTTGAACGGCAGCACCACTTCTTTCACCGAGTAGTACGGTGGAATGATCTCTTTGGTCACGCCCTGCTGTGCCAGCGTCTGGCCTGCCATCACGCGCGCCGCCACTTTCGCCAGCGGAATACCGGTGGCTTTAGAGACGAACGGTACGGTACGTGCCGCACGCGGGTTGACTTCAATCAGGTAGACTTCGTTATCTTTCACCGCGAACTGGACGTTCATCAGGCCGCGAACCTGCAGCTCGAAGGCCAGCTTCTGTACCTGCTGGCGCATCACGTCCTGAATCTCCTGGCTCAGGGTGTACGCTGGCAGAGAACAGGCGGAGTCGCCGGAGTGTACGCCCGCCTGCTCGATATGTTCCATGATGCCGCCAATCAGCACCATTTCGCCGTCGCAGATGGCGTCAACGTCCACTTCTACCGCATCGTCGAGGAAGCGGTCAAGCAGTACTGGCGCATCGTTGGAGACGCTCACCGCCGTCTGGAAGTAGCGACGCAGGTCGGCTTCGTCGTAGACGATTTCCATCGCGCGGCCGCCCAGCACATAAGAAGGACGCACCACCAGCGGGTAGCCAATCTCTTTCGCCTTCTCTACGGCCTGTTCGATGGCCGTCACCGTGGCGTTCGCCGGCTGTTTCAGCTTCAGACGGTCAACCGCCTGCTGGAAACGTTCACGGTCTTCCGCGCGGTCAATCGCATCCGGGCTGGTACCGATAACCGGTACGCCTGCCGCTTCCAGCGCGCGCGCCAGCTTCAGCGGCGTCTGGCCACCGTACTGCACGATAACGCCTTTTGGCTTCTCGATGCGCACGATTTCCAGCACGTCTTCCAGCGTCACCGGCTCGAAGTAGAGGCGGTCAGAGGTGTCGTAGTCGGTGGAGACGGTTTCCGGGTTACAGTTGACCATGATGGTCTCGTAACCGTCTTCACGCAGCGCCAGCGAGGCGTGTACGCAGCAGTAGTCGAACTCGATGCCCTGGCCGATACGGTTTGGACCGCCGCCCAGCACCATAATCTTGTCGCGGTCAACTGACGGATTCGCTTCGCACTCGTCTTCATAGGTGGAGTACATGTACGCGGTGTCGGTAGAAAACTCTGCCGCACAGGTGTCGACGCGCTTGTACACCGGGTGCAGGTCATACTGGTCGCGCAGCTTGCGGATTTCCGCTTCGCGCACGCCCGCCAGCTTAGCCAGACGCGCGTCGGCGAAGCCTTTACGCTTCAGCATGCGCAGGAAGTCTGCGTCCAGGCCGTTGATGCCCAGCTCTGCCACTTTCTCTTCCAGACGCACCAGCTCTTCAATCTGTACCAGGAACCAGCGGTCGATGTTGGTCAGGTTGAACACGCCGTCGACGGACAGGCCCGCGCGGAAGGCATCGGCGATGTACCAGATACGTTCTGCGCCTGCGTCTTTCAGCTCGCGACGGATTTTAGTCAGCGCTTCCGGGTCGTCCAGGCTCACTTTCGGGTCAAAGCCGGTTGCGCCCACTTCCAGACCGCGCAGCGCTTTCTGCAGGGATTCCTGCTGCGTGCGGCCAATCGCCATCACTTCACCGACGGATTTCATCTGGGTGGTCAGACGGTCGTTCGCGCCGGCGAATTTCTCGAAGTTAAAGCGAGGAATTTTAGTCACAACGTAGTCGATGGACGGCTCGAAGGACGCAGGGGTGCGGCCACCGGTGATGTCGTTCATCAGCTCATCGAGGGTATAACCCACCGCCAGTTTCGCCGCCACTTTCGCAATCGGGAAGCCGGTCGCTTTAGAGGCCAGCGCGGAGGAACGGGACACGCGCGGGTTCATTTCGATAACAATCAGACGGCCGGTTTTCGGGTTTACGGAGAACTGTACGTTAGAACCGCCGGTTTCCACGCCGATTTCACGCAGTACCGCCATCGAGGCGTTACGCATGATTTGGTACTCTTTGTCGGTCAGCGTCTGGGCTGGCGCAACGGTGATGGAGTCGCCGGTGTGGATACCCATCGCATCGAAGTTTTCGATGGAGCAGACGATGATGCAGTTGTCGTTTTTATCACGCACCACTTCCATCTCGTACTCTTTCCAGCCAATCAGCGATTCATCAATCAGCAGCTCTTTGGTTGGGGAAAGATCCAGACCGCGTTCGCAAATTTCTTCGAACTCTTCGCGGTTGTAGGCAATACCGCCGCCGGTGCCGCCCATGGTGAACGATGGACGGATGATGCACGGATAGCCCACTTCAGCCGCAACGGCCAGCGCTTCTTCCATGTTGTGTGCGATACCGGAGCGCGCGGTGTCGAGGCCGATTTTCTTCATCGCCACGTCGAAGCGGCGACGGTCTTCGGCTTTATCAATCGCGTCGGCGGTGGCACCAATCATGGTGACGCCGAATTCGGCCAGTACGCCCTGACGCTCCAGCTCCAGCGCGCAGTTCAGCGCCGTCTGGCCGCCCATGGTCGGCAGCACCGCGTCCGGGCGCTCTTTTTCGATGATTTTACGTACCACTTCCCAGTGAATCGGCTCGATGTAGGTTGCATCAGCCATTTCCGGGTCGGTCATGATGGTGGCCGGGTTAGAGTTCACCAGGATGACGCGGTAGCCCTCTTCACGCAGGGCTTTACACGCCTGCGCGCCGGAGTAGTCGAATTCGCAGGCCTGGCCGATAACGATCGGGCCAGCGCCAAGGATCAGGATGCTTTTTATGTCTGTACGTTTTGGCATTGTCTTCTCGGCTCCTGATTATTTAGCGGTCTTACGGTATTGCTCGATAAGTTCGATGAAGTGATCGAACAGCGGTGCGGCGTCGTGCGGGCCCGGGCTCGCTTCCGGGTGGCCCTGGAAGCTGAACGCTGGCTTATCGGTGCGATGAATCCCCTGCAGGGTGCCATCGAACAGCGACTTATGGGTCACGCGCAGGTTAGCCGGCATTGAGGCTTCATCGACGGCGAAGCCGTGGTTTTGCGCTGTGATCATCACCGTGTTGTTATCGATATCTTTCACCGGGTGGTTACCACCGTGGTGGCCGAACTTCATCTTGACGGTGTTCGCACCGCTCGCTAGCGCCAGCAGCTGATGGCCGAGGCAGATGCCGAATACCGGGATATCGGTTTCCAGGAAGGACTTGATGGCGGCGATGGCGTAATCGCACGGCGCCGGGTCGCCAGGGCCGTTGGACAGGAAAATACCGTCCGGATTCATCTTCAACACGTCTTCGGCAGACGTTTGTGCAGGCACCACCGTCAGGCGGCAGCCGCGGTCAACCAGCATGCGCAGGATGTTGCGCTTGGCGCCAAAATCGTAGGCCACCACGTGGAACGGCAGCTCGCTCTCTTTTTTCGCTTCCGGCAGGTCGCCTTCCAGCGTCCAGCTACCCTGAGTCCAGCTGTAGGCTTCAGCGGTAGTCACTTCTTTCGCCAGGTCCATGCCGTTCAGGCCCGGGAAAGCTTTCGCTTTTTCCAGCGCCAGCGTCGCATCGAGGTTATCACCTGCGATGATGCAGCCGTTCTGTGCACCCTTCTCGCGCAGCAGACGCGTTAACTTACGGGTATCGATATCGGCAATCGCCACGATGTTATGGCGCTTCAGGTAAGAAGAGAGATCTTCAGTGTTGCGGAAGTTGCTGGCAATCAGCGGCAGGTCACGAATGACAAGGCCTTGCGCATGTACCTGAGAGGATTCTTCGTCAGCCGCATTGGTGCCGACATTGCCGATATGAGGATAAGTAAGAGTAACGATTTGGCGAGAATAGGAAGGATCAGTGAGGATTTCTTGATAACCGGTCATTGAAGTATTGAAAACGACTTCCCCAACCGCCGAACCCGTTGCCCCTATGGCCCGACCGATAAACTGGGTTCCGTCTTCCAGAACCAATAGCGCTGACTTAATCAAAACACCCTCCAGAGAATATTCACTCACTTTATTTGCATATTAATTCATAACCATGTCATGGATCAATGCAAATGTGTTGCCAGCGGATTTTTGGCAAACGGCGGCATTCTGGAGATTTGGTGGGTAAAAGTCAACTTAAAACCGATATTTTGTTTAGTCTTTTGCGTATCTGGCGAGGCGAGTGAAGCTTAAGCGACAAAAAGATCAGGTAAATCACGGCGGAAAACGCTTGCGCGCCGGGTTTAATGAAAAATGAGTCGACGCAGCATCAAAAAGTGGACCAAATGGTCAAAATTTACATTTCAGTAACGAGAATCAAGAGGAACAGCTATACTTTCAAGGCTAAATGAACAAAATAATCACGAAATAGATAAAATAAAAGGGCAATAAATTATTGCCCTATGCAATCAAATAATTACGACTGCAATAACCACATCACGATGGGTAATAATGCTTACAAATTGTTGAGATCCAGCACATCTCTCATATCAAAAAGGCCATTTCTCTTCTCTTTCAGCCACAAAGCGGATCGAACGGCACCATTGGCAAACGTCATTCGGCTGGACGCTTTATGCGTAATTTCGACGCGCTCGCCAATATCGGCGAACATCGCGGTATGTTCGCCGACGATGTCACCCGCCCGGACGGTTGCGAAACCAATGGTGCCTGGCACGCGTTCCCCGGTGTGGCCTTCGCGGGCATAGACCGCACAGTCTTTTAAATCTTTATCAAGTGCATGAGCAATCGCTTCGCCCATCGCCAGCGCCGTGCCGGATGGTGCATCAACCTTATAGCGGTGGTGAGCTTCAACAATCTCAATATCGGTGTAGTTGCCCATCACCTTCGCGGCCTTCTCCAGCAGCTTCAGCATGACGTTAACGCCAACGCTAAAGTTTGCCGCGAAGACAATCGCAATCTCTTTGGATGCATCCTGGATAGCCTGCTTGCCCGCATCGTCAAAACCGGTGGTGCCGATCACCATCCCCTTGCCGTGCTGGCGGCAAAATGCCAGATGCGCGAGCGTCCCTTCCGGGCGGGTAAAATCGATGAAGACATCGAAGTCCTCTTTAACCGCATCCAGGCTGCTTTGTACGGTGACGCCGGTCTTTCCCGCGCCCGCCAGCTCGCCAGCATCGGTTCCCAGAAGCGATGAACCGTCACGCTCCAGCGCCGCGCCAAGTGCTACGCCATCCATCTGAAGTGCCGCCTGAATCAGCTGACGGCCCATACGTCCACCCGCGCCCGCAATGGCGACACGGATCTGTGCATCATGCATAGTTATTCTCTTACGTTAAAATGATGTAAACCGTTTTCAGATTAACCAGCCTTTCTGAGCACTGCCAACTGAAAACACCAATAATTAGAATTTAACGTGAAACCGACTTAAATATCAGTAAAAGACATGATTTTGTCGTCACGATAAAGTAACGGGTAAAAAAAAGGCCAGCACAGGAGGTGCTGGCCTTTCATCAGAAAAGGGACTATTCGACTTCGCGGGCGTCGATTCTCAGTTCTTTCGGCACTTCGAAAACAATGTTCTCTTCACGTCCTTCCAGCGGCACCGCTTCGCCGCCGCCCAGCTCCTGCAGGCGGGAAATGACGTTTTGTACCAGAATATCCGGCGCGGACGCCCCGGCCGTCACGCCAACGCAGGCCGCGTCTTTAACCCACGCTTCCTGAATATCCGTGGCATCGTCGATCAGGAACGCCGCCTTCCCCATTCGCTGTGCCAGTTCAGCCAGACGGTTAGAGTTGGAGGAGTTCTTAGAGCCGACCACCAGCACCACGTCCGCCTGTTCAGCCAGCGCGCGCACCGCTTCCTGACGATTGGTGGTGGCGTAGCAGATGTCATCCTTGCGCGGCCCGACGATTTTCGGGAAGCGCTGACGCAGGGCGTCAATCACGTCAGAGGTATCGTCTACGGAGAGCGTGGTCTGGGTCATAAACGACAGTCGCGCTTCATTTTTCACGTTCAGCGTTAACACATCTTCAGGCGACTCCACCAGATACATTCCCCCTTCCGGGTTGCTGTACTGGCCCATGGTGCCTTCGACTTCCGGATGCCCGGCATGGCCAATCAGAATCGACTCTTCACCACGACGGCTGGCGCGCGCCACTTCCATATGCACCTTGGTTACCAATGGGCAGGTGGCATCGAAGACGGTCAGATCGCGACTTTTCGCTTCGTTACGGACCGCCTGAGAGACGCCGTGCGCGGAGAAAATCAGGATCGCACCGTCAGGCACTTCGCTGATCTGCTCGATAAAGATGGCACCGCGTTCGCGCAGGCTGTCGACCACGTAGCGGTTATGCACCACTTCGTGACGCACATAAATCGGCGCGCCGTAAATCTCCAGCGCGTTTTCAACAATGCTGATAGCGCGGTCTACACCGGCGCAAAAGCCGCGCGGGTTAGCCAACAGGATCTGCATTTCAGGCCTCCAGTGCCGGATCGATCTCCAGCACTTCAACATCAAAATGAACGGTACGCCCGGCAAGCGGATGGTTGAAGTCAACGGTAATCGAGTCGCCGTTGATTTCGCGGATCACGCCAGGCATTTCGCTGCCGTCCATAGCGGTAAAGAGCATAATCGCCCCAATTTCCGGTTCACCCGCATCCATAAACTCGCGGCGCGAGAAATACTGAATCAGGTCCGGGCTTGGCACGCCAAACGCGGCATCCGGCTCCAGCGAAAAGGCTTTTTTCTCACCCTCTTTCAGACCGAGAAGCTGCTGCTCAAGACCTTCAGACAGGGAGGTATCGCCAAGACGAAACAGGGCCGGTTTGCCGTTGTTGCGGGTGGATTCGGCCGTTGAGCCGTCATCCAGCTTCAGCGTAAAGTGAACGAGAACCGCGCTGTTGCTCTGTACGGATTTAGACATACACAATGCTCTTTAATGTTGTCTCGCCTGTGTGCCGGGTGGCGCTGCGCTTACCCGGCCTACAAGTGTCGGCATATTCGGTAGGCCGGGTAAGCGTAGCGCCACCCGGCATTGATGCTTACGCCTGCTCTTTCGCGGCCGGTTTAGGCAGGAAGCCTTCCAGCACGATTAACGCCGCACCGATGCAAATGGCGCTATCGGCGAGGTTAAAGGTCGCGAAGTGCCAGTCGCCGACGTAGAAGTCGATCATATCGACCACAAAGCCGTGCCACAGGCGATCAAACAGGTTGCCCAGCGCGCCGCCAATGATCAGCGCGTAGGCGATGTTATTCAGCTTTTGCGTTGCCTTCGAGCGGTACATCAGCACCGCCAGGATCACGCAGATACCGAGAGCGATACCCGCAAAGAACCAGCGCTGCCAGCCACCGCTGTCGGCAAGGAAACTGAACGCCGCACCATAGTTGCGCGCGTAGTGCAGGTTAAGCGACGGGAACAGCGGCACCGTCTCCCCCAGAGCAAAGTTCTGGAGGATCAGGAACTTGCTGCCCAGATCGATAATCAGCACCACCACAACCAGCCACAGCCAGCGCAGTCCTGTTGAACAGAGAGTTTTACTCATCAGGCAAACTTACGTTTTTCGCCGTCACCGGCGACGTTGCTTACACAGCGTCCGCAGATGTCTGCGTGTTCCGCCACCTGGCCGACATCGGTGGTGTAATGCCAGCAACGCGGGCATTTCTCACCGTCGGCTTTGCTCAGCGCGACTTTCAGTCCTTTGAGCAGTTCGCTCTGCTGAGCATCAGCAGACGCGTCAGCATAATCCGCAACTTTCGCACCGGAGGTCAACAGGACAAATCGTAATTCATCGCCCAGCGCCGTCAGCTTCGCCGCCAGCTCTGGCTCCGCGTACAGGGTCACCGCCGCTTCCAGAGAGCCGCCGACTTTCTTATCAGCACGCGCCTGCTCGATAACCTTGTTCACTTCGCCACGCACTTTCAGCAGCTCGTCCCAGAAGGCATCGTTCATCGCTTCGGTGCTGGAGAGATCGAACAGACCTTCGTACCATTCGCCGGTGAAGACATACTTCTCACGATCGCCCGGCAGGTAACCCCAGATTTCATCCGCGGTGAAGGACATGATCGGCGCCATCCAGCGTACCAGCGCTTCTGCGATATGGAACAGCGCGGTCTGGCAGCTACGACGCGCCACGCTGTCCGCTTTCGCGGTGTACTGGCGGTCTTTGATGATGTCGAGATAGAACGAGCCCATCTCGATGGAGCAGAAGCGCATCAGGCGCTGCACCACTTCGTGGAAGTCATAAGACTCATAGGCCTTCAGGATATCTTCCTGCGCCGCTTTCGCGCAGCCTACCGCCCAGCGGTCCAGCACCACCATCTCTTCCGGTTTCACCATGTCTTTTGCCGGATCAAACCCGTTCAGGTTCGCCAGCAGGAAGCGCGCGGTGTTACGGATACGACGATAGCTGTCGGCAGCGCGTTTCAGGATCTCGTCAGACACCGCCATTTCGCCGGTGTAGTCGGTCGACGCCACCCACAGACGCAGAATGTCTGCGCCCAGCTTGTTCATCACATCCTGCGGAGAAACGGTATTACCGATAGATTTAGACATCTTACGGCCCTGACCATCCACGGTGAAGCCGTGAGTCAGTACCTGACGGTAAGGCGCTTTACCCTTCATGGCGGTGGAGATCATCAGAGATGACATGAACCAGCCGCGGTGTTGGTCAGACCCTTCCAGATACATATCGGCAGCGTGACCGGCAAATTCTGGACGCACGTCAACCACGGAGGAGTGGGTAGACCCGGAATCGAACCATACGTCCAGGGTATCCGGCACTTTCTCGTAGTTGTCAGCATCAGCGCCCAGGATGTCACGGGCGTCGAGATCCCACCACGCCTGAATGCCGTCAACTTCGACGCGCTTCGCCACTTCTTCCATCAGTTCGAGGGTGTTCGGGTGCAGCTCATGCGTCTCTTTATGCACGAACAGCGACATCGGCACGCCCCAGGTACGCTGACGGGAGATACACCAGTCAGGACGGTTAGCCACCATGGATTCGATACGCGCCTGGCCCCAGTCCGGGATCCACTGCACGCCTTTGATCTCTTTCAGAGACTGCTCGCGCAGGCCCTTCTGATCCATGCTGACGAACCACTGCGGGGTCGCACGGAAGATGATTGGCGTCTTGTGACGCCAGCAGCACGGATAGCTATGCTGCATTTTTTCAACGTGCAGCAGCGCGCCGCTGGTGCGCAGCATGTCAACGATAATGTCGTTCGCTTTGAAGACGTTGATGCCGTCCAGCGCCGGATAGGTGCCAGGCAGGTAAGAACCGTCCGGCCCCACCGGGTTAGCGATTTCCAGACCGTACTTCAGGCTGATGTTGTAGTCGTCAGGACCGTGGCCACCGGCGGTATGTACCGCACCGGTACCCGCGTCCAGCGTTACGTGGTCGCCCAGGATCGCCGGAACGTCGAAGTCCAGGAACGGGTGTTTGAAGCGCATCAGCTCCAGCGCGTCGCCTTTAACTGTGCCCAGCACGGTGTAATCGGCGATGTTCGCGCGCTTCAGCACGCTTTCAACCAGATCTTTCGCCAGGATAACCGCCTGGCCGTCAATCTGCACCAGCGCGTATTCGAATTCACCGGACAGGGAGATCGCGCGGTTGGCTGGCAGGGTCCACGGGGTGGTGGTCCAGATCACCAGCGAGATCGGGCCGTTAACGGACGACACGCCAAATTTGGCTTTCACCGCATCCTGATCGACGGCATGGAAGGCTACGTCGATAGACGGAGAGGTTTTGTCGTAATACTCCACTTCCGCTTCTGCCAGCGCAGAACGGCAGTCCACGCACCAGTGCACCGGCTTAGCGCCTTTGTGCAGGTGGCCGTTACCGATGATTTTACCCAGCGCACGGATGATGTTGGCTTCAGTTTTGAAGTCCATGGTCAGGTACGGGTGCGACCAGTCGCCCAGCACGCCCAGACGGATGAAGTCAGCGCGCTGACCGTCAACCTGGGTGGCTGCGTATTCGCGGCACTTCGCACGGAACTCGGCGGCGGTGAATTTCTCACCAGGCTTGCCAAATTCCTGCTCAACTTTCAGCTCGATTGGCAGGCCGTGGCAGTCCCAGCCCGGAACGTAAGGCGAGTCATATCCCGCGAGTCCTTTGGACTTCACGATAATGTCTTTCAGAATCTTGTTTACAGAGTGACCAATATGAATGCTGCCATTCGCATAGGGAGGGCCATCATGCAGAATGAAGGTTTTTTTGCCTTTTTTGGCTGCACGAATGATGCCGTACAGGTCATCATCGGTCCAACGCGCCAGCATTCCCGGTTCACGCTTGGCGAGATCGCCGCGCATCGGGAACCCTGTTTCCGGCAAATTCAGGGTTGATTTATAGTCACTCATCAGATTCTCGGTTCCGTATTTATCACGTAGGCAGTTAAGCCGGGTTCAAAGCCCAAAAAACTCGCGGGCTGTTAATTCATCTCGCGCAATTTGCGCTTTGAGTTCATCCAGCGAACCAAATCGCTGCTCGTTGCGTATTTTTTTACGCAGTATTACATCTATATGGCGACCATACAGGTCCATTACAACGTCCAGCAGGTGCACTTCTAACTGTTGACGCACACCGGCGACGGTCGGACGCGTGCCAATGTTGGCGACGCCGTAAAACGGCTTTTCGCCCAGTCCTGCCACTTCCACCGCATAGACCCCTTTAACCGGGGAAACCTGACGACGCAGCGGTATATTCGCCGTCGGGAAACCTATCGTGCGGCCCAGCGCATCGCCATGGACCACGCGACCAGAGATGGTGAACGGATGTCCCAGCAGGTTTTCTGCCGTATCCAGTTCATCGTTGGCCAGCGCCTGCCGCACTGCCGTGCTGCTGACGCGCACGCCGCCTTCACAGAAGGTCATCGCGCTGGTGACGTCAAAACCGTACTCCAGACCAGCCTTCTGTAATAGCAAGAAATCACCCTGACGACCAGCGCCAAAGCGGAAATCATCGCCCACGGCAAGAAACTGCACGCCAAGACGCTTCACCAGCAGGTCGCTGACGAAATTTTGTGCTGTCAGCGCGGCAAAGCGGCGATCGAAACGTACGCACAATACATAGTCCACGCCGGACTCAGCCAGATAGCGCAACTTCTCGCGCAGGCGTGTAAGACGGGCGGGAGATTTATCGCCCGCGAACAGCTCCAGCGGCTGCGGTTCGAAAATCATCACTACTACGGGCAGGCCGCGAGCCTCCCCTTCTTTACGCAATCCCTGCAACAGCGCCTGATGACCACGATGCACGCCGTCGAAATTACCAATGGTCAGCACGCACCCGTGCGGGGCTCTGCTGAGATTATGTATGCCGCGTATCAGCTTCATGTCTGGCTCAAAACAGTGAAAATCGCCAAAGTATACCTTGTACAGCGGTTAAGGTTAACCGGCGATTGTTCGTGCAAAACAGAAAGCCGTAATGATTTCATCAGGCTGACCTTTCGCAGCGAAAAAATCTGCTCGCGAACTGCGATTTCTATGCCGAAAAGCTGTATTCACGGACAACAAGCTGGTAGAATCCTGCGCCATCACTACGTAACGTAGCGTCGCCACATTAACGGCGCTTATTTGCACAAATCCATTGACAAAAGAAGGTATAGAGGGCATATTCCTCGGCCTTTGAATTGTCCACATAGATCATATTTGGGAGTTGGACCTTGGCTAATATCAAATCAGCTAAGAAACGTGCTATTCAGTCTGAAAAGGCTCGTAAGCACAATGCAAGCCGTCGCTCTATGATGCGTACTTTCATCAAGAAAGTATACGCAGCTATCGAAGCTGGCGACAAAGCTGCTGCGCAGAACGCATTTAACGAAATGCAACCAATCGTGGATCGTCAGGCTGCTAAAGGTCTGATCCACAAAAACAAAGCAGCGCGTCATAAAGCAAACCTGACCGCGCAGATCAACAAACTGGCTTAATCGCCGCTTGTTGTTGCTTGTTTTAAAAGAACCCGCTTAACGCGGGTTTTTTTATATCTTCAGATTGCCGGTGGCGTAAACAGCGCCGAGTAGTCACGGTTACAGATTCGCTGTACCGCCGGATGCTGAATCATCCTTTCGGCAAAGATGGCGTGATACTCCTCCATCACGTTATCCACTCTGCCTATCTCCGTAATCTTGTCGTCCGAATAGAGATCGTGCGCGTAGAGCGTCGGCGCAACGAAGATGGCGTTATGGGCTTCACCGAAGGCTTTCATCAGCGCCGCATCGTCAAATTCGCCGAGAATTTCCACGTTCAGCCCCTGCGAGTTAAACCAGTTCAGGAGCTTGCGCCCCAGCATGGAACGTCTTCCCGGCACCAGCAGTCGACGCTCTTCCAGGCAGGCCGGGAAGGGTTTCTCCGGCGGCGGATTAATGCACCAGAAGCTCACGCCGCATTCCCCAATTTTCACCGAGAACAGCCCTTCCTGCTGCGTCGAGTCGATCGGACAATCCGAGATAATCATATCCAGCTTGTGCTGGCTCAGCTGTTCCAGCAGCATCTCGTGGGTGGATTCAAAGCAGCGCAGGTGGATTTGCTCGTCTTCGACCACCGCCGCATCCAGCACGCCGCTCACCAGCCGTTTGGACAGCGCATCCGCCACGCCAACATCAAAGAGCAGGTTCGACTCTTTGCGGTAGTTGACGATATCCAGCATCTCCTGGCTAAGGGTAAACATTTTGTCCGCGTAGCGGAAAACCAACTCACCCAGTTCGCTGGGTTCAATCCCGCGCCCCTTACGCTTGAACAGCTTGCCCTGCAAACGTTCTTCCAGCGCCTTGATTTGCCCGGTGATGGTTTGCGGCGTCAGGTAGAGCGCCTCTGCAGCCCCGACCACCGAGCCCTGTCTGTAGACGTGCCAGAAGTAGTAAAGATGGTTGTAATTCAAATGAGACATCGCGTCTTCGCTCCTTGAGTGTGTTTCGGGAGAAGGATCGCCTCCTCCCGGTGTTCCGTTATGCCTGGACGGCCTGTCCGGACAATTTCACCTTCAACAAGGTATAACCAATTACGGCGGCCAGTAATGACCCGATGAGAATGCCGAGTTTCGCCCAGACGATCAGCTCAGGCGCATGCGCGCCAAACGCCAGCGTCGAGATAAAGATCGACATCGTAAACCCTATTCCACACAGCACGCCGACGGCCATAATCTGCTTAAACGTGGTGCCGTGCGGCAATGACGCCAGCTTCAGTTTCGTCGCCAGCCAGCAAAAGAGGCTAATACCCAGCGGCTTACCGATAAACAGACCGGCAATAATGCCCAGCGGCAGCACGGACGTCAGCCCGTCCAGCGTCACGCCGCCCAGCGAAACCCCGGCGTTGGCAAACGCAAACAGGGGCAGGATCATAAAGGCGACCCACGGGTGCAGCACATGCTCCAGCTGTTTGGCCGGCGACTTGCCGTCCTGCGGCTTAAGCGGTACGAAGAAGCCGACGATCACCCCAGCCAGCGTGGCGTGCACGCCGGATTTCAGCACCGCCGTCCACAGCACCATCCCCACGAGGATGTAGATACCGATGCGGCGCACATTAAAGATGTTCAGCAGCGCCAGCACCGCAATCGCGCCTGCGGCCACACTCAGAGACAGGATCGACAGATCGCTAGTGTAGAACAGCGCGATAATCACAATGGCGCCAAGGTCATCGATGATCGCCAGCGCCATCAGGAAGATTTTCAGCGCAACCGGCACGCGGCTTCCCAGCAAGGCCAGCACCCCGAGCGCAAAGGCGATATCCGTCGCGGCCGGGATCGCCCAGCCGTGACGTGCAACCGGATCCTGCCAGGTGAACGCCAGGAAGAGCAGCGCCGGCACCACCATCCCACCGAGCGCGGCAATGACCGGGAACGCCGCGCGCTGGCGGCTGGCAAGCGAGCCCAGAACCAGCTCACGCTTAACTTCAAGCCCCACCAGCAGGAAGAACACCGCCATCAGCGCATCGTTGATCCACAGCAGCATGTTCTTGTTAATTTCCAGCGCCCCGACCTTCAGCTCAACGGGCGTTTCCAGAAATGCATGATAGAGATCCCGCGTGATGCCAAGATTAGCCAGCACCATCGCGGCCGCTGCGGCAATAATCAGGAGCACGCCACCGGACGCCTCACTGCTAAAGAAACGGTGTAGTAATTTCATTTAAGTTCTCTCTTTTACAACAATACCTCGATAAAACCATAATACCAAGCCAAATAGCTCGGCAAAAACAGATTAATATTGAGTATAGATTCACTTTTACCGAGCAATAACCGTAAATAAAAAAAGCCCGGAATCGCTTCCGGGCTTTTTGAAGATGAAAACCAGCTAACGGATTAGCGGGTCAAATCATCGAAGAATTTTTTGACGCCATCGAAGAAGCTTTTGGAACGCGGGCTGTTTTTCTCACCCGTCGGACCACCAAAGCTTTCCTGCAACTCTTTCAGCAGCTGTTTCTGCTTATCGTTCAGGCCAACCGGCGTTTCCACGACGACGCGGCACAGCAGGTCGCCCTGCGCACCACCGCGAACGGATTTAACGCCTTTCCCGCGCATGCGGAACAGCTTACCGGTCTGGGTCTCGCCCGGGATCTTCAGATTGACGCGACCATCCAGCGTCGGCACTTCGATTTCGCCGCCGAGAGCCGCCATCGCGAAGTTGATCGGCACTTCACAGTACAGGTTATTCCCTTCGCGCTCGAAGATAGCGTGCTGTTTCACCTGCACCTGAACGTACAGATCGCCTGCCGGTGCGCCGTGTTCGCCAGCTTCACCCTCACCCGCCAGACGGATGCGGTCGCCCGTATCCACGCCAGCCGGGATTTTAACGGACAGGGTCTTGGTTTTCTCAACGCGACCGTGGCCGTGGCATTTGGTGCACGGATCTTTAATCAGCGTACCGCGACCGTGACAGTGAGGACAGGCCTGCTGTACCGCGAAGAAGCCCTGACGCATCTGGACCTGACCGGAGCCGTGACAGGTTGGACAGGTCTGCGGCTGGGTACCCGCTTTCGCGCCGCTGCCGTGGCAGACGTCACACTCTTCCAGCGTCGGAATACGGATCTCTTTGGTAACACCGCGAACGGCCTCTTCCAGCGTCAGATCCATGTTGTAGCGCAGGTCCGCGCCGCGCGCCGCGCGCTGACGACCACGCCCACCGCCGAAGATGTCGCCGAAGACATCGCCAAAGATATCGCTGAAGTCGGCACCGCCGCCAAAGCCGCCGCCACCGAATCCACCGCCGCCCATGCCGCCCTGTTCAAAGGCTGCGTGACCGTACTGGTCATAGGCTGCACGTTTTTGTGCATCGGTCAGGACTTCGTAGGCTTCTTTGATCTCTTTAAATTTGGCTTCAGCCTCTTTGTCACCCTGATTACGGTCCGGGTGGAATTTCATGGCCAGGCGCTTATACGCCTTTTTGATTTCACGCTCTTCCGCAGTTTTCGGAACGCCTAAAATCTCGTAATAGTCTTGCTTTGCCATTGGTTTTTTTAAGCCCCTTAACATGCGAGCACGGGCGTGGAGAGTTCTCCTACGCCCGTGCCGATTAATTACCCTGCATCAGGGCGATTATTTTTTATCTTTAACTTCTTCGAACTCAGCGTCGACAACGTCGTCGTCTTTCGCATTGTTCGCCGAAGCGTCAGCGCCCGCCTGCTGTTGAGCGTGCTGCTGCTGAGCGATTTCCATCAGCTTCTGAGAAGCCTGTGCCAGTTCCTGCATCTTCGCTTCGATGTCCGCTTTATCTTCACCTTTCAGTGAGGATTCCAGCGCACTCAGTGCAGCTTCGATAGCAGTCTTGTCTTCCGCTGGCAGTTTATCGCCTGCTTCTTCAACCTGCTTACGGGTGCTGTGCAGCAGATGGTCACCCTGGTTGCGGGTCTGAACCAGCTCTTCGAACTTACGGTCGGATTCCGCGTTAGCTTCGGCATCGCGAACCATTTTTTCGATTTCCGCTTCGTTCAGACCAGAAGATGCCTTGATGGTGATCTTCTGCTCTTTACCGCTGTTTTTGTCTTTCGCAGACACGTGCAGGATACCGTCAGCATCGATGTCGAAGGTGACTTCGATCTGTGGCATGCCGCGCGGTGCCGGGTTAATACCGTCCAGGTTGAACTGACCCAGAGATTTGTTATCCGCCGCACGCTTACGCTCACCCTGCAGCACATGGATGGTTACCGCAGACTGGTTGTCTTCAGCGGTAGAGAACACCTGGCTGTGCTTGGTTGGGATGGTGGTGTTTTTGTTGATGAGCGCAGTCATCACACCGCCCATGGTTTCGATACCCAGAGACAGCGGGGTAACGTCCAGCAGCAGTACGTCTTTCACTTCACCGGTCAGTACGCCACCCTGAACCGCAGCACCGATAGCCACTGCTTCGTCCGGGTTAACGTCTTTACGTGGCTCTTTACCAAAGAACTCAGCCACTTTCTTCTGCACCATTGGCATACGGGTCTGGCCACCAACGAGGATAACGTCGTTGATATCAGACACGGACAGGCCAGCGTCCTGCAGAGCAACTTTCAGCGGCTCGATAGAACGGTTCACCAGGTCTTCTACCAGGCTTTCCAGTTTCGCACGGGTCACTTTGATGTTCATGTGTTTAGGACCGGTCGCGTCTGCAGTGATGTACGGCAGGTTCACGTCGGTCTGCTGAGCGGAAGACAGTTCGATCTTCGCTTTCTCAGCGGCTTCTTTCAGGCGCTGCATAGCCAGCGGATCGTTACGCAGGTCAATGCCCTGATCTTTCTTGAACTCGTCAACGAGGTAGTTGATCAGACGGGTATCGAAGTCTTCACCACCCAGGTGGGTATCACCGTTGGTTGCCAGAACTTCGAAGGTCTTTTCGCCGTCAACTTCGTCGATTTCGATAATAGAGATATCGAAGGTACCACCACCCAGGTCGTAAACCGCGATAGTACGGTTGCCGACTTCTTTATCCAGACCGTAAGCCAGAGCAGCCGCGGTTGGTTCGTTGATGATACGTTTTACTTCCAGACCTGCGATACGGCCAGCATCTTTGGTTGCCTGACGCTGAGCATCGTTGAAGTATGCAGGAACGGTGATAACAGCTTCAGTTACCGGCTCACCCAGGTAATCTTCTGCGGTTTTCTTCATTTTTTTCAGCACTTCAGCAGAAATCTGCGGTGGTGCTGTTTTGGTGCCTTTCACATCAAGCCATGCATCGCCGTTATCTGCCGCGATGATTTTGTAAGGCATGATGGAAACGTCACGCTGAACTTCTTCGTCCTGGAAGCGGCGACCGATCAGGCGTTTAATCGCAAACAGAGTGTTTTGCGGGTTTGTCACTGCCTGACGTTTAGCCGGCTGACCAACCAGAGTTTCACCGTCCTGGGTATAAGCAATGATAGAAGGCGTGGTGCGATCGCCCTCGGCGTTCTCCAGCACGCGTGCAGTAGTGCCATCCATAATCGCTACACAAGAGTTGGTAGTACCCAGGTCGATACCAATAATTTTACCCATCTAAACGTCTCCACTAAAAATTCAGTCAACATGTGGTTGTGTACCTGTAATAAGGGCAGAACGTGCTTTTTCAACTGCCCAGATTTGATTTTTTTCAGGTCCACACACTGCGGTTGACTACAAGATGGGGTCGCGACGGCATCCATCAAGGGGCAAGCATAAAAAAAATTTTAATTTCACCCTGATGAGATCATAGACGCCATCGATTGCGCCCATTATGATGCCGCGCCCCGTCAGGGAGAACTGACGCGGGTTTAACCATTTCACCATATTAATGATGATTTTTTTGAGGACTTATGGGCAACACTAAGTTGGCTAATCCGGCTCCGCTGGGCCTGATGGGTTTTGGCATGACCACTATTCTGCTGAACCTGCACAATATCGGGATGTTCCCGATGGATGGCATCATCCTGGCGATGGGCATTTTTTATGGCGGTATCGCGCAAATCTTTGCGGGCCTGCTGGAATATAAGAAAGGCAATACCTTCGGCTTAACCGCCTTCACCTCTTACGGTTCTTTCTGGCTGACCCTGGTCGCCATTCTGCTGCTGCCTAAAATGGGCATGGCAGACGCGGCAAACGCCCACTTCCTGGGCGTCTACCTGGGCCTGTGGGGCGTCTTCACCCTGTTCATGTTCTTCGGTACCCTGAAAGGCAACCGCATGCTGCAGTTCGTCTTCCTGAGCCTGACCGTGCTGTTTGCCCTGCTGGCAATCGGTCACCTGGTGGATAACGAAGGCATCGTTCACGTTGCCGGCTGGATTGGTCTGGTTTGCGGCGCAAGCGCTATCTACCTGGCAATGGGTGAAGTGCTGAACGAGCAGTTTGACCGCACCGTGCTACCGATTGGTGAAAAACACTGATCCCTCTGTCGTGCCCGCCTCGCGGGCACGACATCCCCCCGCCTGACGAAGCCAAAATCCCAATACCAGCCCCATCACCGACAGCGCCAGCACGTACCAGGCCGGAGCCATGGGAGACACGCCCATCAGGACCGTCACCGCAATCGGCGTCAGCCCACCGAAAATGGCATACGACACGTTGTAGGAAAATGAGATCCCGGTGAAGCGAACCTCCGGCGGGAACGCGCGCACCATGACGTAAGGCACCGCGCCGACAACGCCCACGCACAGCCCTACCACGCCGTACAGCAGGAACAACTGTTCAGGATGGCTGCCAGCCAGATGGTAAAACGCCCAGCTTGAAGCGGCCAGTAACAGGCTGCCGACAATAAAGGTAACGCTGGCCCCGAAACGATCTGCCGCCAGCCCGGCGGCCAGACAGCCAAAGCAGAGCATGATTGTCGCGATACTGTTTGCCTGTAGCGTCACGGCAGGGGCGAAACCGTACTGCTTTTGCAGCCACACCGGAGACATCAATATCACCACCACAATCCCGGCCGAGAGTAGCCAGGTGAGCAGCATCGACACCACCACCGCCTTTTTATGACGTACCACAACCGCCTTCACCGGCAGCTCCTGCGCCAGCGCTTTACGCTGCTGCATCTCCAGGAAAATCGGTGTCTCCTGCAGCCAGCGGCGCAGGTACATCGCCACCAGGCCAAACGCCCCACCCAGCAGGAACGGAATACGCCAGCCCCAGTCGTGTACGGCCTGCTGCGTCATGCTGGTATTCACAATGGTGGCGACCACCGAGCCGAGCAGGATCCCGACCGTCAGCCCCGCGGTTAAGGTTCCACAGGCGATACCAATCCGGCGCGCCGGAACATGCTCTGCGACAAACACCCACGCGCCCGGCACTTCACCGCCAATCGCCGCGCCCTGAAGCACGCGCATCAGCAACAGCAGCAACGGCGCGAGAATGCCCATCGAGGCATAGGTGGGCAGCAGACCAATGGCCAGCGTGGGTACTGCCATCAGCAGGATGCTGAGGGTAAACATCTTTTTACGCCCGACCAGATCGCCAAAGTGGGCCATGATAATGCCGCCCAGCGGACGCGCCAGATACCCGGCAGCAAAAATGCCGAAGGTTTGCACCTGACGCAGCCACTCCGGTATATCTGCCGGGAAGAAGAGCTCCCCCACTACGGCAGCGAAGAAGACGAAGATAATGAAGTCGTAAAACTCCAGCGCACCGCCTAAGGCCGCGAGCGTGAGGGTTTTGTAGTCCTGTCGATTCAGAGGTCGGGTGTTATGTGACATAGCGAACCATTATGCGTGTATTGTGGATTTATTTTTACAGCAATCGTAAAGAAAAAATTACTATACCGTAAAACCGTTACTACGCTATCGCCGCTTCAGCTTATGTCACATATTGATTAATTTCAGGAGATTGTTTCGCGACGCGCGTTTTTAGGACGAAAAGCTGCTACCACTTTCTCATCGGTTTCGACATACGGGCCGTCAAGCAGCTGTATACAATACGGTACACTTGCAAAGATGCCGTGAACGATGACGCTGCCGTCTTCCGCTTTTAGCCCTTCCAGCGTCTCTTTGATCGACTTCGGCTGCCCCGGGAGGTTCAGAATCAACGCCTGCTTGCGGATCACCCCTACCTGGCGGGAAAGAATGGCCGTCGGGACAAAGTGTAGACTGATCTGGCGCATCTGTTCGCCGAAGCCCGGCATTTCACGATCGGCAATCGCCAGCGTCGCGTCCGGCGTCACATCACGGCGCGCGGGCCCGGTTCCGCCGGTGGTTAACACCAGGTGACAGCTCATCTCATCCACCAGCTCACACAGGGTCTGCTCGATAATCGGCTGTTCGTCGGGAATAAGGCGAGTCTGGATCTCAAACGGGGTAGTCAGTGCACTGGCCAGCCACGCTTCCAGAGCGGGGATGCCTTTATCCTGGTAAACACCGCTGGAGGCGCGGTCAGAAATCGACACTAAGCCGATGCGTAAGGTATTCATATCCATTCCATTCAAAGAGTACTGATTAAAGGGAATGATACACGCAGAGAGGAAATTCAGACAGGGTACGAAAGCAGTCGCGTGACCGGGAGCCCGGTCACGCGGAATGATTACAGCAGGTCGCCGATCATTTTTTCCAGTTTTTCCTGGTCAACAGCAAACTTACGGATACCGTCCGCCAGCTTGTCTACCGCCATTGGATCCTGGTTGTGCTGCCACAGGAACTCGGATTCAGTGATGCGCTCTGGGCGTGCTTTCACTTCACCGGTGTAAGACAGTTTACGCTCCAGGGTGCCTTCGCTTTCTGCCAGCTCTTTCAGCAGCGCTGGCGCGATGGTCAGGCGGTCACAGCCAGCCAGCTCGATGATTTCACCGACGTTACGGAAGCTTGCGCCCATAACCACAGTCTCATAGCCATGCTGTTTGTAGTATTCGTAGATTTCAGTCACAGAAATCACGCCTGGATCTTCAGCCGGTGCGTACTCTTTCTTATCGGTGTTGGCTTTGTACCAGTCCAGAATACGGCCCACGAACGGAGAAATCAGGTATACGCCTGCTTCTGCACATGCACGCGCCTGTGCGAAGGAGAACAGCAGGGTCAGGTTACAGTTGATACCCTCTTTTTCCAGCTGCTCTGCCGCGCGGATACCCTGCCAGGTAGAAGCCAGTTTGATCAGGATACGATCGTTGCTGATGCCCGCATCGTTGTACAGTTTGATCAGACGTTTTGCTTTCGCGATAGACGCTTCGGTGTCGTAGGAGAGACGCGCGTCCACTTCGGTAGAGATACGGCCCGGAACCAGTTTCAGGATCTCCAGACCGATGTTCACGGCCAGTTTATCAGTAGCGTCCACAACCTGCTGCGCGCGGTCGTTGCTCTGCGCTTTCGCCCAGGTCACAGCCTCGTCAATCAGTTTGCGATACTCAGGGATCTGTGCGGCGTTAAGGATCAGAGAAGGGTTGGTTGTGGCATCCTGCGGCTGGTACAGCTTCATTGCCGCGATATCTCCGGTGTCAGCTACGACAGTGGTGAACTGACGAAGGGAGGTCAATTTATCCGTCATGATAGTGTTTCTCTTTTAACGTGCCCTGGATAATTCACGCTACCGACAGCATGCCTGCAGCGGAAAAATGACAGGTTTACTTGTTAGGGGGATGTAACCGGTCTGCCCTGATGATAACACGACGGAAGGGTAGCGCAACCGCAGACAGTGCGCTTAGGCAGAGTATGATAAACTCAGAATATTAACAGGCTGCTAAGCAACAGCATGCCCAATCAGTGGTAGCGCTTACATATTCACGTTGGCATCAACAAGAGGGACGTTAATGCCTGATTTCTTTTTCTTTATTAACGAAGTCCTCTGGGGTTCGATAATGATTTACCTGCTTCTGGGAGCAGGTATTTGGTTTACGCTACGCAGTGGGTTTATCCAGTTTCGCTATATTCGCAAGTTTGGCAGAAGTCTGAAAAACAGCGTCACGCCCCAGCCGGGCGGATTAACGTCGTTTCAGGCGCTCTGTACCAGCCTTGCGGCACGCCTGGGCAGCGGGAATCTGGCGGGGGTAGCACTGGCCATCAGCGCCGGTGGGCCAGGCGCGGTCTTCTGGATGTGGATGACGGCACTTCTCGGTATGGCCACCTCCTTTGCCGAAAGTTCGCTTGCGCAACTCTACAAAGAGAAAGATAAGCGCGGCCAGTTTCGCGGTGGTCCAGCCTGGTACATGGCGCGTGGCCTGGGGATGCGCTGGATGGGCGTCCTGTTCTCGCTTTTTTTACTGCTCGCGTACGGTCTTATTTTTAATACCGTCCAGGCGAACTCGGTCGCCCATGCCATGCGCTATGCCTTCTCCTGCCCCGAGTGGCTCGCGGGTCTCGCTTTAGCTTCGATCGTTCTGCTTACCATTTCATTCGGTCTCAAGGGTATCGCTCGCCTGATGCAGTGGCTGGTACCCATTATGGCGCTGCTCTGGGTTGCCGCGAGCCTGTTCGTCGCTGTATTGCATCTCGACCAGGTGCCGGGCGTGCTTGCCACCATCGTCAAAAGCGCCTTTGGCTGGCGCGAAGTGGCTTCCGGCGCGCTGGGCTACACCTTCAGCCAGGCGCTGATGGCGGGTTTTCAGCGGGGCATGTTCTCCAATGAAGCCGGTATGGGGTCAACCCCCAATGCGGCAGCCGCCGCCTCTTCCTGGCCGCCACACCCGGCCGCACAAGGTATTGTGCAGATGATTGGCGTCTTTACCGATACCATTATTATCTGTTCCGCCAGCGCCATGATTTTGCTGCTGGCAGGCCCCGTACCCCACGCGTCGGGAACCGTCGGGATACAGCTTCTTCAGCAGGCGCTGGTGACCCTGACCGGCGGCTGGGGAGCCGGATTTGTCTCGCTCATCCTGATCTTGTTTGCCTTCAGCTCAATCGTAGTGAATTACCTCTACGCCGAAAATAACCTTATTTTCCTGAAACTCGACTCCCGCGCCGCGATCGGAACCCTGCGTCTGGGGGTTATCCTGATGGTGGTAGCAGGCTCCCTGCTCAGTATGCCGCTGGTCTGGCAGCTGGCCGATATCATTATGGCGCTGATGGCAATCACGAACCTCACGGCGATCCTGCTGCTCTCGCCCGTGGTGACCCTGATTGCCAGAGACTATCTGCGCCAGCGCAAACTCGGCGTTCCGCCGGTCTTTGATCCCGCCCGCTATCCCGATATCAAGGCGCAGCTTGCCCCCGGCACGTGGGATGATTTGCCACGGCAATAACAGCTATCGATCAATTCAGGGCGATTTTTTGCTAAAGTCGCTCTAAATTTCCTGCAAGGACTGGATATGCTGATTCTGATTTCACCTGCAAAAACGCTCGACTACCAGAGCCCGCTCGCCACCGAGCGCTATACCCAGCCTGAACTGCTGGACTATTCGCAACAGCTGATCCGCGAAGCGCGTAAGCTCTCTGCGCCGCAAATCGCCTCGCTGATGAGCATCAGCGACAAGCTGGCCGATTTGAACGCGACCCGCTTTCACGAGTGGCACCCGGATTTCACCCCTGCCAACGCTCGCCAGGCGATTCTGGCGTTTAAAGGCGACGTGTACACCGGCCTGCAGGCGGAAGATTTTAGCGAAGCCGATTTTGATTTTGCCCAGCAGCATCTGCGCATGCTGTCGGGCCTGTACGGCGTACTGCGACCGCTGGATCTGATGCAGCCTTATCGTCTGGAGATGGGGATTCGCCTGGAGAATGCCAAAGGCAAAGATCTGTACCATTTCTGGGGCGATATCATTACCGATAAGCTGAATGCGGCGCTGCGCGCGCAGGGCGATAACGTGGTGATTAACCTGGCATCCGATGAATACTACAAGTCGGTGAAGCCGAAAAAACTGGATGCCGACATCATCAAGCCGGTATTCCTCGACGAGAAAAACGGCAAGTTCAAAGTGATCAGCTTCTACGCCAAGAAAGCGCGCGGTCTGATGAGCCGCTACATCATTCAGAACCGCCTGACGAAGCCGGAGCAGCTAACCGCCTTCAACAGCGAAGGCTATTTCTTTGACGAGGCGTCGTCAGGGAAAGGCGAACTGGTGTTTAAGCGCCACGAGCAGTAAAAACAAACCCCGCCGGCTGGCGGGGTTTTGCATTAGTGGTGTTTCCAGTCCGGACCTGGACGATGATCGTCATGATGATGGTCACGCTCGCGATGCTCATCGTGAGGACGCCAGCGGTTATCGCGCCAGTCATAATGCGCCTTCCACCAGTCATGGTCGCGCCAGCGGCCACCGTCCCAGTAGTGCCCGTTATTATCCCGGTCGCCAATCTGCAGTTTGACCGCAGGTACGAGGGTGATTTCAGATGCCTGAACCGCCATGGGAGCGACCAGCATCAGTGAAAGCGCAATCAGCGCAGGTTTCAGTTTTGACATCGGTGACTCCTTATTATCGTTGCCCAACGTGGGCCGATGTAAGGAGAGTACGCGAGGGGAACGGGGGATGTTATTCTCTGCAATCCTAAACGCTAAGTGGCCGCATTTATTGAGAATTTCTGCTTTTTCCCTGCTATTTTTCTCCTTAATTTCTTCACAAAAAAAGCCGGGTGGCGCTTCGCTTACCCGGCCTACGGTTTGTTCGTCTTTGTTGGCCCGGTAAGGCGAAGCCGCCACCGGGCAACACAATCACGCACGCGTCATCATCAGTTGTAGGTCGGGTAAGGCGTAGCCGCACCCGACAAAAATCACGCGCGGGTCATCATCAGCTTACGCAGCGCCGCAAAGTCCGCCGGCAGCTCATGGGACAGCAGCGGCAGGTCGGCACGCTCGGCCAGTTCTTTCGGCAGCGGCAGCGTTTCGCCCAGGATCGCCTCCACGCTCTCTTTGAACTTCGCCGGATGTGCGGTTCCCAGGAACAGGCCGTATTCACCCGGATTAAGCTGATCGCGCAGCGCGCGGTAAGCAATCGCCGCGTGCGGTTCAGAGGTATACCCCACCGCCTTCAGCTCGCGCATGGTGGATTTGGTGGTTTCATCCGTCACCGCAGCATAGCCCAGGTCGCCCAGACGCCAGATCTTACGGCGGAACAGCTCTTCCACCCGCGACCAGTTGTTCGGCTGAGACACATCCATCGCATTGGAGAGCGTCGCCTGCGTGGCGTTCGGCGCCCACTTACCGTCTTTCAGGAAGCGCGGCACGGTGTCGTTAGCGTTGGTGGCGGCGATAAAGCGTTTCACCGGCAGACCCAGGGATTTCGCCAGCAGGCCAGCCGTCAGGTCACCGAAGTTACCGCTCGGCACGGAGATCACCAGCTGATTGCGCGCGTCCTGCGGCAGCTGCGCCACCGCTTCGAAGTAGTAGCAGATCTGCGCCAGCAGACGGCTGATGTTGATGGAGTTGGCGGAGTTCAGACCCAGCGCCACCTTCAGATCTTCGTCGTCGAAGGCCTGCTTGACCAGCGCCTGGCAGGCATCGAAATCGCCGTCAATTGCCACGGTTTCAATGTTGCCGCCGAGGGTGCAGAACAGTTTCTCCTGCAGCGGGCTGATTTTACCTTTCGGATAGAGGATCACCACGCGGACGTTTTTCAGGCCGTAGAACGCGTGGGCGACCGCCGCGCCGGTATCCCCGGAGGTCGCGGTCAGGATGGTCACCGGCTTGTCGCCACTGATGTGGGTCAGCATCTGCGCCATAAAGCGGCCGCCGAAGTCTTTGAACGCCAGCGTCGGACCGTGGAACAGCTCCAGGCAGCCAACATCAGGCTCAACCTGCTGAACCGGCGCCGGGAAGGCGAATGCCGCGCGTACGCGCTCTTCCAGCAGCTCCTGCGGAATTTCATCCCCGATAAACGCGGACAGAATTTTGGTGCTGCGGGTGACAAAATCCTGCTTCAGCAGGTCATCAATCTCGGTCAGCTGGAATTCCGGCAGGTCATGCGGGAAAAACAGCCCCTGATTTTTGCCCAGTCCCTGAGTCACCGCCTGCGCGAAGCTGACCTGCTCGTTATGATCTTTAAGGTTGTAGAGTTTCATTAATTATCCCAGTACTCGTGCGCCAGCCGTGTCCAGACGGCAAATATGAACAAAGCCTTCCTGATTTTGCAGGTAGTGTTTAGAGAGCCAGTCCGCCACGCGCTGCGCAGTGTCAGGCTTGTCGCACAGGGCGAACAGCGTCGGGCCGGAGCCGGAGATGCCGCACGCCTGCGCGCCGATATCCATGGACGCCTGTCGCGCCTCGTTAAAGCCGGGCAGCAGCTTCGTGCGGTACGGCTCGGCAATGACGTCCTTCATCAGTTTGGCCGCCAGCTGCGGCTGACGGGTGTAGCAGGCGTGGATAAAGCCCGCCAGATGACGCCCGTGGGCGATACAGTCCTGACGGCGATACTGCGCGGGCAGGATCGCACGCGCTTCCGCGGTTGATACCTTGATACCCGGATAGGCCAGCACCCACAGCCACTCATCAAACCCTGGCACCTGCTGGCTGATGATGCCATTTTCTTCGATCATCAGCTGCATGCCGCCGAGGAAGCATGGCGCAACGTTGTCATAATGAATGCTGCCGGAGATACGCCCTTCCAGCTCGCCCATTAAGGCAAGCAGGCGGTTGTTGTTCAGCGGCTTGCCGCAGTGCTCGTTCATCGCCACCAGCGCGGCGACCACCGAGCAGGCGCTGGAACCCAGCCCGGAGCCAATCGGCATACTTTTTTCCAGCGTCATGGCGACCGGCACGTTTTTACCGATCTCCTGACAGAAACGCTCCCAGCACTGATAGACGATATTCTCGCGTGGCTCAGACGGTAGTTTGCTGGCGAAGCGGCCTACGTTATTCAGGCTGAAGCTGTCTGCCGCTTCCACCGTCACCGTATCGCCCAGCAGCGAACCGTCCACCGGCGTCACCGCCGCACCCAGCACGTCAAATCCGACGCTCATATTCGCGCTGGAAGCCGGGGCATAAACTTTGACCATGTTAAACTCCTAACTTCCATGACAGGGTACGCAGCAGATCGGCAAAGACACCCGCCGCCGTAACGTCGTTCCCTGCGCCATAGCCGCGAAGCACCAGCGGCAGTGGCTGATAATAGTGGCTGTAAAACGCGAGGGCGTTTTCGCCGTTTTTGACTTTGTACAGCGGGTCATTGCCATCCACTTCGGCAATCTTCACCCGGCACACGCCATCTTCTTCAATGTTGCCAACATAGCGCAATACCTTACCTTCATCACGGGCTTTCGCCACGCGGGCGGCAAACGCGTCGTCAAGCTGCGGCAGCCTGGCCATAAAGGCGCCGACATCGCCGCTGCTGTCAAATTCTGCCGGCAGAACAGGTTCAATCACAATATCGGAAAGCTCAAGCTCACGGCCCGTTTCGCGCGCGAGGATCAGCAGCTTGCGCGCCACGTCCATACCGGAAAGGTCGTCACGCGGATCCGGCTCGGTATAGCCCAGCTCGCGCGCGGCGCGGGTGGCCTCCGAGAGGCTCATTCCTTCGTCCAGCTTGCCGAAGATAAACGACAGCGATCCGGAGAGAATGCCGGAGAAACGCTGCAGCTCATCGCCCGCGTTAAGCAGGTTCTGCAGGTTCTCGATAACCGGCAGGCCTGCCCCCACGTTGGTGTCGTAGAGGAACTTGCGGCGCGACTTGCTCGCTGCCAGACGCAGCTGGTGATAGTAATCCATCGACGAGGTGTTGGCCTTTTTGTTCGGCGTCACCACGTGGAAACCTTCGCGCAGGAAGTCCGCGTACTGGTCGGCCACCGCCTGGTTCGAGGTACAGTCGACGATGACCGGGTTAAGCAGATGATACTCTTTTACCAGACGGATCAGGCGCCCCAGGTTGAACGGCTCTTTTGCCTCATTCATCTCGGCCTGCCAGTTTTCCAGGTTCAGGCCGTGGACGTTGGTCAGCAGCGCTCTGGAATTCGCGATCCCGCAGACGCGCAGGTCGATGTGTTTCTTCTTAAGCCATTCCTGCTGACGCTTCACCTGCTCCAGCAGCGCGCCGCCGACGCCGCCCACGCCAATCAGGAACAGCTCGATAACCTGATCGGTGTTGAACAGCATCTGGTGAACCACACGAACGCCGGTGGTGGCATCGTCGTTATCCACAACAACAGAAATTGAACGCTCTGACGAGCCCTGGGCAATCGCCACGATATTGATATTGGCGCGCGCCAGCGCGGTAAAGAATTTGGCGGAGATACCGCGCAGGGTGCGCATACCGTCGCCCACCACGGAGATGATCGCCAGACGCTCCTGAATCGCGAGCGGCTCCAGCAATTCTTCTTTCAGCTCCAGATAGAACTCTTCCTCCAGCGCGCGGCGGGCGCGAAGGCAGTCAGCCTGCGGCACGCAGAAGCTGATGCTGTACTCGGAGGAAGACTGGGTGATCAGCACCACCGAAATACCGTTGCGGGACATGGCCGCAAACACGCGTGCCGCCATGCCGACCATCCCTTTCATCCCCGGACCCGAGACGCTGAACATCGCCATGTTGTTCAGGTTGGAGATGCCTTTCACCGGCAGTCCGTCCTCATCGGTACTCGCGCCAATCAGTGTACCCGGCGCTTGCGGGTTACCGGTGTTTTTAATCAGGCAAGGGATTTGGAACTGGGCAATCGGGGAGATGGTACGCGGGTGAAGTACTTTGGCGCCGAAGTAGGAAAGCTCCATCGCTTCCTGGTACGACATCGACTTCAGCAGTCTGGCGTCCGGTACCTGGCGCGGATCGCAGGTATACACGCCGTCAACATCAGTCCAGATCTCACAACAGTCCGCGCGTAAGCAGGCGGCCAGCACGGCGGCGGAGTAGTCGGAACCGTTACGGCCCAGCACCACCAGCTCGCCCTTCTCGTTACCGGCGGTGAAGCCTGCCATCAGGATCATGTGGTCAGCGGGAATTTTGCTGGCGGCGATACGGCGGGTTGATTCGGCAATATCAACGGTGGATTCGAGGTAGTGGCCCACCGCCAGCAGTTTTTCAACGGGATCGATCACGGTCACACTATGGCCGCGCGCTTCCAGCACGCCGGCCATGATGGCGATAGAGAGTTTTTCACCGCGACAAATCAGCGCTGCATTGATGCTGTCCGGGCACTGGCCGAGAAGGCTGATGCCGTGCAGGACATGTTTAATTTGCGCGAATTCTTGTTCAACAAAAGACTTCAGTTGCGCATGCGGGAAGCCAGGCAGCGCTTCTGCCAGGCCTTGCAGTAAGTCAGCGAAGATACGCTCTGCGTCGCTGATGTTCGGAAGTGCATCCTGACCACCGATGGTTTTTTCAATCATCGCCACCAGATGGTTCGTGATTTTTGCCGGGGCAGAGAGCACGGTCGCAACCTGCCCCTGCCTGGCGTTGCTTTCCAGGATATCGGCAACACGCAGAAAACGTTCTGCATTTGCCACTGATGTACCGCCGAACTTCAACACTCGCATGGTTCTACCTCGTTTCCTTTAGCCGAAAAAAAAGCCCGCACTGTTCAGGTGCGGGCTTTTTTCTGTTTTTCCTGTACGCGTCAGCCCGCATCGTTACCTGTGGTAATGATGATGGTTGTGGTAATGGTGGTGATGCTGATGCGTTTCATGGATGTTGTGTACTCTGTCATTATTATCTGTCTGTGCTGTATTCTTTTAGGGTTAAAGGATCGGGCCCCTTAAGTCAATGGATTTTTAATTTGATCACATTTTGGGAGACTCTCAGGTCCCGCTGCGTGCCGCTTTATTTTCATCCGATTCCCCCAAACGCAACCCGTTCAGACAGACTTATTCGCCATAGTAAAAACTTATGGCAGTATTTTACTCGGCCAATTTTTTTTCAATATCGTGCAGCAAACGGTGCAACATGGCGGTGTCCCGTTGCTCAAGACGACCAAGACGCTGCTGCAGCCAGTCGGCCATTTTCTGATCGTCCGCGACGCCAAGGCTCGATAACAGCCCCTGCACGCGAGTTCGCAGCGCGGCCAGCTGATTTTCATTTGCCGCTTCTGGCTGAGGTTGAGGGATTTGCATTAGGGAGGCTAATTGATAGCAATAGACCATGACCGCCTGGCCCAAATTCAGGGAAGGATAATCGGCCACCATCGGCGCACCGGTAAGAACGTCCGCCAATTCCAGCTCTTCGTTGGTTAATCCGGAATCTTCACGTCCAAATACCAGCGCGGCTTTCTCCAGCCACTGGCTTTTCTCTTCGAGCATGGGTACCAGTTCAGCAGGCGTGGCGTAATAGTGGAACTTCGCCCGGCTGCGCGCGGTGGTTGCAACGGTAAACGAAATGTCATGCAGCGCGTCGGCAAGCGTAGCGTAAGTGGTTATATTATCGAGAATATCTCCCGAACCATGCGCCACCCACCGGGCGGCTGGCTCCAGATGGGCCGTGCTGTCCACAATACGTAAATCGGTAAAACCCATGGTCTTCATCGCACGCGCCGCTGCGCCTATATTTTCTGCTCTGGCTGGTGCAACCAGTACAATCGACAGATGCATTTATGCTCTCTTTTTAATCAGTTAGCTGGTAAAAATGTGATGCACTTCAACATATTACGCAGCGCGAATTTACAAAATTGCAACACAAATCACCGAAATAGCGTTTCATAACAAATTAAAAACGCTAAACTATTCTGTGTCTGAACAATCAGTTAGAATGTTAACAGAACACTATTATCCCTATGTTTTATAATGATAATAGTAACATGAATACTCTATTCTGATTGGATTCGCTTCGTTTATAAATCAATGTCCGCAACTAGTTGGTTTATTGAAAAATTGTGACAAAGGCTAGCATTCGGCTACGATGATTTCATCAAACTGTTAACGTGCTACAATTGAACTTGATATATGTCAACGAAGCGTAGTTTTATTGGGTGTCTGGTGTCACTTAGCCTGTTATGTTGCTGTTAAAATGGTTAGGATGACAGCCGTTTTTGACACTGTCGGGTCCAAAGGGAAAGTACCCAAGACCAAGCTAATGATGTTGTTGACGTTGATGGAAAGTGCATCAAGAACGCAATTACGTACTTTAGTCACGTTAAGCCGATCATGTTAATTTGCGACATGCATCAGGCAGGTCAGGGACTTTTGTACTTCCTGTTTCGATTTAGTTGGCAATTTAGGTAGCAAACATGCAGACCCCGCACATTCTTATCGTTGAAGACGAGTTGGTAACACGCAACACGTTAAAGAGCATTTTCGAAGCAGAAGGCTACGATGTCTTTGAAGCGACCGATGGCGCAGAGATGCATCAGATCCTTTCTGAAAATGATATCAACCTGGTGATCATGGATATTAACCTGCCGGGCAAAAACGGTCTTCTTCTGGCGCGCGAACTGCGCGAGCAGGCGAACGTCGCGTTAATGTTCCTGACGGGCCGTGACAACGAAGTTGATAAAATTCTTGGCCTGGAAATCGGTGCGGATGATTACATCACCAAGCCGTTCAACCCTCGCGAGTTAACCATTCGTGCACGCAACCTGCTGTCCCGCACCATGAACCTGGGCACGGTCAGCGAAGAGCGTCGTAGCGTCGATAGCTACAAATTCAACGGCTGGGAACTTGATATCAATAGCCGTTCGCTGATTAGCCCGAACGGCGAGCAGTATAAACTGCCGCGCAGTGAATTCCGCGCGATGCTGCACTTCTGCGAAAACCCGGGCAAGATCCAGTCCCGTGCAGAGCTGCTGAAGAAAATGACCGGCCGTGAGCTGAAGCCGCACGACCGTACCGTAGACGTCACCATCCGTCGTATTCGTAAGCACTTCGAATCTACACCAGATACGCCGGAAATCATCGCCACGATCCACGGCGAAGGGTACCGTTTCTGCGGTGACCTGCAGGAGTAATCCCGCAGTTAACGCAATAAAAAACGGCGCATTTGCGCCGTTTTTTTTTATTTCCAGATCCGCATCGTATCGTCATCCGGCGATGCAGGTGGCTCAGGCCGCTTCGGCTGTGAAAGTAAATACCAGTCGAGATGTCGGGTCAGGTACATCACGGCGAACAGTGCCAGCGCCAGCACCGCTGACCCCAACAGCAGCGCGCTATCCTCCGAGCGCAGCAAGAACCACATCACCACGTCCAGCCCCAGCAGGGCCAGCACGAACAGCCCGCTACGCTTCCAGCTTTTCAGCACAGCCCGCAGGTACATCCCGTTCATCGCCGCGCCAACCAGACTTGCAACAACCCAGGCTGGCGTAAAGCCGACGTGTTCTGACAGCGCCAACAGCACCAGATAGAACAGCACCAGCGACAGCCCCACCAGCAGATACTGCATCGGGTGCAGGCGCAGCCCGGTCAGAGTTTCGAAAACAAAGAAGGCCATAAACGTCAGCGCAATCAGTAAAATAGCGTACTTTATCGCCCGGTCAGTCAGTTGATACTGATCGGCGGGCGTGGCCACCGTGACGCTGAAAGCGGGGATCGACTCCCACGCCGGAGATTCACTGCCGTTGAACCAGCTCTCAAGGTTGTTCGCAAACCAGCTGCTCTGCCAGTTCGCCTGGAAACCGGAATCACCAATTTTGTGCTTCACCGGCAGATAGTTACCCATAAAGCCTGGATGTGGCCAGTTGCTGTTCAGCGCCATTTCACTGTTACGTCCCACAGGCACCACGGCAAAACTTCCCGTCCCTGCCAGATTCAGCGACATCTCCATGAGAAACGTTTTTGGCTCCAGCGCTTTGTCCGTCAGCGGGATATGAATCCCGGAAAGCCCCCCATACACGCCTGAACCCGGCTCTACGCCCAGCGTCTCACCGTTGATACTGGAGACGTTCACCGTGCCAATACCGCGAGCGTCGCCCACGCCAACAACGATAAACGGCTGCCCCAGGGTCATCGCCTCCCCTTTCAGCTGCGTGATTTTTTCGGTGTTGAACCGCGCTTTTATGTTGAGTTTAGTGTTCCAGATCTGCCCGTCATAAATACCGATATTTCGGGACTCAACGTGCTGGTTACCCTCAACCAGCAGAGACTCCGGCAGGATAAAGCGCATATAGCTTTTCTTGTATTCGACGTTCTTCTCATCCTCTAACTTGTAGAAGATCTCCGTCACCGGGATAGCAATCAGCGGGCCGACCAGTTTTTGCGGTCCACTGGTACTCTGGCGAAGCGTATTTTCGACATCGTTACGGTAGCTTTCACGCTCTGAAATGAGGTTACTCACCATAAACAGCGGAACTAACAGCAGCAGAATGCACCCCAGCAGGGTGCTGACTTTCCAGAACAGGGGGGATTTCATCATTACGTCTCCTTTGTGATGAGGAGAGCGTAACCAGGCTGTGTGGGGGCAGTTTGAAGTTATGTGAAGGGACGGTGAAGTGTCAGCGTGGCCATCACGCCACCTTCATCACGATTGCGCAATGTAACCTCTCCCTGATGCAGACGCGCCACCTCCTGGACAAACGCCAACCCGAGCCCGCTGCTCTTCAACCCGTTCTCGCGCGGCAGGGAATAAAAACGCTCAAAAATTCGCTCCAGCGCATAATCCGGGATCCCGTTTCCGCTGTCGGTGACGAGAAGCTGTATCTGCCCGTGCACCTCCCGGGCCGCCAGTTCAATAGCACCGCCCTGCGGGGTAAAATCGATAGCGTTATCCAGCAAATTGCCGAGCGCCTGTTCGAGCAGATCGGGATCGCCTTCAACATGAAGCGAAGCGGGCTGGAGGGTCAGCGCAATCTCTTTTGCCGCCAACACCGCCGAGCGCGCATCGGCAAGCCGCGTAAACAGCAGATCGACGCGGACGGTCTGAGGCGTAATCTCGACCCGATTTTCAAGCCGCGCCTGAGTGAGCAGTTTTTCAACCAGCGACTGCATACGCGCGTTTTGCACCAGAATATTATCGATAAACCGCGCGGTCACCTGCGGCGGTGGCTGCTCGGAGAGAATTTCTGCCGCGCCGCGTATAGCGGCGATGGGGCTTTTCAGCTCGTGGGTCAGCGCATGGACATAGCGTTCAATGTAGTTTTTCCCTTCAAGGCGAATGCGCATATTCTCCAGCGCCTGGGCCAGCTTGTGCAGTTCGCTGCTGCCAGGATTAGGCAGCGGGAGAGGTGTATCCGTGGTCACCGAGTCGGCATAGCGCGATAACGTACCGATAGATCGATTGATCCACCATGCCACAACGAGGCCAATCAGCAGGGCAATGCCGAGCAGCGCCCCGCCTGCCCACAGTATCCGTCGCTCGCTGCGGTGAATCACCGGCGCCATCGCGCTGTTCGGTTTCCCCACGGACAGCACGCCGATAATCTTGCCCTGATCCACAACCGGCGCGGCAACATACATCACCGTGCTATCCGGATCGTCGGGATGGCTCTGGGTACTGCGCGCGCCGTATTCGCCGCGAAGCGTCAGCCAGACATCGTTCCAGCGCGAGTAATCTTGCCCCACGGCCAGACCGGCGGAATCAAACACGACGCGGCCCTGCGCATCGGTCATGTAGACGTGATACTCGTTACGCACTTTATGGATCCCGCCGATATTGGCGCGGAAAGGGCGCTGATGAAGCTGGGAAAAGGCCTGTGCCAGCTTGCCCTGCTGCGCATGACCCGAAAGCAAATCATCACGTCCGATTTCGGCCAACAGGGTCGCGGTATCGATTAACGTGTCCTCGGTTGCCCTGCGCACGCCGGGCTTCACTTCCTGAACAAAGATCGACAGCACAAACCACGCGGCAATGGCCACGATGAGGAAATATCCCAGCAACAACCGCATCCCAATGCGCATCAGTAAAGGCCCAGACTGTAGCCCATACCGCGATGGGTGCTGATGGGGGACAGTTCCTCGTTCACCGCCCGCAGCTTGGCGCGCAGGGTTTTGATGTGGGTGTCCACGGTACGATCGAAGCTGTCGCCGTCTTCACCCCATACCTTGTCCATGAGCTGCTGACGCGAAAAGACCCGCCCGGGTGCCTGTAACAAGGTTTTGAGCAGCAAGAATTCGTAGCGGGTCAGGGGCAGTGCTTCCCCGCACCAGCTGATTCGCGCGGCAGGTTCGTTCAGTTCAAACTGCCCGATACGCAACGTTTCTGACGGTACAGCGGATTTTTGCATGCGCCTCAAAATCGTCCGCACCCGGGCGCAGACTTCACGAGGGGAGAAAGGTTTCGCAACGTAGTCATCAGCGCCCATTTCCAGGCCAAGCAGCTTATCGACTTCATCACTGCGCGCCGTCAGAAACAGCACAGGCAGCGAGGGATGCTGCGCCAGCAGCCGACGGCAAAGCTCAAACCCGCTGATGTCGGGCAGTCCGACATCCAGAATGGCGAGCGCCGGAACCTGCCGCCGCGCCTCCTCCAACACGGGTAAGCCGCGTTCAAACGCCTTTACCGCGAATCCTTCCTGCTGAAGCATGTAGATCAGCGTATCGGCGATACTGGTTTCGTCTTCAACCAGCCAGACCACAGGTTGTTGCATGATTCATCCCTGAATTACTGCCACGGCATAATCGGCACCGCGCTGATCGCGTTTTTCGGTGAACCTTCCACCACTTTGTCGGAATAGGCCAGGTAAGCCAGCGTATTGCGTTTGGCATCATAGAAACGCACAACCTGCAGCTTTTTGAACACCAGCGAGGTTCGTTTCTGGAATACCACGTCGCCCTGCGCTTTGCCGTTTTTAATTTTATCGCTCAATTCAACCGGGCCCACCTGCTGACAGGAGATCGCCGCATCGGAGGTGTCTTCCGCCAGCCCCAGACCGCCCTTGATACCGCCCGTTTTCGCACGGCTGACATAGCAGGTGACGTTTTTCACGTCCGGATCGTCAAACGCCTCCACCACGATTTTGTGGTCCGGGCCAAACATTTTGAACACGGTGTCGACAGAACCAATCTGTTCCGCCTGTGCGACGCGCCCGGCCATCAACATCAGCGCGGTGAAGAGCAAAGTCTTGTATTTCATATTGTTACCATTCTTTAAAATTACACTGAGCGATTATTCAACACTTTAGACAAAAATGTAGCAAGATCACAGGATTAGAATATATTTACCCATAATGCCCTACAAAAAGCATGAAAGCGCAAAAAAAACACTGAATGCTAAAACATCAAAAAATGCTATTATCCGCTAACCTGTTATCAGGCACCTGCTGTTTTAAGGATGAGGATAGTATATGGATCAGGCTGGAATTATTCGCGACCTGCTCACCTGGCTGGAAGGTCATCTCGACCAGCCTTTGTCACTGGATAATGTGGCGGCTAAAGCAGGCTATTCCAAGTGGCATCTGCAAAGGATGTTCAAGGATGTCACCGGTCATGCTATCGGGGCCTATATTCGCGCACGTCGTTTATCGAAATCTGCTGTGGCTCTGCGCCTGACCGCGCGCCCGATTCTGGATATTGCCCTGCAATATCGTTTCGATTCGCAGCAGACCTTCACCCGCGCCTTTAAAAAACAGTTCTCGTTGACGCCAGCGCTGTATCGTCGCTCGCCTGACTGGAGCTCGTTTGGCATGCGTCCGCCGCTGCGTCTGGGCGAGTTCGCGATGCCGAAGTATGAAATTATTACCCTGCCGGATACCCATCTGATCGGCACGACGCAGAGCTACTCCTGTTCGCTGGAGCAGATTTCCGAGTTCCGTCATCAGATGCGCGTCCAGTTCTGGCGCGACTTCCTGAGCCACGCACCGGCGATCCCGCCTATTCTGTATGGTCTCAACGAAACGCACCCAAGCCAGGAAAAGGACGACGAGCAGGAGGTGTTCTACACCACCGCGCTGACGCCAGAGATGGCCAATGGCTACATTCAGGGTTCAAAACCTGTCGTGCTGGAAGGCGGTGAATACGTGATGTTCGCCTATGAAGGGCTGGGAACGGGCGTTCAGGAGTTCATCCTGACCGTTTACGGAACCTGCATGCCGATGCTGAATCTGAATCGCCGTAAAGGTCAGGACATTGAGCGCTACTACCCGGCGCAGGATGCCAAACCGGAAGAAGGCCCCATCAATCTGCGTATGGAATTCTTGATTCCGATACGTCGTTAACGCTGCAGTTCGTCAAGCGCAGGGGCATCGAGATGCGAAATGTCCCCTGCCATCTCCACCACCCAGCCTGACGCCAGCCACGCGCTCTCCTGATAATCAATTCGGGAAATAGAGCAGTTGCGCAGACGCAAACGGCGCTCAGCGTAAGCCGGTAGTCCCAGAATGGTGCTCACCAGGCATCCCAACGCAATCCCATGACTCACCAGCAGCGGACGGCTTCCTGCCGGGAGCTTCAGGCATTCCGCCAGGGCGGCATGCATACGTACGCTGAGCTCCTGCATGGATTCGCCCTCAGGAATACGGCCATCTTCGGTACCGTTTACCAGCGTGCGGCGCCAGCCCTCTTCCGTTTCCGTCAGCGTATCGATATGGCGTTTTTCCAGCACGCCCATATCCAGCTCGCGCAGGCGCGGCTCAAGCATGACGTCACAGCCGCAGGCGTCCGCGATGATGCGCGCCGTCTGCTGTGTGCGACCTAAGTCGCTGGTAATCACGTGGGTAATGCCCAGCGTTCTGGCGCGTTCCGCCACCTGCCACGCTTGCTGCACACCCTTCTCAGTGAGAGGACTGTCTGACTGGCCTTGAATACGTCGCTCAGCGTTCCACTGCGTTTCACCGTGGCGAACAAGGTATACCTGTAACATGCTTTTTTTCCGTTATACTGCGATGAGTTTTTTTTGAATCGAGCTTAATTATGCACCATGTTGTCTCTGCTACCACTAATCCTGCCAAAATTCAGGCAATTCTAAGGGCATTTGACGAGATCTTCGGCGCAGGATCCTGCCATATTGAGGCCATCGGCGTCGAGAGTGGCGTCCCTGAACAGCCGTTTGGCAGCGAGGAAACGCGCGCTGGCGCACGAAATCGCGTGGCAAATGCCAGAGCTGCGGCCCCGGATGCGGACTTTTGGGTGGCGATTGAAGCCGGTATCGACGAAGGCGCAACCTTTAGCTGGGTGGTGATCGAAAGCCGCGAGCAGCGCGGCGAGGCGCGTTCGGCCACCCTGCCCCTGCCGGAGATCATTCTGGAAAAAGTCCGCGCGGGTGAAGCGCTTGGGCCGGTGATGTCGCAGTACACCGGCATTGATGAGATTGGCCGTAAAGAAGGAGCGATTGGCGTCTTTACCGCCGGTGCGCTGACGCGTTCAGGCGTTTATCACCAGGCGGTGATCCTGGCGTTAAGCCCGTTCCATAACGCGATCTATCGTTAGGCGTTTTTCAGCAATACCGCTTCCAGCCACTGGCGCAGCTCAACGGGTGCCGACTTCAGGCTGTTCGATCCGCGGGTAATCGTTGCGATGCCCGCGCCGAGCTCATTTTTCAGCTCGCGCTGGCTCATCTCGCCGCGCAGCAGCTCTTCAATGATGCGCACGCGCGTGCCCAGCGCCTCACGCTCGTCCGGCGTGAGCATCAGCTGCATCAGGGGTAAATGCAAATCCTGCTCGTAAGACTGGCGAAGCAGCTCCACAAAACGAAGCCACTCCTGATGACGTTGTTCGGCCATTGCCGAGGAATACGGGGAATGCTGGGTCATGTTATGCTGCCTCTTGTACTCTTTAGCGAGTACAGCATAACACAACCCACGCCGATCAGTAACGTCTCTGCCACTCGGCATCGCTCATCAGGGTATCTTTCTGCCCCATGAAGTAGCGATAGTAGGCGTCATAAGCCAGCACGTTCTTCACGTAGCCGCGCGTTTCCGAGAACGGGATGCTCTCGACAAACGCCACGGCGTCGATGCGTCCGGCGCTGTTGCCGAGCCAGGTGCGCACGCGACCCGGCCCCGCGTTATACGCCGCCGACGAGAAGATGCGGTTGTTGCCGAACTGCTGATACACATACTGCAGGTAGCTGGTACCGATGTTGATGTTGGTATCCGGATCGAGAAGCTGTGACGGGCTACTGTATCCAGGGATGTTAAACATCTTCACCGTGTGCGTCGCCGTTCCCGGCATAATCTGCATCAGGCCGCTGGCGCCCACCGGGGAACGGACTTTCGGGTTCCAGGCGCTTTCCTGACGGGCAATCGCCATCGCGTAACTTTGCGGGATATCTTTGCCGCTGGTGTAACGATCGAACAGATCCTTGTAAGCCAGCGGGAAACGCTCTTCGAGATGATCCCACAGCTTACCGGCGATCGTCGCCTGCACGCTCAGATCCCACCAGTGGTTATCAAACGCATAGCGGGCAAGCTGAGCTTTTTCATCGGTGGTGCGGCTGGTCACCAGATTCGCCCACTCGCTGCGCGCGGTGTTGTCCATATTCCAGTACATCAGCTCGCGAACGCGCGCCATTTCTGGCCCCTGGGTCAGCGCCGGATTCGCGTTAGCGGGCGCTTTATCGATGCGGAAGGTGTACTCCTCGCCCAGGCGCTGCGCGGCCGCCATCGGGTAGAACCCGCGCTGCTGCATCAGCGTATGAAGAATTTCTTTGGCCTCATCATCACGACCGCGCTCCAACAGCAGATCGGCCTGCCAGTAGCGCCATTCGTCTTTCTCCTTGGCCTCCATAGGCAACCGGGCGAGCCAGGTATTGAGCCCACGACGGTCGCCCGTACCCAGCGCCATGCGCACGCGGCGTTCCACCAGCGACGTGGAGTTCGAACGCATAATCGCATCGTCTCGCCAGCGCGCCTGCTCGTCGGTCACATCGGTGCCCATCAGTCGCCACGCCACGATATCGCGCAGCTCCTGCGTTTGCTCCTCATTAAGCTGCTGCGCCTGCACCAGCTGCGGGATCATCAGCCGCGCGTTTTCCACATCGTCACGCGCCACGCTGGCAAAAGCCACCGCCGCCATCTGGCGGGTAAAATCGGTCGCGCCCGTACTGCGGGCAAAGGTCAGCACGCTGTTGGGATCGTTTGCCAGCGAGATAACTGCCGTGGAGATAGTCTGGTAATCGGACGGCATCTGCCCCGCCAGCGCAGTCACCAGACGCGTATTACCGGCTTTCATCGCCAGGCGGATACGCTCGAGGTAGGACAGCGGATCCTGCTTGCCGGAAGCACGCCACGCGCCAAACAGGGAATCACAGGCGTTCGGCTGGTTTTTCCCGGTCAGCCAGAGCTCTTTCGCCCCGGCCCAGGCCTCTTCCTGCTGGCCGGTCGCCCATTTTGCGTAGTAGTAGTTACACTGCGCTTCGGTGGTATTCGGCTTTTCAGGGCTAAACGCCAGCAGCCCGCGCCAGTCTTCACGTCGCGCCAGTTCGTTCACAAAACGAGACTGAAGATTCCGGGCTGGCGGCAGGGTCGGGTTCGCCTGAATGAAGTTATTCACGGTAACGGTGGGTTGATTCATGAGATCGTCCGTAATTTGACGATACTCCAGATACGGATACAGCGGATAATCCTTGAGCGTCGGCATCAGCGCCTGCACGGTATCCATCTGCTTGTTGTCCCATGCCTGCTTAATCTGGGCATACCGGTTACGTTGTTCATCCAGTGAATCGGCATGCACCGCCTGGCTTACCGCCATTACGCATACGCTGGCAGCCAGCAGACGCCAGATCACCCGTTTGGCTTTTTCCACAAGCTCTTCCTCATTGTTTTTTCGTCAATTGCAGCGTCTTGCCACGTCAAAGTCTCATTAACTTATGCTAACCAGGCATCCTGCAACGCGCCACGTCATGGACACTTTTTTACCTTTCTTGCGCGTTTTAACACTCCCGACGTTCCTGGCTGGGATTAGGGCGGGAAAAAGGCTACACTTCGAGGCTGAAATTCCTTCTCATTACGATAAAAGAGGCGAAGTCCAACGTGGCTCAATTCGTTTATACCATGCATCGTGTCGGCAAAGTTGTCCCGCCGAAACGTCATATTCTTAAAAATATCTCGCTGAGCTTCTTCCCGGGCGCAAAAATCGGTGTTCTGGGTCTCAACGGTGCCGGTAAGTCCACCCTGCTGCGCATCATGGCCGGCATTGATACAGACATCGAAGGTGAAGCCCGTCCGCAGCCTGGCATCAAGATTGGTTACCTGCCGCAGGAACCTCAGCTGAACCCGGAACACACCGTTCGCGAATCCGTTGAAGAAGCGGTGTCCGAAGTGGTTAACGCCCTGAAAGGTCTGGATGAAGTGTATGCCAAATATGCCGAACCGGATGCGGACTTCGACAAGCTGGCCGCACAGCAGGGCAAGTATGAAGAGATCATCCAGGCGCACGACGGTCACAACCTGAACGTGCAGCTGGAGCGCGCGGCGGATGCCCTGCGTCTGCCGGACTGGGATGCAAAAATCGCGAACCTCTCCGGGGGTGAACGCCGCCGCGTGGCGCTGTGCCGCCTGCTGCTGGAAAAACCAGACATGCTGCTGCTCGACGAACCGACTAACCACCTGGATGCGGAATCCGTGGCGTGGCTGGAGCGCTTCCTGCACGACTTCGAAGGCACCGTTGTGGCGATTACCCACGACCGTTACTTCCTCGACAACGTCGCCGGCTGGATCCTGGAGCTGGACCGCGGTGAAGGTATTCCGTGGGAAGGCAACTACTCCTCCTGGCTGGAGCAGAAAGATCAGCGTCTGGCTCAGGAAGCGTCTCAGGAAGCGGCGCGCCGTAAGTCTATCGAGAAAGAGCTGGAGTGGGTGCGTCAGGGCACGAAAGGCCGTCAGTCTAAGGGCAAAGCCCGTCTGGCACGCTTTGAAGAGCTGAACAACACCGAATACCAGAAACGTAACGAAACCAACGAACTGTTTATTCCACCTGGAGCTCGTCTGGGGGATAAAGTGGTTGAAGTGACCAACCTGCGTAAGTCCTACGGCGACCGCGTGCTGATCGACGATCTGACCTTCTCCGTACCGAAAGGCGCTATCGTGGGCATCATCGGTCCGAACGGCGCGGGTAAATCGACCCTGTTCCGCATGATGTCCGGTCAGGAACAGCCAGACAGCGGCTCTATCACCCTGGGTGAGACCGTGAAGCTGGCCTCCGTTGACCAGTTCCGCGACGCGATGGATAACAGCAAAACCGTGTGGGAAGAAGTCTCCGGCGGTCTGGATATCATGCGTATCGGCAACACCGAGATGCCAAGCCGCGCCTACGTTGGCCGCTTTAACTTCAAAGGCACCGACCAGGGCAAACGCGTGGGCGAGCTGTCCGGCGGTGAGCGCGGACGTCTGCACCTGGCGAAGCTGCTGCAGGTGGGCGGTAACGTTCTGCTGCTCGATGAACCAACCAACGACCTGGATATCGAAACCCTGCGCGCGCTGGAAAACGCCCTGCTGGAGTTCCCGGGCTGTGCAATGGTTATCTCGCACGACCGCTGGTTCCTCGACCGTATCGCGACCCACATTCTGGACTACCAGGATGAAGGTAAAGTGGAGTTCTTCGAAGGTAACTTCACCGAATACGAAGAGTACAAGAAACGCACGCTGGGCGCCGACGCGCTGGAGCCGAAGCGTATTAAGTACAAGCGTATTTCTAAGTAAGTGCCCAAAAGCCGGGTGGCGCTCACGCTTACCCGGCCTACGGTTCTGCGCTGTTTGTAGGCCGGGTAAGGCGAAGCCGCCACCCGGCTTTTTTATTTACCCACGTAATACCGCTTCACCTCATCAAACTGCATTGCAAAGTCGATATAGCTCATCAGCGCGGGTGAGTTGAGCTTACGGCTCGGATAGGCCAGCCACAGGTCGTTTCCTTCAACGTTCCACTCCGGCAGTACCTGCACCAGCGCCCCTTTCTCGACCTTATCTTCCAGCAAAAAAGCCGGAAGGAGCGTAATCCCCGCACCGGCAATCGCACATTCGCGGGCGTATACCAGGTTATCGGTCATGTGCGCGTTATCCGGCAGGTAGCGGTAATCCTCGCTCTCGCTTCGCAGAAGCCACTCCGACCAGGCTCTGTGCGTAATGCTGCGGTGCTCCACCAGCTGACGGGGATGCGTTAGCGGCCCACGGCGCACCAGATAGTCCGGCGAGGCCAGCATGTAGCGCGGGCAGTGCCCGATCATGCGGCCAATCAGGGAGGAGTCCTGCGGCTTGCCGGTACGCAGCGCCACGTCAAAGCCGGCCTCAACCAGATCCACCACGTCATCAGAGATCGACACGTCCAGCGAAACCTCGGGATAGCGAAGCTGGAACTCGGCATTCATATGCGCCAGCAGCGTCGCGCCAATCCCCGCCGGGCAGGTGATGCGCAGCCGCCCGCTGGGGTTTTCGCGCAGGCGCTGGATGGCGTACTCCGCCCGCTCGCTGGCCGCCAGCATTTCGCGGCAGTGCACCAGATAGTGCTCACCCGCAAACGTCAGGTTCAGCCTGCGCGTGGTGCGGTTAAGCAGGCGAATGCCCACCTGCTGCTCCAGCTGGCTAATCCGCTGGCTCACGCTGGATTTTGGCAGCTCCGCCTTCTGGGCTGCCGCGGTAAAGCTGCCCATCTCGGCCACCAGCGCGAATAGCGCCATATCCTGCAGCTGTTTAAACATGATTGTTCATCCTGTACGAACGCTGAGTTCTTAATTGTCCATCTTATCACGCAGATGGCCACTTAATAGACTAGCCTCAACAAAACGCATGCCATTGAGGAGCACACCATGTCAGTTAAAGCCATCGCCGTTAACCCTGAAAATCCCTCTACTTTCATTGAAATCACTCCACCGATGCCGCAGCCCGGCGAGCACGATCTGCTGGTGGAGGTGAAAGCCGTCTCCGTTAACCCGGTCGATACCAAAGTCCACGCGGGCATTGCTAAGAGCGGGCTGAACGAGCCGCGTATTCTCGGATGGGATGCCAGCGGGATCGTCAAAGACGTTGGGGCTGGCGTGACCGGATTCAAACCGGGAGATGAAGTGTGGTACGCAGGCGACATCACCCGTCCGGGCAGCAACACCACACATCAGCTGATCGATGCGCGCATTGTCGGGCACAAACCGTCAAGCCTCGGCTGGGCGGCTGCCGCCGCGCTGCCGTTGACCGCGCTCACCGCGTGGGAAGGCCTGTTTGAACGGCTGAACATTCAGGACGCCGGTGCGGACAAAACCCTGCTGATCGTCGGCGGTGCGGGCGGGGTGGGATCGCTGGCGATCCCGTTTGCGAAGCACAACAGCAAGGTAAAGGTGATCGCAACCGCGTCCCGTGAAGATTCCGCCCGGTGGTGCCGCGATCGCGGTGCAGATGTGGTGGTGAACTACCGCGATCTGAAAGGCGAACTGGCGAAGCACGGGCTGACCTTTGTGGATTACATTTTCATCCTCAACGACACCGACGGGCACTGGGATGCGGTCAGCGACCTGATTGCACCGCAGGGGCATATCTGTTCTATCGTGGAGAATGAACACCCGCTGAACCAGGACAAGCTGAAGTCCAAATCCGCCGCGCTGCACTGGGAATTTATGTACACCCGCAGCATGTACCAGACCGCTGATATGGCGCGTCAGGGTGAGATCCTCAATGAGGTGGCGAAGCTGGTGGATAACGGCGTGGTGGAAAGCTCACTGAGTGAAACGCTGCACGGGCTGAGCGTGGAAAGCATTACCGAGGCGCAACGCAAGGTGCTGGACGGGCATATGCGTGGGAAAGTGGTGGTTGAGTTCTGAGTGGACTGATTCCCTCACTCCGGCCCTCTCCCAAAGGGAGATTAAAGTCCCCTCTCCCTTTGGGAGAGGGTTAGCGTGAGGGGAAAGTTATTAACCCTGCTCCCCCATCATCTCCTTCACCAGTTCGACGCAGCGCAGGAAACGGGAGTCGTAATCCGACTCTTCCACATGCACGAACTCAACGTTGTTTTCGTTGAGCATCTCCACCAGCATGGTCTGGAATTCCCGCCTGTCGACGGAGCTGCCGAGGCTGCGCATGCCGTCGGCCACCCACGGGGTGTTGTTTTCCAGCAGGATCACCAGGTCAAAGCGGTATTCGTCAATCAGCGCCTGCACAAACGGGTGCTCGCGCCCCTCGTACTTTTTGCAGAACGCCTGGGTGGTGACAAAATCGGTATCGATGAACGCCACCTTGTTGGCGTATTTCACCGCGAAATCAATGTACTGAGCGTGACCGAGCGCGATTTTGTCGTAGTCGGAATACTGCAGCGCCATCTCATCGCCGCCCAGATGGGAAAAGACATAGTCGCGGCCATACTCCCACGCGCTGGTGGTGTTGAAGATGTTCGCCAGCTTGTTGACCAGCGTCGATTTACCGCTCGACTCGCCGCCCAGGATCGCGACGGTGCGCACGAAGAACGGCTTCACTTCGGTCGGAATGTAATCCCAGTAGCGGAACGGGTTTTCGCGGATCTGCGCCCCGCTGATGTTCATAAAGGTGCGTTTCGGGTCGATCAGCACCGTCTCGATGCCCAGATGCTCGCGGAACTGCGGCGCGTCGGACTCTTCAGAGGTGTAGATCCAGTTCGGCGCAATGCCCTTCTCTTCCATAAACGCTTTGATGCCGTTGCTCCACACGTCCCAGCCGTGCGGGTACGGCTCCATACCCTCTTCGTTAAAGGCATGAATGCGAATGTTTTTCTGGTACTTGAAGGTCTGAAGCAGCCAGCGCAGACGGTCCGGCACGGTCGGCTGCTGCGACATGGCGCTGTCTTCAAACAGCTGACGATCGCGGGTTTCGTCGTACCCCATGATGATGTGCAGCTCGTCCACCTGGCTACAGGCGCGCTGGATCAGATAGATATGCCCGGTATGCAGCGGGTAAAACTTGCCAAACACCACGCCGATGTTCTTTTGCATACGCGGGAATTCCAGCCCCAGAAAGCGGTGCAGCGCTTCCAGCTTCTGCGCGCTGGGGCTTTTGATTTTGGCGTTCAGCAGTTGGCTCAGGTAGCCTTTGGTCATGCCGCTGGCGTCTGCCACCTGCTGCAACGTGCAGCCTTTCTGGCGGATAGCGGTCTTGATGTAGTCAAATGATGACATAAATTACGGTGCCTCCTGCAAAATCGAATACGTAATTATAAGTCGTCAAAGACATTTAACGCATCTGCGAGTTTCTTCACGCCAAAGACCTGCATCCCTTCCGGGATTTTTTTCGGCACGTTGGCAGCGGGAACGATAGCCCGACGGAAACCGTGTTTTGCCGCCTCGGAGATACGCTCCTGGCCGCTCGGCACCGGACGGATTTCCCCGGCGAGGCCCACTTCGCCAAAGACGACCAGATCCTGCGGCAGCGGTCTGTCGCGCAGGCTGGAGACCATCGCCAGCAGCAGCGCCAGGTCAGCGCTGGTCTCGGTGACTTTGACGCCGCCGACCACGTTCACGAAGACGTCCTGATCCGCCATCTGCAGCCCGCCGTGACGGTGCAGGACCGCCAGCAGGATTGCCAGGCGGTTCTGTTCCAGACCGACCGCCACGCGCCGCGGGTTGCCCATCATCGAGTGATCCACCAGTGCCTGAATTTCGACGAGCAGCGGGCGCGTCCCTTCCCACAGCACCATCACCGAGCTGCCGGAGGTGATCTCATCTCCCCGGCTCAGGAAGATGGCCGACGGGTTGCTGACTTCGCGCAGCCCCTGTTCGGTCATGGCAAACACGCCCAGTTCGTTAACCGCCCCAAAGCGGTTTTTATGGCTGCGCAGGGTACGGAAGCGAGAGTCCGCGTCGCCGTCGAGCATCACCGAGCAGTCGATACAGTGTTCGAGTACCTTCGGTCCCGCCAGCGAGCCGTCTTTGGTCACGTGGCCGACCATCACAATCGCCACGCCGCGCGTTTTGGCAAAGCGCGTCAGGTAGGCCGCGGTTTCACGCACCTGCGCGACGCTGCCCGGCGAGGACTGGATGTCCGCCATGTGCATCACCTGGATGGAGTCGATCACCATCAGCTTCGGCTGCTCTTCTTCGGCGATCATGCAGATCTGCTCGATGCTGGTTTCCGACAGCATATTCAGATTGCCGGTCGGCAGGCCCAGGCGGTGCGCGCGCATAGCAACCTGCTGGAGTGATTCTTCGCCCGTGACGTACAGGGTTTTCATCTGTTCGGCGAGCTTGCAAAGCGTTTGCAGCAGCAGAGTCGATTTACCCGCACCCGGGTTACCGCCGATCAGGATCGCGCTGCCCGGCACCACGCCGCCGCCGAGCACGCGGTCAAATTCCTTGAAGCCGGTGGAGAAGCGCGGCAGCGCCTCCAGGCTGATGTCTGAAAGTTTTTGTACCTTCGACACGCCTGCATTGCCCGCATAGCCACTCAGGCGTTCATTGCGCGCCACGCTCGGCGAAGCCGCCACACCACGCACTTCGGTGATGGTGTTCCAGGCATGGCAGGCGCTGCATTGCCCCTGCCAGCGCGGATAATCCGCACCACATTCATTACAGACAAATGCGCGTTTTGGAGCTTTCGCCACGGTTTACCTCGTTATTTCTCTGCGGCCTGCGAGCCGGGTGGCGCTTACGCTTACCCGGAGTACAAAGCAGACCGTTATTTCTGATTAAGGCTGCCGGAGAGAATGCAGAACACCCCCATCAGGTCAGCGTGACGGATAGTCACTTCCGTCTTTTCATTCACTTTTGGCTTGGCATGGTAGGCAATGCCCAGGCCGGCCGCTTTGATCATCGGCAGGTCGTTCGCGCCGTCACCGATGGCGACGGTCTGGACAACCGGAATTTCATATTTTTCCGCGAGGCGCGTCAGCGTATTGGCTTTGTACTGGGCATCCACAATATCGCCGATCACCTGACCGGTCAGCTTGCCGTCCATAATCTCCAGCTCGTTGGCCACCACGGTGGTCAGATGCAGTTTTTCCCGCAGATAATCCGCGAAGAAGGTGAAGCCACCGGAGGCGATCGCCACCTTCCAGCCGAGGGACTGCAGCTTCAGCACCAGCTGCGTCAGCCCGGGCATCAGCGGCAGCACGTCGCGCACCTGGCGCAGAATGTTGGCATCGGCCCCTTTCAGGGTCGCCACGCGCTGTCGCAGGCTGGCGGTGAAATCCAGCTCGCCGCGCATCGCACGCTCGGTGACTTCAGCCACCAGCTCGCCGCTGCCCGCCAGCTTCGCAATTTCGTCGATACACTCGATCTGAATGGCGGTAGAGTCCATGTCCATGACCAGCAGGCCAGGCGTTTTCAGGTGCGGAATTTTACCCAGCGGTGCGACATCCAGCCCGGCGTCATGCGCCAGGCGCGTGGCGCGCTGGGTCAGAGAGCCCGCCAGGCGAATGACCTGGTAGTCTTCCACGCACCAGGCGGCGACGATGACCATCGCGGCCCCCAGTTTGGTTTGATATTGGGTCAGGCGTTGCTTATCCAGACCGCGTCCATACAGCAGCCAGCCGCTACGACCGGCGTGGTAATCCAGAGGCATCACCTCATCGCCACTTAAAGAGAGCGGCAATCCTGGCCATAAAGAGACATCCGTTGGCAGGTCACACCAGGTAATGTTCGGCATTAAAGCTCCTGTAATTTCGTTCGCGCCGGAAGGTTGCAGAGGGAAAATAACGCATGAGGCTACCCTGTAACCATCACTTCTGGCAACATTAAGCCGTAAATTTTCAGCAGGTGGAATATGGCTCGCGCAAAACTGAAATTCCGGCTCCATCGCGCCGTGATTGTCCTTTCCTGTCTCGCACTCTTAGTGGTGCTGATGCAAGGGGCATCGTGGTTTAGCCAGAACCATCAACGGCAACGCAACCCGCAGTTTGAAGAGCTGGCCCGCACGCTGGCACGCCAGGTCACGCTCAACGTCGCGCCGTCCATGCGTAACGAAACGCCTGACGAGAAGCGGATAGGCCAGGTTTTACGCCTGCTCACGGAGAACAGCCGCATTCTTGATGCCGGTGTCTATGATGAGCAAGGCAACCTGATTGCCCGCGCGGGTGAGCACGTCGACGTGCGAGACAGGCTGGCGCTGGACGGCAAAAAAGCCGGCGGCTATTTCAACCAACAGCTTGTTGAACCTATTCAGGGGAAGAATGGCCCGCTGGGCTATCTGCGCCTCACCCTCGATACCCACACCCTGCCCACTGAAGCCAAACAGGTCGATAATACCACCAATATTCTGCGCCTGATGCTGCTGCTTTCACTCGCCATCGGCGTTGTGCTGGCGCGTACTCTGCTTCGGGGCAAGCGCACGCGCTGGCAGCAATCCCCGTTCCTGCTGACCGCCAGCCGGTCAGTCCCCGAAGACGAAGAGAGCGAGAAGAAAGAATAGTGATAAAGTAGGCGGATGATTCGGAAAAGGAACTCTGCCATGTCGACGTTACGCCTGCTTATCTCTGACTCTTACGATCCCTGGTTTAACCTGGCGGTGGAGGAGTGCATCTTCCGCCAGATGCCTGCCACCCAGCGCGTACTGTTTCTCTGGCGCAATGCCGATACGGTGGTTATTGGTCGTGCGCAAAACCCGTGGAAAGAGTGCAACACCCGCCGTATGGAAGAAGACAACGTCCGTCTGGCGCGCCGCAGCAGCGGCGGCGGCGCGGTATTCCACGATCTGGGCAATACCTGCTTTACCTTTATGGCGGGCAAACCGGAATACGACAAAACCATCTCAACGTCCATCGTCCTCAACGCGCTCAATTCGCTCGGCGTGACGGCGGAAGCCTCCGGACGTAACGATCTGGTGGTCAAAACGCCCGATGGCGACCGCAAGGTATCCGGCTCTGCCTATCGCGAAACGATGGATCGCGGATTCCACCACGGCACCCTGCTGCTGAACGCCGATCTCAGCCGTCTGGCTAACTACCTTAATCCAGATAAGAAAAAGCTACAGGCTAAGGGCATCACCTCCGTGCGCGGGCGCGTGGCGAATCTGGTGGAACTGCTGCCCGGGATTACTCACGAGCAGATTTGCGATGCGATTCGTGAAGCCTTCTTCGAACATTACGGCGAGCGGGTAGAAGCTGAAGCGATCTCCCCTGACAAAACACCGGACCTGCCCAACTTCGCGGAAACCTTTGCGCGCCAGAGCAGCTGGGAGTGGAACTTCGGTCAGGCCCCTGCCTTTTCCCATCTGCTGGACGAACGGTTTACCTGGGGCGGCGTGGAGCTGCACTTCGACGTGGAGAAAGGCCATATCACCCGCACGCAGGTCTTTACGGATAGTCTCAATCCGGCACCGTTAGAGGCGTTAGCCGCTCGTCTGCAGGGCTGTTTGTATCGGGCGGATATGTTGCAGCAGGAGTGTGATGCGCTGATCGGCGATTTTCCGGAGCAGGAAAAAGAGTTAAGGGATTTGTCAGCATGGGTTGCACAGGCCGTGCGCTAGTAAAAAAGCCCGCTTGCGCTGCGCTTAGCGGGCTTACAAAACCGTAGGCCGGGTCAGGCGAGGCCGCCACCCGGCATAACAGCTCTTACTCTTTATCGCCCAGCAGAACGGATTCCAGCGCGATTTTGATCATGTCGTTGAAGGTGGTCTGACGCTCGGCAGCGGTAGTCTGCTCGTGGGTACGGATATGGTCAGATACGGTGCAGATGGTCAGCGCTTTCGCACCGAATTCAGCCGCTACGCCGTAGATACCGGCCGCTTCCATTTCCACGCCCAGGATGCCGTATTTTTCCATCACGTCGAACATGTCGCCTTCTGGCGAGTAGAACAGATCGGCAGAGAACAGGTTGCCCACGCGCGCGTCAACGCCCAGCGCTTTTGCCGCGTCAACCGCGTTACGCACCATGTCAAAGTCAGCGATGGCCGCAAAGTCATGATCCTTAAAGCGGATGCGGTTGACTTTAGAGTCGGTACACGCGCCCATGCCGATCACCACGTCACGCAGCTTAACGTCCATACGCACCGCACCGCAGGAGCCCACGCGGATGATTTTCTTCACACCGAAATCGGTGATCAGCTCTTTGGTGTAGATGGAGCAGGATGGGATACCCATGCCGTGGCCCATAACGGAGATTTTGCGGCCTTTATAAGTACCCGTGAAGCCCAGCATGCCGCGAACGTTGTTCACTTCACGCACGTCTTCCAGGAAGGTTTCTGCAATGTGCTTCGCGCGCAGCGGGTCGCCCGGCATCAATACGACGTCAGCGAAATCACCCATTTCTGCATTAATGTGAGGAGTTGCCATCTTCAGTTCCTTTTAACTTGTTGTTTTTGCCGGGTGGCGGCTACACCTTACCCGGCCTACAAAACCGTAGGCCCGGTAAGCGAAGCGCCACCGGGCAATGACATCAGAACATGGCCTTGCCATATTCCATGTCAGACGTACCAAAGTATTTCGCCAGGGTCTGGCCAATGTCCGCGAAGGTTTCACGGTGACCCAGCGAACCCGGCTTCACTTTCGGGCCGTACACCAGCACCGGAATGTGCTCACGGGTGTGATCGGTACCGGTCCAGGTTGGATCGCAGCCGTGGTCCGCGGTCAGGATCAGAATGTCATCTTCACCCACCAGCTCCATCAGCTCCGGCAGGCGGCGGTCGAACAGCTCAAGACCCGCAGCATAACCCGCTACGTCGCGACGGTGACCCCAGGATGAGTCGAAGTCGACGAAGTTGGTGAAGACAATGGTCTTGTCGCCCGCTTCTTTCATCTCTTTGATGGTGGCATCGAACAGCGCATCGAGTCCGGTCGCTTTGACCTTTTTGGTGATGCCGCAGTTAGCGTAGATATCCGCGATTTTACCTACAGAAACCACGTGGCCGTCTTTCTCATCGACCAGCTTCTGCAGCACGGTTGGCGCCGGCGGCTCAACGGCCAGATCGTGACGGTTACCGGTACGCTGGAAGTTACCCGCTTTGTCACCGATAAACGGACGCGCGATCACGCGGCCAATGTTGTAGCCGCCTTCGGTCAGCTCTTCACGGGCGATTTCGCACAGCTCGTAGAGTTTATCCAGGCCAAAGGTCTCTTCGTGGCAGGCAATCTGGAACACGGAGTCAGCAGAAGTGTAGAAAATCGGCTTGCCGGTTTTCATATGCTCTTCGCCGAGCTGGTCAAGAATCACGGTACCGGAGGAGTGGCAGTTGCCGAGGTAACCCGGCAGGTTGGCACGCTTCACCAGCTTATCGAGCAGCTCCTGCGGGAAGCTGTTCTCGTGATCGGAGAAGTAACCCCAGTCGAACAGCACCGGCACACCGGCGATTTCCCAGTGGCCAGACGGGGTGTCTTTACCGGAGGAGAGCTCGTGCGCCCAGGCATAGGCGCCCACGACTTCCGCATTGCCGTCCATACCGGCTGCGATTTTACCGGTAGAACCTTCATGTGCTTTCACCAGCCCGAGGCGGGTCAGGTTAGGTAGAGTCAGAGGGCCTTTACGACCGTTATCCGCTTCGCCTTTCGCACAGGCTTCCGCGATGTGACCCATGGTATCGGAACCCACGTCACCAAAACGTTCCGCATCTTCGGTTGCGCCGATGCCGAATGAGTCCAGCACCATAATAAATGCACGTTTCATAATTGTTCTCCGTACGTAGTGCTTCAAAAATTATCGATCAGATCAGTATACCGCTATTCGGTGATACGGCGATAGACAGTCGGTGTGGTTTCCGGCGCTTTATTGTCAAGCGTAATGGCCGCCTTCACCGCTTTCGCCGCTTCCTGCCAGCTGGCTTCATCTTTGGCGTGGATCACCGCCAGCGGACGTTGGCCGTCAACGCTGTCGCCCAGACGGGCCATATCGGTGAAGCCGACGCTGTAATCAATGGTATCTGACGCCTGACGACGGCCGCCGCCCATAGACACGACCGCCATACCCAGCGCGCGGGTATCCATTGCCGAGACAAACCCTTCGCTGTCGGCATACACCGCTTTGCTGAGCGTCGCGGTCGGCAGGTACTTCGCATAGTTTTCGACGAAGTCGGTTGGGCCTTTCTGCGCCGCAACCATGCGGCCAAAGATCTCCGCCGCTTTGCCGTTGTCCAGCACCGCCTGTAGCTTCGCGCGGGCGTCGGCGTCGTCTTTGGCCAGTTTGCCGGAGATTAACATCTCCACGCACAGCGCCATGGTGACGTCGAACAGACGCGGGTTGCGGTATTCCCCCGTCAGGAACTGGACGGCTTCACGCACTTCGACGGCGTTACCGGCGCTGGAAGCCAGCACCTGGTTCATGTCGGTGAGCAGTGCGGTAGTGCGCACGCCCGCGCCGTTGGAGACGCCAACGATCGCTTCGGCCAGCGCCTCAGAGAGTTCATAGGTTGGCATAAACGCGCCGCTGCCTACCTTCACGTCCATCACCAGCGCGTCCAGCCCTTCTGCCAGCTTCTTCGCCAGGATAGAGGCGGTGATCAGCGGGATGGAGTCTACGGTCGCGGTAATGTCACGCGTCGCGTAGAAACGCTTGTCAGCCGGAGCAAGAGAGCTGGTCTGGCCGATAATCGCCACGCCAACGTCTTTAATAATGTCGCGGAAGCGGTTGTCATCCGGGAAGATATCGAAGCCCGGAATGGCTTCCAGTTTGTCGAGCGTACCGCCGGTGTGGCCCAGGCCGCGCCCGGAGATCATCGGAACGTAACCGCCACAGGCTGCCACCATGGGGCCAAGCATCAGGGAGGTCACGTCGCCCACGCCGCCGGTGGAGTGTTTATCCACAATCGGGCCGTTAAGGTTGAGGCTTTTCCAGTCCAGAACGGTTCCTGAATCTCGCATCGCCATGGTCAGCGACACGCGCTCAGGCATCGACATATCGTGGAAGAAAATGGTCATCGCCAGAGCCGCAATCTGCCCTTCTGAGACGGTGTTATCACGAATGCCGTTGATGAAGAAGCGGATCTCTTCGTCGCTTAATGCATGACCATCACGTTTTTTACGAATAATTTCTTGTGCGAGAAACACGGTAACCCCCATGAGGAATCGGGTGAATGGTGGCGGGTACGGTTTACCCGACCACGATCCGGGTAGGCCGGGTAAGCGTAGCGCCACCCGGCAATTCAAACTTAGTAGCTGCTTGCGCTCTTACCGTCGCCGTGACCCAGCGCCTTCAGCAGGCTGGCCAGCAGGCTGGACGCACCGAAGCGGTAGTGACGGGAATCGGCCCAGTCGGCGCCGAACAGCTCGTCGGCAATCGCCAGGAACTGCTGCGCGTCTTCCGCGGTACGCACGCCGCCCGCAGGTTTGAAGCCCACGGTTTTGGACACGCCCATGTCGCGGATCACTTCCATCATGATGCGCGCGCTTTCCGGGGTCGCATTTACCGGTACTTTACCGGTAGAGGTTTTAATGAAATCCGCACCGGCTTTGATGGAGATTTCAGAGGCTTTACGAATCAGCGCCTCTTCTTTCAGCTCGCCGGTTTCGATGATCACTTTCAGCAGCACGTTTGCCGCCGCACACGCGTCTTTACAGGCCTTCACCAGGTCAAAACCGACCTGCTCGTTGCCGGCGATCAGCGCGCGGTACGGGAACACCACGTCCACTTCGTCTGCGCCGTAGGCAATCGCCGCGCGGGTTTCTGCCAGCGCAATCTCGATATCATCGTTGCCATGCGGGAAGTTAGTGACGGTTGCAATGCGCACGTCCGGGGTGCCCTGCTCTTTCAGCGTCTTACGGGCAATCGGGATAAAGCGCGGGTAGATACAGACGGCTGCGGTGTTGCCCACCGGCGTTTTCGCCTGATGGCACAGGGCGATGACTTTCTCATTGGTGTCGTCATCGTTCAGGGTAGTCAGGTCCATCAGTTTCAACGCGCGCAGGCTGCTTGCAGTTAAATCGGTCATAACATTCTCCAACGGCAGTGCCGTATAAATTTTACCTTGCGGGTCTGTGAGTATTCTAACATCCACCCGCATCCACACTTCGACATTCATCACAGTTAATGAAAACTGCGTGCAAATTTGCATTACTGTAATGCGATCTTCTTCAAACTTCTGCGTGCACATTGCCGACTAAAGCAGCGATACCCCCTGTCGGATCAAAAGCCCCAACAGGCTGGCTTTCTACAATCTGTTCATCATCCGCAGAATACTCAAGGAAGCGCACATGCCCCACTCCAGCCTCGACGCCCTGCAACAACGTTGCCAGCACATTGTGACAAGCCCAGTGTTAACGCCTGAGCAAAAACGTCATTTCCTGGCGCTGGAAGCGGAAAACGATCTGCCCTATCCCGCCCTGCCGCAGGCAGCACGCGCCGCGCTGGACGAGGGTTTTATCTGCGACATGTTCGAAGGCCATGCGCCTTACAAACCCCGTTACGTTCTGCCGGATTACGCAAAATTTCTGGCTAATGGTTCAGAATGGCTGGAGCTGGAAGGGGCAAAAGATCTCGACGACGCCCTCTCACTGTTAACCATCCTCTACCACCATGTTCCGTCCGTCACATCGATGCCGGTCTATCTCGGCCAGCTTGATGCGCTGCTGCAACCGTATGTTAGAATTCTAACACAAGAAGAAATCAATAGCCGAATAAAACGTTTCTGGCGCTATCTCGACCGTACGCTGCCCGATGCCTTTATGCATGCCAATATCGGGCCGGAAGATACCCCCGTCACGCGCGCCATTCTGCGTGCCGATGCAGAGCTGAAGCAGGTCGCACCGAATCTGACCTTTATTTATGATCCAGCGATCACCCCGGATGATTTGCTGCTTGAGGTGGCGAAAAACATATGTGAATGCAGTAAACCGCATATTTCTAATGGCCCGGTGAATGATAAAATTTTCACAAAAGGCCGTTACGGCGTAGTGAGCTGTTACAACTCCCTGCCTCTGGCAGGCGGTGGCAGCACCCTGGTGCGCCTCAACCTCAAGGCCATCGCCGAACACAGTACGTCAATGGAAGACTTCTTCAGCCGCGCCCTCCCGCATTACTGCCAGCAGCAAATGGCCATCATCGATGCCCGCTGCGATTTCCTGTATCAACAATCCGGCTTCTTTGAGAATAGCTTCCTGGTGAAAGAGGGGCTGATTGATGCCGATCGGTTTGTGCCGATGTTTGGCATGTACGGCCTGGCAGAAGCGGTAAACGTGCTCTGTGAGAAAGCCGGGATGACTGGGCGTTACGGCAAAGGCGAGCAGGCCAACGCGCTGGGCTATCGCATCAGCGAACAGCTTGCGGCGTTTGTCGAAAACACGCCGGTGAAACACGGCTGGAAGCAGCGCGCGATGCTGCATGCGCAGTCGGGGATCAGCTCTGACTCGGGCACCACGCCGGGCGCGCGCCTGCCCTACGGCGACGAGCCGGATCCCATCAGCCACCTGCTGGCGGTGGCGCCGCACCACAAGCACTACGCTTCCGGGATCAGCGATATTTTGACGCTGGATGAGACGGTAAAACGTAACCCGCAGGCGGTGGTCCAGCTCTGTCTCGGCGCGTTCAGGGCGGGGATGCGCGAGTTTACCGCCAACGTCGCGGGTAACGATCTGGTGCGCGTTACCGGTTATATGGTGCGGTTGTCGGATCTGGAGAAGTACCGGGAAGCCGGATCGCGCACCAATACCACCTGGCTGGGTGAAGAAGCCGCGCGCAATACCCGTATTCTGGAACGTCAGCCGCGCGTGATAAGCCATGAACAGCAGATGCGCTTTAGTTAGTCAGGTCATCCCTTTTTCCTGCGTGGACGGGCCGGGCAGCCGCCTGGCCCTGTTCCTGCAGGGCTGCAACCTGCGCTGTAAAACCTGCCACAACCCGTGGACGATCGGCCGCTGCAACGACTGCGGGTACTGCGTGCCCCACTGCCCGCACGACGCACTGACCATACAGGCGGGACGCGTCTGGTGGCAGGAGAGTGACTGCCAGCAGTGCGACACCTGCCTGCACCTGTGCCAGCAGCAGGCAACGCCTATGGCGCACCGCCTGAGCGTGGAGGAGATCCTTTCACAGATCCGCAAATCCGCACCGTTTATCGAGGGGATCACCGTGAGCGGCGGTGAGGCCACAACGCAATTACCGTTTTTAGTGACGCTGTTCACCGCGATCAAAGCCGATCCCGACCTGAATCATCTGACCTGCCTGGTCGACAGCAACGGTTTGTTAAGCGAAACCGGCTGGCAAAAGCTGCTGCCGGTACTGGATGGCGCGATGCTGGACCTGAAAGCATGGGGGAACGAACACCACCGCTTCCTGACCGGGCGCGAAAACCCGCAGATCAAGCAGAGTATCCGCTGGCTGGCAGATCGTAATCGTTTAACGGAGCTCCGCCTGCTGGTGATTCCGGAACAGTGTGATTATCTGGAACATCTGAAGCCGCTGACGGCGTTTATCCACGGGCTTGGAAACGTGCCGGTGCGCCTCAACGCGTTTCATGCGCATGGCGTGTACGGCGAGGCGGCGTCATGGCGCAGCGCCACGCCGGAAGACGTTGAACCGCTGGCGCGGGCGCTGGAAAAACAGAAGATAACGGTGATCCGTCCGGCGCTTTATCTATAGCGTGATGCCAAATACCGAACGCGTATTTTCCAGCAGCGCACCGGCTATGGCCTCTTCAGTCTCTTTTCGCAGTTCGCACAGGGTGGCAAATACGCGCGCCGCCTGTTCCGGACGATTCGGCTGTCCCTGAAAACCGTTCAGCGGCATGTCCGGCGCGTCGGTTTCCAGCAGAAGCGCCGACAGCGGCAGCTGTGCCATCACGTCCCGGGTTTTGCTGGCGCGCGGATAGGTGATGGTGCCCCCAACGCCGATTTTGTAGCCCAGCTCGATAAAACGCTGCGCCTGCTGCAGGCTGCCTGAGAAACCATGCACGACGCCCTTACGCGGCAAATCGATACGCTTCAGGTGCATTGCCAGCTTATCGTGCGTGCGTCTTGAATGAAGGATCACCGGCAGATCGTGACGCTTCGCCAGCCTGAGCTGCGCGTCGAGGATCGTCTGCTGGCGCTCAAAATGCGGATGCTCGCGATAAAGATCGAGGCCGATCTCACCGATGGCGACAAGCTTGTCGCCTGCGGTCTGCACTATCTCATCAAGTCGCTCAATGTCCTCATCCCGATGCCGCTCAATCACGATCGGATGCAGGCCAAGCGCCGCATAGAGCGCGGGGTGCTGTGCAGCAAGATCCAGCACCCGGGAAAAGTAAGCCGCTTCCACTGAAGGCACAATAATGGCCTGAACGCCTGCCTCGGCCGCTTTCGCAATGCTTTGCTCTTCATCTCCCGTAAACGGCGGGAAATCAAAGTGGCAATGGGTGTCGACAAAGCGGTGCATCACGCCAGATCCTCGTTATCCAGTAAAGCGTCATTCGCCTGCGGAATGTCAACCAGGGGCACCGTCAGGGCGTCGTTGGCGACAATCGCAGGCGGCGTAATAATGCGTTTATGGCGATGAAGCGGCGGCTGCTCCGCCAGCATTTTCCCCACCGTCGCCAGGAAGTAGCGCCCACACAGCCGCCCCGTTTTGTAATCCATGCGCAGCGCAGGAACGCGGCTGCCCAGCGCCATGCTCAGCAGCGGCTTAGGCGGATAAATTTCAAAAATACGCAGCTTGCCCGGCGGTTTCTCAATGAAGCGCTGCATCGCGCCGTAGGTGGTTTCATGCTGCTTCGCGATGTTCACCAGCGGCTGCAGGCTGCTGTCGCCCAGCCAGCGCTCCATCCGCTTAAACCACTGCGGGGTGTAATACATTTGCGACGGTACGGTACGGATCACCACAATGGTTTTCGCCCCGCGACGGGCGGCTTCCTGCACCGGCACCGCGTCACTGATCCCCCCGTCCAGATAGCTAATACCGTCCAGCAGGGCGCCGGTACGATAAAAGCCGGGGATCGCGCTGGAGGCGCGGATGATATCCAGCCAGTTCTCTTTCTGAGGCGAAAAATAGCCCGGGGAATAGTCATCGCCCCGGCTGGCACACATCCAGAATTCTTTACCGCTATCAAACAGACGGGCGGCAGTATCCATGGCCAGCGGCATCTGGCTGGAGGTTGACTCCAGCAGCCAGTCGAGATCGATCAGGTTGCCGCCGCGCACAAACCGCACCGGGTTAAAAAATTCTTTCGCCGTGGTGTAGCGCATGATGACCTTTCGCGCGTAGCCGGGCTGGTTACAGACATAGGCAGAGAGGTTCTGCGCCCCGGCAGAGGTGCCGAAGTAAAGGTCAAAGGGGTTGAACTGCGCGCGCATAAATTCGTCCAGCACGCCAGCGGTGAAAATGCCGCGCTGTCCGCCACCCTCGCAGACCAGCGCGAGTTGACCCGCGCGAAACGGTTTTAACGTCAGCGGCGCAATATTGCCGAGCGTAACGGGAATTCGTTGCCCCACCTCTGCTTTCCTGTTTTGATTATTTTATAACACCACAGTAACGCACCCGACCTGTTACGCAAATAAGAAAAAGCCAGTCACAGTGACTGGCTTTATTTTGTTGAAGGAATATTGCGTTTGCTATGGACGTCGACGCCCTGTAAACAGGCTGACCAGGAACAGAATAATACCCACAACGAAGACAATTTTAGCTGCCCATGCCGCTGTACCTGCCAGTCCACCAAAGCCCAATGCGGCGGCAATTAACGCGATAACCAGAAATATAATGCCCCAACGAAACATAAGCTTCTCCTTTACCATAGTTAATGTCGGCCGCTAAACGTGAGCGCTCAGGTCACTCACCGGCGTTTTTCCAGAGTCGTTCTTATTTCGCCCGCAGGGTTTAGCCAGACGGGCGAATGGTCGAGATTTACTTCGTTTTCAGATCGTTTTTAACGCTTTTCACACCATCAATCGCCTTCGCGATGGACTCGGCACGTTCACTTTGCGCCTGCGAATCTACCGTACCGGAAAGCTGAACCACGCCATCGGTGGTTTCCACTTTCACCTTACGGGACGGCACGATGTCATCTGCTAAAAGTTTAGCTTTGATTTCGCTGGTGGTGGCTGCATCACCGGCATAACCTTTCACCGACGCGTTTTTGCCGTCACGGACGTGCAGCTTATCGCTGACGGAGGCGACGCCTTCGACGCCTTTCGCCACTTTCACCGCCTGTTCAGCCTGAGCCTGGCTTTCAACAAAGCCGCTCAGCGTGACCACTTTCTTGTCGGTCTTAACGGAAATATCGGTGCTCTTGATGGCTTCATCATCCACCAGTGCGGCTTTCACTTTTGCTGTGATAGAGCTGTCATCCATGAAATTGCCGACTTTATTCATAGAGCTATCGATTTTTTGCCCTGCGCTGTCAGCCGTGGATTGTGCTTTATCCATGGTGCTGCTTTCCGCCAGGGCGGAGCCGCTCACCAGAACGCTACCCAGAGTTACAGCCAGCAGAGTTTTAGAAATCTTCAGTCTTGTCATATTCATCGATCTATTCCTGTGTTGACCCGTTATTCGGGCTACGTACTTCCTTAGTAGTGATATATATTGCGAATAAACACGCGGGCAAAATGGATAACCTAAAGCCATGCATTGAACAGTTAATTTATCCACGCCCGGTGTTAAACACTGAGTTAAATATAGATCACTCTCACAGAGCCGCTTTCAGAATTGGGTAAAAAATGGGCGAATAGCGTGAAATTGCGTTGAATTAAGAACATTCCGCAAGGGATTAATAAGACAGGAATAAAAGAAGAGCACGGCTGCTGCCGTGCTCTGAGAGGGGATTAGTGCTCGCGGGTTTTACGGAACTGAACGTCCGGATAACGTTCCTGCGTCAGGTTCAGGTTGACCATCGTTGGCGCGATATAGGTCAGGTTATCGCCGCCATCCAGCGCCAGCTGAACTTCATTCTTACGCTTAAATTCTTCGAATTTCTTCACGTCAGAACACTCAACCCAGCGCGCGGTCGCGACGTTCACCGATTCGTAAATCGCTTCTACGTTGTATTCGCTCTTCAGGCGCGCAACGACCACGTCAAACTGCAGCACGCCGACCGCACCAACGATCAGATCGTTGTTCGCAATCGGGCGGAAGACCTGCACGGCACCCTCTTCGGAGAGCTGAACCAGGCCTTTCAGCAGCTGTTTCTGCTTAAGCGGATCGCGCAGACGAATGCGACGGAACAGTTCCGGCGCGAAGTTCGGAATACCGGTGAACTTCATCATTTCACCCTGCGTGAAAGTATCGCCGATCTGGATGGTGCCGTGGTTGTGCAGACCGATGATGTCGCCCGGATAGGCTTCTTCAACGTGCGAACGGTCACCCGCCATAAAGGTCAGCGCGTCGGAGATGACAACGTCTTTCCCGATACGCACCTGACGCAGCTTCATGCCCTTTTCATACTTACCGGACACCACGCGCATAAAGGCCACGCGGTCACGGTGTTTCGGATCCATGTTGGCCTGAATCTTAAACACGAAGCCGGTGAACTTCTCTTCTTTCGCTTCCACTTCACGGGTGTCGGTTTTGCGCGGCATCGGCTGCGGCGCCCACTCCACCAGCCCGTCGAGCATGTGGTCAACCCCGAAGTTACCCAGTGCGGTACCGAAGAAGACCGGGGTAATTTCGCCGCTCAGGAACAGCTCTTTGTCGAATTCGTGAGACGCGCCCTTGACCAGCTCCAGCTCGTCGCGCAGCTGCGCGGCCAGCTCTTCGCCTACCGCCGCGTCCAGATCCGGGTTGTCCAGACCTTTCACGATGCGCACTTCCTGAATGGTGTGGCCTTTACCGGTCTGATACAGGTAGGTTTCGTCTTTATAGAGGTGATAAACGCCCTTGAACAGCTTACCGCAGCCAATCGGCCAGGTGATAGGCGCACAGGCGATCTTCAGCTCGTTTTCCACTTCATCCATCAGCTCCATCGGATCGCGGATGTCACGGTCGAGTTTGTTCATAAAGGTGAGGATCGGCGTATCGCGCAGACGGGTGACTTCCATCAGCTTACGGGTACGATCTTCTACACCTTTCGCGGCGTCGATCACCATCAGACAGCAGTCCACCGCCGTCAGGGTACGGTAGGTATCTTCGGAGAAGTCTTCGTGGCCCGGGGTGTCCAGCAGGTTCACCAGGCAGTCATGATACGGGAACTGCATCACGGAGGTGGTAATCGAAATACCACGCTGTTTTTCCATCTCCATCCAGTCGGATTTTGCATGCTGGCTGGAGCCACGGCCTTTAACGGTACCCGCAGTCTGGATCGCCTGTCCGAACAGCAACACCTTCTCAGTGATGGTCGTTTTACCGGCATCCGGGTGCGAGATAATGGCAAAAGTGCGGCGCTTGGCCACCTCTTGCAGATAAGGAGACAACGTCATAATTAAATCTTCTTTTATAAGCGCGGCAGCACGCCACGCATCATGGAATACAAAATTGCGGCTATTTTACCCATCAACGGGGGGCAGGCAATCATTGTTTACACAGGAGTCGCTCCAGTTCGTTCAACGACGTCACGGTCCAGGTCGGCTCGATGCCTTCAGGCTTCACGCGGCCATGCGCATTGAGCCAGACGGTCGACAGACCAGCCTTCATGCCGCCCAGAATATCTGACTCTGCGGTATCCCCCACCATCAGGACACGATCGCGGTCGGGATTGCCAGCCTGCGCCAGCGCGTAGTCGAAAATTCGCGGATCCGGCTTCGGCACGCCAACCTCTTCCGAGATCACCAGCGCGTCAAAATGATCGCGCAGGCCGGTGCGCTCAAGGCGGATCTGCTGCAGGGCGGTAAAACCGTTGGTGATGATCCCCAGTTTCACCTTACCTTTCAACGCATTCAGCAGGGAAACCGCGCCCGGCAGGGGCGCACAAATATCGGCCATGGCGTTGAGAAAAGCCTCGTTCAGCGTTCCCGGACTGACCTTTAAGCGTTCCGCCCAGACGTCAAAGCGCTGGTGCTGAAGCTGTAACGCGGTGATGGCACCGTTCTGGTAATCCACCCACAGCGGTTTGTTGACCGCCTGATAGTCCTGAAAATCTTCAGCGGTGAAGGTTACGCTATAGTCGAGAAACATCCGCTGCAGGCCGCCGAACGAGTCGAACGTAAACAGCGTTTCGTCGGCATCAAAGAAAATCCAGTCCCATTTCATCGTTACAACCTTATTTTTTATTATCCAATCGGCAGAGCCATTATGATGGCGTCTTCACGTCCCTCTGCGGTGGGGTAGTAGTTACGGCGGATTGTCGCCTCGTTAAAGCCTAAGCTTTCATAGAGCGCGATGGCGGCGACATTCGACGCGCGCACCTCCAGCCACAGGGTGAAAACGTCACGGGTTTCGAGCTCACGGATGAGATGCTCAAGCAGTTCTCTTCCCAGCCCGCGGCGCTGAAACGCGGGATCAACCGCGATATTAAACAGCGTCGCTTCATCAAGAACAACCTGCGTGATCGCGAAAGCGGCCATGGTGCCGTCAACGTCCAGGCGGTAGTTCAGATACCGTTCGCCCTGATTGCTGGCGAAGGTTTTTTCGCTCCACGGAAACGCGTGGGCGCGTGTTTCAATCGCGAACGCGGTGGACAGGTCAGGCGTCGTGAGGGAAGAAATCGTGTTCATATTCGCAGATTTGTTGCCATAGCGCGCTGCGCGCTTTTGGGTTGGCTTTCAGTTCGTCCAGCGCTGGCGAGCAGATCTGGCTCCCCTGAAGAGAGATCTCATTTGCCTCTCCGATACGCCAGCTGTTACAGCGGCTATCAGGAGGCAGCATCGCGACACGCTCTGGCGTCAGCGGTAAAACCTGGTCGGCCGTCAGCTTCAGGCTGCGAAGGACATCATCGATCAGGGGGTCATTCAGGGCAGGCAGTTCTTCCGCCACCATCACCAGGCGAACGTGCGCCGGTATGGAGATGGCGATTTCGCCCTGCAACGCCGTCGGGCGACGCAAAGCCCACTGGGTAATGCCCAGCTGCTGCAACTGCCAGTCTCGTCGGGATGTCATAGGGAAAACTCCTGTCTCTCAGGCGCGCAAATATAGCAAATGTGTCGAAAGTGCGCCATCTACCTACTATAATCCCCGCCTGAGTTTAATGAGGAACAATTCATGTCTGCATTTACCCCGGCAAGTGAAGTCTTGCTGCGTCACAGTGATGATTTCGAAGAAAGCCGTATTCTGTTTGCCGGAGATATGCAGGATGACCTGCCCGCGCGTTTCGACTGTGCTGAAAGCCGTGCCCACACCCAATACTACCACCACTGGCAGGTGCTGAGCCGCCAGATGGGCGAGCGCGCGCGCTTTAGCCTGGTGGCAGAGCAGAGCGATATCGCCGACTGCGATACGCTGATCTACTACTGGCCGAAGAATAAACCGGAAGCCCAGTTCCAGCTGATGAACCTGCTCTCCCTGCTGCCGGTCGGCTGCGATATTTTCGTGGTCGGTGAAAACCGCAGCGGCGTGCGTAGCGCAGAACAGCTGCTGGAAGGCTATGCGCCGCTGAACAAAGTCGACAGCGCTCGCCGCTGTGGTCTGTACCATGGCCGTCTGGAAAAACAGACAACGTTTGATGCGCAGGCATACTGGGACGAGTACCAGCTTGACGGCCTGACCATCAAAACCCTGCCGGGCGTGTTCAGCCGCGATGCGCTGGATACGGGCAGCAAGCTGCTGCTTTCCACCCTGACGCCGCACACCAAAGGCAAAGTGCTGGACGTGGGCTGCGGCGCGGGCGTGCTCTCTACCGTGCTCGCCAGCCATTCGCCAAAGGTGCGCTTAACCCTGTGTGACGTGAGCGCCCCGGCGGTTGAAGCCAGCCGCGCAACGCTTGCCGCAAACGGCATTGAAGGCGAAGTCATTGCCAGCAACGTCTTCTCCGACATCACCGGTCGCTTCGACATGATCATCTCTAACCCGCCGTTCCACGACGGTATGGAGACCAGCCTGGAAGCGGCACAAGCGCTGATCCGTGGCGCAGTTCGTCACCTCAACAGCGGCGGTGAGCTGCGTATCGTCGCGAACGCCTTCCTGGCATACCCGAAAGTGCTGGATGAAACTTTTGGCTTCCACGAAGTTATCGCCCAGACCGGCCGCTTTAAGGTCTACCGCACCGTGATGACGCGTCAGGCCAAAAAGTAACCACCTCCCCTGTAGGCCGGATAAGCGAAAGCGCCATCCGGCTATACACGGCGCGTCCATCGGCCATTTTTGCATCAATCAAGGCATCACGCGCACTTTTCTGTTGACGTAAAGCTGAAAACATCTAGAATGCGCCTCCGTGGTTACGATACTTTTACAGTATCGATGGTATGCGAAGGTGGCGGAATTGGTAGACGCGCTAGCTTCAGGTGTTAGTGTCCTTACGGATGTGGGGGTTCGAGTCCCCCCCCTCGCACCATAAATCACGATGATATTGCTCGCACTGGGCGAAGGTGGCGGAATTGGTAGACGCGCTAGCTTCAGGTGTTAGTGTCCTTACGGATGTGGGGGTTCGAGTCCCCCCCCTCGCACCAACGAGGCGATATCAACATAGCAATAAAGAGTAAGATGACTGTGCGAAGGTGGCGGAATTGGTAGACGCGCTAGCTTCAGGTGTTAGTGTCCTTAGGATGTGGGGGTTCGAGTCCCCCCCCTCGCACCAATTATCTTACAACCCCTCTGAATTTCTTCTTTTTCCCTGTTATTTCAAACTCATCAGTATCACCAGAATTCCACTGACCAGCGCGACACAGGATGGCAGTAAAACAAAGTGACGTAGTTGCTTATGCCAGATCATGCCTGACGTGGCTAACAGTCCTGACGCGATGATGACTTTCCAGGTATCGAGAGAGAGATCGGCAAACGTCAAACCGCCAAGAATGGCTCCCGGTAGCAGTACCCCCCAACCACTGCCCAGCGCTCTGTTCAACATGCTTTTTCCCTCTTTCAACGATAATGATAACCAATATCATATAACAAAAATTATCATTTGCCAGCTGAATGAATCAAAATCCATCGACCTTTACCTTTCCCGTAATGACAGGAATTGTCTAAGGTGATAAATTGCGCACCTGTTAACAACGTCTAAAGATTTTCTGATAATTACTCTTTGAGTTTTTTGCATATTTTATTGCGAAATAACACCTATTTATCTGTTTTAATTAAATTTTAATAAAAACACGCGACTATGACATCACAATCCTGGCGGTCTTTGGTTCACAGAAAATATCAATTATCGTTACGTTTATTTTTATTTCTGAACGCAACCTCGGCAGTGTTCTCGGTAACAAATCCGCTCAATTCTGTACGCCTGTTTTCTGCCCCTCTGATTGCTATTTTCGCCATCAGTACTGGCCTGTTCGTCTGGCACTGGAGAAAGCGCGCGCGGAAGATAAATATTCCTGTCGTTTCAGCGATCTTCGGTATTTTATGGGCCTGGCAAATTGTCTCCAAATTCGCCTTAATTACTCAGGACCATGCGACATATTTGCTAATTGCTCTTTTAACGGTACTTTTTATCGGCACGCTGGCGTTCGCCAGTAATATCAAAGCGTTTACGCTGCATTCATTGCCCACCTTTATTGTCTGCCTGTGGTTAAGCGATCACGATATATGGCTGCGAATGACCTATTCTTTCGCACTTCCTGTGGTGGCAATTGCTATTCATAACATTTTGCAAAGACGCAACGACCGTTTCGCTCAGGAGCTGCTCTCTCGCCTTCTGGAAGAACGAGAAACCCTTACCGACCTCAGCATGATGGACCCGCTTACCGGGCTCTATAATCGTCGCGGTCTGCAAAGCCGTCTGGAGAATCTGCCCACGGTAGAAAATGGCGAACACTTTGTCCTGCTGATGGATATCGACCACTTCAAAGCCTATAACGACCATTACGGCCATATGATGGGCGACCAGGCGCTGAAGCGCGTCTCTGCGGCAATCCGCGACGCCGTGCGTTCTCGCGATATTGTGGCGCGTTTTGGTGGGGAAGAGTTTATGGTGCTGCTGACCAACATTTCACTCGAACACGCTCGCCAGACGGCCGAGCGGATCCGTCAGAAAGTGTATGATTTAAAAATCCCGCATCTGTTTAACGAAAGCGTCGCGACAAACGTCACTATCAGCATTGGCATCGCCATTTTCGAGGATGAAGACGTGGAAGGCGCGCTGGAAAAAGCGGACAAAGCCCTCTATGAAGCAAAGCATATGGGACGCAATAACATTCTGTTAAGCGAAGAGATTCAGACGGCATAACCCTACCGACGAGGTCACCAGGACAAAAGTCTTGCCATTGGTATGAGCAATAGTTAGGATTGGCAATCATTATCATTTAGATTTCTATCTATACTATGGCCACGCATACCGCACACATCGTCGAACCTCTCCTTTGGCGAGCGCCGCTCATCAGTGGGAATGCTTCGCTTGCAGATGCGATACGGGAAAAGATTGCGGAAACGCGCGCCCACCTGCTGGACTTTATCCGGCTTGATGAAGCGCCCCCGTCCCACGCGATGACGCTCTTAGAGTGGCGCCAACCGTCTAAGCTGCAATCACTGCTGGCCACCTATTCCGACCATATTTATCGCAATCAGCCTACCCTTACGCGGGAAAATAAACCCCTGCTCTCCCTCTGGGCGCAGTGGTATATCGGGCTGATGGTGCCTCCGCTCATGCTGGCGCTGTTAACACAGAAGAGCATGCTTGAACTCTCGCCGGATAATTTCCACGTCGAGTTTCACGAAACCGGACGTGCTGCCTGCTTCTGGATTAATCTCCATGAAGACCACAGCGCTGAACGCCTCACTGCTCAGGAACGTATGGAGCGGCTCATCACGCAGGCCCTGATCCCGGTGGTGGAAGCGCTGGAAGCGACGGGAGAGATTAACGGGAAGCTTATCTGGAGCAATACGGGCTATTTAATCCACTGGTATTTAACGGAAATGAAGCCGCTTCTCGGTGATGAGAACGTTGAGGCCCTGCGTCAGTCCTGTTTCTTTGCAAAGCAGCTTTCCGATGGCCGTGGCAACCCGCTATTCCGTACCGTCGTGCTCCGTGATGGGCTTCTGGTTCGCCGCACCTGCTGCCAGCGCTATCGCCTGCCGGACGTTAAGCAGTGTGGGGATTGCACGCTCAAGTAGAGCAGTGAATTGCCCGGTGGCGCTTCGCTTACCGGGCCGACAAAAACAAAAACGGCAACCTGAGTTGCCGTTTTGCTTTTACCTAGGCCACCTGCTGATTGTCCTCTTCCGCGCTACGCTGCGCTTCTTCCGCTTCCTGCTCCAGCAACTGCTTCTCATACACTTTGAAGAACGGGAAGTAGATGATCGCCGATACGCAGGCCAGAACCACAACCAGAATCGCCGCGCGGAAATCCCAGCCCAGGGCCCACGCTGCGCCTATCGGCGCCGGTGCCGTCCAGGGAACCACGGAGATGACGCGCCCAATCAAATCAAACGTCATCGCCGCCCACACCAGAACGGCGTTAACCATCGGTGCCAGCAGGAACGGGATAAAGAACACCGGGTTCATCACGATTGGCGTACCGAAAATGACCGGCTCGTTGATGTTAAAGAAGCTGGGTACCACGCTCAAACGCCCGATAGAGCGTAAATGCGCTGAACGGCTGCGCAGATAGCAAATCACCAATCCCATCGTGGCGCCCGACCCGCCAATTACGATAAAGAACGTCCAGAACGCCTCCATGAAGATATGCGGCAGAGGCTGACCGGCGGCCAGTGCGGTCTGGTTAGCGCCCAGGTTCGTCAGCCAGAACATCTGCAGCATCCCGGAGACGATGGCGGCGCCGTGGATCCCGGCGAACCAGAGCAGATGACCAATCAACACGGCCAGCAGGATCGCAGGCAGAGAATCTGCCGCGGAAACCAGAGGTTTAAAGACCGACATAATGGCCTGCGGGATCAGCATGCCAAACTGTGATTGAATCACCAGGCTCAGAGGATAGAGGGTCACCACCACCACCAGCACCGGAATCAGCAGATCAAAAGAGTTTTTGATCATCGGCGGGACCTGGTCCGGCAGGCGAATGCCGATGTTATGCGCTTTGAGGAAACGCATCATCTCAACGCAGTAGATCGCTACCAGAATCGCGGTAAAAATGCCCGTTCCCCCCAGGCTGTCGACAGGAAGCGTGCCTTTGGTTTTCGGTGCCGCGACCAGCAGAAACGCCATCAGCGACAGCATGGCGCACATAAAGGGGTCCAGTTGGTGAGATTTGACGTAGTGTTTGCCAAGGTTATAGGCAATGGCGGCACAGATATAAATGGACATGATGCCCATCGTCATATCAAACGGCGTCAGGATTTGGCCTTCAAACTGCTTCGCCATATCCAGCCAGGCGCGGGCGAAACCCCAGGTGGTATCAGGCGAAAAAGGTGGGTAAGCAAAAACTAACAAAAACGAACCCACAATCATAAACGGCATCGCGGAGATGAACCCGTCACGAATCGCCATAACGTGACGCTGGGAAGAGATCCGCCCGGCTATCGGGCTGACGTAATTTTCGACGAAACGGAATATCAGATTAAACGCAGCATGGTTGGCAGACATGGCAGATCTCCTGTCAGACGTTTGTTACGGGCACATACGCGCCGCACGTTGTTCCATACATCAGCTTCACAACCTTGCTGGCTTGCCAACCAGCGGTACTGCTCAGACGAAATGGTTTCATATTTGGCTCTTATTATTGGATACAGGGGACGTTACGTACTCAGTATTAATCTACGCTCCCCGCTCTGCAACCGGTTACTGTAACCGGTTTCTGTGATTGTGAAGAGGATCCAGAAATCAGCCGTTTGGGGTATTTGTTACTTAAGAGATATTTACAGAGCATAAATTCTTATGACAGATTACGCAGGATATTTGTCAGGAGGAAACAATGAGTTTGCAGTCTGTACAGCAGTTTTTTGCCGACAACGCGCCGGATATAGACGTTATTGAGCTTAGTCAAAGTACTGCTACCGTTGCGTTGGCTGCTGCCGCCCATCGTGTCGAGCCGGGACAAATCGCCAAGACCCTGTCACTCAAGGTTAAAAATGAAGTGATCCTGGTGGTGGCGAAAGGCGACGCGCGTCTGGATAACAAAAAGCTCAAAGACACGTTCGGTGCGAAAGCGCGCATGCTCAGCAGTGATGAAGTGGTGACCATTACCGGTCATCCCGTTGGCGGTGTATGCCCGTTCGGACTGGAAAACCCGCTCGCGGTATATTGTGATATCTCTTTGAAGCAGTACGCCGAAGTGCTGCCCGCCGCAGGCGCAATTCACAGCGCTGTGCGCATTTCACCTGACAGAATGGCAGAACTGACTTCCGCAAAATGGGTGGATGTCTGTATCTGATTGACGCGCCAGAGTGTATCTGGCGCGCAAAAGACGGGTTATAAAAATGTGGGCGTGAGGAGAGCCAAACATTGCGGCTCTCTTGCAGGAAGATGCGTAATAATATCCGCCGCATCGAGCAACCCTACGTCTGAATTCACGCCCAGTTTCACCATCGCATTAAACTTATGTGCCCGAATGGTCTTAATATTCCGTTCAAGCTGTGCCGCGATTTCAGGGATGGAATACCCGCAGGACATATAACGCAATATTGCCCGTTCTGTGGGGCTTAGCATCCTGTTCTGACTCCGGTACCAGTGATTCAGCATATTGTCATTGATGCGCAGCGTTTCGCTGAGCAACTCCACAAGTTCCTTCTGCAGATGCTCAAGCGTCACCGATTTACTGACTACTCCGTGCAGGCGCGATGGCGAAAGATGGCTAATTAGCCGTGCTTCCATCTCGTCAGAAACCAAAATGATGCGCTGGATATGACCGTGCGTAAACGCCAGATCCCGCAGGTGCGCCAGGCAGTTACGGCGCTCCTCTCGCGCATCGGAAAGGGAGTAGATCAGCGAGAAAAAATTAACGTGATGAAGTGCATTCTTAAAACTGTCAAATTCACTAAACAGGTGTAGCTGATAATGGCTCAGGCCGGGCATCGCAAAAAGATGCTGTAGCCCGACGGCACTCATCGCGCAATTTTCGATGATGGCGATATGTCTTGTTGAATCGGTTTTTTCCATTCCTCGAACTCTCCATAGGCTGATAGCAAACTCAGCTCTCTCATTCCCTGTGTACTGTTGATCCAGGCATACATATCCGCATTACTTCGTAATGACAGCCGTCGCATCGCACTGTTTTTCTGCGCACTGATGGTTTTATTGCTCTTCTTGAGCAATGTGGCGATTTGGTTAATCCCCCATCCTTTCCCTAACAGACGCAGGACCTTACGTTCGGAGTGCGTGAGCGCGATAACGTGTTCATTTTCATTCTCCGTACTCAGTGGTTCCGGAGTTAATAACGTCTGGCTAATCCGCTCTGCCCGCTCGCTACCGGCCCGAATAGCGTTAACCACGCCTTCAATAGGCTCCATGTCAGAAAGCAACGTGCTTTCCGGGCGCATAAGTAACTCAACCGCAATAGGGTAAAGCGGCCGCGAGACTAAAAAGATCCAGTGAATATCCCGGTATTGATTCAATAAACCGTAATACTCTTCAAGCGCACCCCGAGGGTTTCTGTATTCGCCTGAAATATCGGCAATAATGACGTCCGCGCGGCGCAACTGGAGCAGCGTTAATTCCTGCAATGAGCGGCAATAGCTCAATTCAAATTCGGGGAAATGACGTGCCATCAGGCCCCCTAACCCGTTTTGCATCACGGGCATCCGGCTAATGACAACGCCATGCTTACCATGCAATGACAACATAGACCCTCCGTGTCCATTTTTCATTTGATGAGTAACGTTAAAACGCATCAACGTATGAGTATTTTCGTCCCTGAGTGTAAGACTGGTTAATACAAGCAGAAGATGAGATGTATGCTTAGTTTAAGAAATGCCTAAACAGCAGTAATATCTCACAAAGCGAAACAAAAATTAATTGTGGAGACATTAAAATAACGACAATATAAAATTAGAATAACTAAATACAAATATTTTATATTTTGGTATTTATAATTCACGGTATTGATAAATTAATCCCTTCCCCCTTCCCCCTTCCACGACACGGACTGCAACTGTTTGCACAAACCTTGATCTGGCCCACAGCAAGAGGGACTGCACTCTGTGCTAAAAGTACCCACTATGGGTTAACAGATAGCTATCCATCTTTTTTCAGGACAATACATGCAGGCAGAGCGGTCAACGCAGCGTGCTATCACGCGGCTATGTATTCAGTGCGGTCTTTTTCTGCTCCAGCACGGCGCGGAAAGCGCGCTGGTTGAGGAGCTTTCCACCCGGCTGGGGCTGGCGCTAGGGATGGACAGCGTCGAAAGCGCAATCTCATCCAACGCCATTGTGCTGACCACAATCAAGGACGGTCAGTGCCTGACCTCCACGCGCAAAAACCATGATCGCGGCATCAACATGCACGTCGTGACCGAAGTGCAGCACATTGTCATCCTTGCAGAACATAAGCTTCTCGATCTCAGCGACATTGAAAAACGGTTCAACCAGATCAAGCCATTACGTTATCCGCGCTGGCTCGTCGTGGTGATGGTAGGGCTCTCGTGCGCCTGCTTTTGTAAGCTCAACAAAGGCGGCTGGGACGGTGCAATCATCACCTTTTTCGCCAGCAGTATCGCCATGTATGTTCGCCAGCTGCTGACGCATCGGCAGCTGCATCCGCAAATTAACTTCTGCATTACCGCGTTTGTCGCCACTACGGTTTCCGGTCTGCTGCTGCGCCTGCCGCAGTTTGCCAACACGCCGACCGTTGCCATGGCCGCCAGCGTGCTTCTGCTGGTCCCGGGCTTTCCGTTGATCAACGCCGTCGCCGACATGTTTAAAGGGCACATCAATACCGGCCTGGCTCGCTGGGCTATCGCCAGCCTGCTGACGCTGGCGACCTGCATCGGCGTGGTCATGGCCATGACACTTTGGGGGTTACGCGGATGGGCGTGATCGATTTTCTGCTGGCGCTGGCGCAGGACATGCTTCTGGCCGCCATTCCTGCCGTCGGCTTCGCGATGGTATTTAACGTACCGCAACGCGCGCTGCCGTGGTGTGCGCTGCTGGGCGCGATTGGCCATGGCTCGCGAATGGTGATGATGACGGCGGGTTTTAACATCGAATGGTCAACATTTATGGCCTCCATGCTGGTCGGCAGTATCGGCATCCAGTGGTCGCGCTGGTATCTGGCGCATCCCAAAGTATTCACCGTTGCGGCCGTGATCCCCATGTTTCCGGGGATATCGGCCTATACCGCGATGATTTCCGCGGTGAAAATCAGCCATTTCGGCTATACCGAGCCTCAGATGATCCTTCTTCTCAGCAACTTTCTTAAGGCGTCATCCATCGTCGGCGCGCTCTCCATCGGGCTGTCGATCCCCGGCCTGTGGCTGTACCGTAAACGCCCACGCGTATGATATTTGTGTTATTTCGCTGCCGTGGAGATAATCCGTCTGGTCCGTTTGGTGAAAATAAGGAAAGGATGTGGCTAACCCTGGCAGCGAACACCCCGAGCACAGTGAAGAATCCAGCCTGAAAGAGAAAATCTTTCAGAGCGCCATCGCGCTTTTTGCCGAGTATGGATTGAACGGTGCAAGGATGGAGCAGATCGCAGAGAAAGCGGGCACCACCAAACGCATGGTGGTTTACCATTTCAAGAATAAAGAGAACCTCTATCTCCTCGTACTTGAACATGTTTACACCCAGATTCGCGCCAGCGAAAAAGCGCTAAGCCTGACGGGAATGCCCCCGGTCGAAGCGCTGGTCAATCTGGTTGAAGCCACCTTTGACTATCATGCCGACCACCCTGACTACATCCGGATTATCTGCATGGAAAACATGCAGCGCGGCCGCTTTATGCAGCAGTCGAGCTATCTCCGCCAGGTCAACCGCAGCGCGCTCGATCTGCTGGAGGAGATCCTGCGCCGGGGGAAAGAAAAACAGCTCTTCAGTGAGACGGTTGACGCCCGCGATCTTCATCGTCTGATAAGCAGCTTCAGCTTTCACTACGTTGCCAACAGCTACACCTTTACGCTGCTGTTTGAAGAAGGCGCAGACGAGCAGGCGCAGCGCCAGCACTACCGTAAAATGGTCGTTCAGGTGGCGCTCCGTTACACCTGCCCATAAAATTGCTTGCAATTAAATCGCACACTACCTATATTCATCTCATGAACGCGAAAACGAACGATGCAACCGCTGCGCTCAAGCTGGATAACCAGCTCTGCTTTGCCCTCTATTCGGCAAACCTGGCGCTTAACAAGCTGTACCGGCAGCTGCTGGCACCGCTGAACCTGACCTACCCGCAATATCTGGTGATGCTGGTGCTGTGGGAGCAGGATGATATGACGGTGTCGGACATCGGTGAACGGCTGTTCCTTGACTCTGCGACCCTGACGCCGCTGTTGAAACGTCTGGAAAGCGCCGGGCTCATCAACCGCCACCGTTCGCGCAAAGACGAGCGTCAGGTCGCCGTCACCCTGAGTGAAGCGGGACGTGAACTCCAGCAGCAGGCATTGGGTATCCCCCATGCGGTGGGTTGCGCAGCGCAGTGTGATACAGACACTTTGCTGGCGCTCAAACAGCAGCTCGAACTTTTGCGACAACAGCTACACCGCGCGTAACGCTATACTTTACGCGTCATTACTTACCTATATATATCGCACGCTATTTAATAGCACGCATTAAAACAAAATGAGGAACCTGCCATGTCTTTAGAAAAAGTTGTTTATACCGCCAAAGCAAAAGCCACCGGTGGCCGTGACGGTCGTGCCACCTCCTCCGATGGCGTACTGGACGTCAAACTGGGTGTGCCAAAAGAGATGGGCGGCATGGGGGGAGACGTGACCAACCCTGAGCAGCTGTTTGCCGCGGGCTACTCTGCCTGCTTCCTGGGCGCGATGAAGTTCGTGGCCGCACGCGACAAATTTACCCTGCCAAAAGATGCCTTTATTGAAGGCGAAGTGGGTATTGGCCCGCTGCCTACCGGTTTTGGTATCGAAGCAAAACTGAACATCCACGTTGAAGGTATGGATCCTGCGGAAGCTAAAAAGCTGGTCGATGCGGCACACATTGTTTGCCCGTACTCTAACGCGACCCGCGGCAACATCGACGTCACGCTGAACATCATTGCGTGATAACTGCCTGATGGCACTGCGCTTATTCGGCCTACGACTGTAGCCCCGGTAAGCGCAGCGCCACCGGGGAAATCCCCTCCTTTCCTTTCCCCTCTCTGTGCTACCATAAGCCCATATCACGCCCGTAGTCATCAGTAGAGTAAGCGTTATGTCCTCCAGAATTCTGACCACCAGCATTGCTGGTATTGATGCCTTTATGCGCGACCCACGCGGTGTGTTGACCCACGCCGAAGGCGGCACGGTTGCGGTTTTTGCCGACAACGCGCCGGCGTTTTACGCAATCACACCGGAACGTCTGGCACAGCTTCTGGAGATCGAAGCGCAATTGGCACGCCCGGCAAGCGATGTCACGCTGGATACCCAGTTCTTTGATGAACCGGTTAACGTTCCCGTGACCGTTCCGATGGGTAAATTTGCCCTCTATGCGGGCTGGCAGCCGGATGCAGATTTTCAGCGGCAGGCGGCGCTGTGGGGCATTGCGTTAACTCAACCCGCCACAGCGGAAGAGCTTGCCGCGTTTACCGCCTGGTGGCAGGCGGAGGGTAAAGTGTTTACCCATATTCAGTGGCAGCAAAAGCTCGCGCGTCATCTTCAGATTACCCGCGCCGGCAACAACGGCCAGCCAAAACGTGATATCAATGCCTTTTCAGAACCGGATAAACAGATCCCCAGCGGATTCCGAGGTGCGAAATGAAGAACGTCGGCGACCTGATGAAACGTCTGCAAAAAATGATGCCTGCCAACGTGAAGCCTGCTTTCACCACCGGTGAAGAGCTGCTGGCGTGGCAAAAAGAGCAAGGCAAGATCCGCGCCGCCGCGCTCGCCCGCGAAAATCGGGCGATGAAAATGCAGCGCACCTTTAACCGTTCCGGTATTCGTCCCCTGCACCAGAACTGCTCGTTCGATAACTATAAAATTGAGACCACCGGGCAGATGAACGCGCTCGCCGCCGCGCGTCAGTACGTGGATGAATTCGACGGCAATATCGCCAGCTTCATCTTTAGCGGCAAGCCGGGCACCGGCAAAAACCACCTTGCTGCCGCCATCTGCAACGAGCTGCTTCTGCGCGGTAAATCGGTCCTCATCATCACCGTGGCCGATATCATGTCCGCGATGAAAGACACCTTCAGCAACCGTGAAACCAGCGAAGAACAGCTGCTTAACGATCTGAGTAACGTCGACCTGCTGGTCATCGATGAGATTGGCGTTCAGACGGAATCCCGCTATGAAAAAGTGATCATCAACCAGATTGTCGATCGCCGCTCCTCGTCCAAGCGCCCTACCGGCATGCTGACGAACCATAATATCGACGAGATGACCCGCCTGCTGGGGGAACGCGTCATGGACCGCATGAAGCTGGGTAACAGCCTGTATGTCATCTTCGACTGGGACAGTTACCGCAGCCGCGTCACCGGGAAAGAGTATTAAGACAGTTCCAGGAATCGCCGACAGGTCGCAGGTATATACTGGAACCCCTTCGGCCCAAAACGGACCTTTTTGAGAGAGCCATGATGAAAAAACAGATTCTAATCAGCACCTTTTTAGGCGCGCTGCTGGTAACCGGCGCAGCGCAGGCGGCGTCCTGGCAGGAGTCCCTGTCAAGCGCAGCAAATGAGCTGACCAAAGAGAGCAGCAGCACGCAGGGCGGACTCTCCGCCTCTTCCCTCACCAGCCTGCTGGGCAACAGTTCCCAGAGCCTGAGCGCGGGGACGATGAACAACGCGGCGGGGATTCTGGAATATTGCGCGAAGCAAAAGCTGGCCTCCGTGACCGACGCGCAAAATGTAAAAAACCAGGTGCTGGGTAAACTGGGTCTGGATACTCAGGAGCAAAAAGCGGACACCAACTACATGGACGGCATTCAGGGCCTGCTTAACGCGCAGAACGGTCAGCAGCTTAACCTGAGCACCCTCGGCAACTCTTCTCTGGCCAAACAGGTGAAAACCAAAGCCTGCGATCTGGTGCTGAAACAAGGCGTTAATTTCATCTCCTGATCCACCCCATTTTCTGCCACAACACGCCGCGTTTAGTGCGATAGTCTTGCAGCGCGGCGCTAAATGAGCGTTTTTCCTGCCTGCCACCGTCTCAGCGTCCGTTTGTCAGGATGTGCACATCTTCATAAAAACGATTTTCTAAACCAAATCCTAACAACAGCACACTTTCGTGACACTAAAATTGCAGCTTAACGACATCGCAATTACATTGTATCACCCAAAAAATAAACAGTTAGCCAGCGAAGCACCTGGCGTCATGAGGATATGCTGTTGTCAGAATTCTTGTCTCTTATCCTTTTTCTGGCTTCTGTCGGCGTTTACGCCTGGAAAGCCGGCCGTCACATCTGGTGGTTTATCGCCACGCTGGTGGTGCTCGGCATTTTTATTATTTTAAACATTACCTTATACGCCAGCGATTACTTTACCGGCGACGGTATTAACGATGCGGTGCTCTACACCCTGACGAACAGCCTGACGGGCGCAGGTGTGGGTAAGTACATACTTCCGGGGCTCGGCCTTATCGTCGCGCTGGTGATGATTTTTGGCGCGCTGGCCTGGGTGCTGCGTCGCCGTCGCCATCATCCACACCATCATGGCTACAGCCTGCTGGCGTTATTCCTGGCGCTGGCCTCCGTCGACGCCAGCCCGGCGTTCCATCAGATCACCGAGCTGGTGAAATCCCAGTCGCGCGATGGCGATCCGGATTTCGCGGCTTACTACAAAGAGCCGTCGAAAACGATCGCCAACCCGACGCTCAATCTCGTCTATATCTACGGTGAAAGCCTGGAGCGCACCTACTTTGATAACGATGCCTTCCCGGACCTGACGCCAGATTTGGGCGCGCTGAAAAATGAAGGTCTCGATTTCAGCCACACCATGCAGTTGCCCGGCACGGATTATACGATTGCCGGGATGGTTGCCTCCCAGTGTGGTATCCCGCTGTTCGCGCCTTTTGAAGGTAACGCCTCAGCCTCCATGTCGACCTTCTTCCCGCAGAATATTTGCCTCGGCGATATCCTGAAAAACTCCGGCTACGAAAACTATTTTATGCAGGGAGCAAACCTGCGCTTCGCCGGAAAAGATGTGTTCCTGAAATCCCACGGTTTTGACCACCTGTACGGCTCAGAAGAGTTAAAAACGACGGTTGCCGATCCGAGCTACCGCAACGACTGGGGCTTCTATGACGATACGGTACTCGACGAAACCTGGAAGAAATTCGAGGAGCTGTCCCGCGCGGGCAAGCGTTTCTCTCTCTTTGCGCTGACGGTGGATACCCACCATCCGGACGGGTTTGTCTCGCGCACCTGTAAGCGCAAAAGCTATGAGATTGATGGCAAAAACAACAAATCGTTCAGCGCCGTCACCTGCAGTCAGGAGCACATCGCCGCACTGGTCGAGAAAATCAAAGCCTCGCCCTGGTTTAAAAATACCGTCATTGTCGTCTCATCTGACCATCTGGCGATGAAAAACAGCGCGTGGGATCAGCTCAACAAGCAGGATCGCAGCAACCTGTTCTTCGTCCTGCGCGGCGACCAGCCGCAGCAGGAGGAGATCGCCACCAAACGCAACTCCATGGATAACGGCGCCACCGTGCTGGACATTCTGGGCGGCGACAACTTTATTGGCCTGGGCCGCAGCACGCTGTCGGGGCAATCCCTGTCGGAAGTGTTCCTCAACATGAAGGAAAAAATTCTCGCCTGGAAGCCAGACATCATCCGCCTGTGGAACTTCCCGAAAGAGATGAAAGACTTCACCGTCGATCGGGATAAAAACACCATTGCCTTCTCGGGCAGCAACTTCCGTCTGCCGCTGCTGCTGCGCGTCTCGGAAGGACGCGTTGAGCCGTTGCCGGAAAGCGAGTATTCCGCGCCGCTGCGCTACCAGCTGGCCGATTTTGCGCCACGCGATAACTTCGTCTGGGTCGACCGGTGCTACAAAATGGGCCAGCTCTGGTCGCAGCCGCTGGCGCTCTCGACCGACTGGTGCGTCTCGCAGGGCCAGCTTGGCGGAGAACAAACCGTGCAGCACGTGGATAAGGCGCAGTGGAAGGGCAAAACCGCCTTTAAAGATACGGTGATAGATACCGCGCGCTATCAGCGTAACGTCGACATGCTGAAAATCGTCGACAACGATATTCGCTACAAAGCGGACAGCTTTATCTTTAACGTGGCCGGCGCGCCGGAGGAAGTGAAACAGTTTAGCGGCATCTCGCGGCCGGAGTCCTGGGGACGCTGGTCCAACGCGCAACTGGGCAATGAGGTGAAAATTGAGTACACCCATCCCCTGCCGGAACAATTTGATCTGGTGATCACCGCCAGGGCCTATGGGCCTAATGCTAACAAGCCCGTACCCGTGCGCGTGGGCGATCGGGAGCAGACGTTAACGCTTGGAAACGACGTGAGCACACAAACGCTGCATTTTGAGAATCCTTCACGCAGCAATACCCTGGTGATTGTACCGCCGGACCCGCAGTCCACGAATGAGGGAAATATCCTTGGGCATTCGCCGCGCGAGATCGGAATTGGCATGGTCGAAATCAAAATCATCAGCAAAGCGGGCTAATGCACGTCGCGCCCGGCGTTCTGCCGGGCGCTTATGAAAATAAATAATCCTTTATAAATCTTATAAAATAGATAAAAACACTTTATATAAGCCATTTTTATCTATAAATATCCTGTCAAAATCCAAATCCATAAAATGTGCAGCTCCTGAAATCACCACGGAGCGTTACGCACTTTTATCATGCTAACCGGCTATAAGTTCGAATCCATCCGGGCACTGCGCAGTGAAAATGTGATTGCCTGGGAGGTATTGTCCACGGCAAAGCCCCACGTCAATCTTGAAGATTACTTTGGCTCGATGACCGCGACGCAGCGTAAAGCGCACTTCTTTGCGCAGCTTCGTCACGCCATGTTTTGCAAGGATGGCGACAAGTATTACCTCAATGCGACATCGGATTTACTGCTCGACACGGACTTCCTCGACAGGCTCAAAGAAGAAACACCCTGCCCGGAGAGACTTGCTATCGAGGTCACCGATCTCCATTCGATGATACAACTCGACGATACGCAAAGCCGGGCGCTGCGGAAATGCATCGCAACGCTCCATCAGTGGGGGATAGAAGTGTGGGCAGACGATGTTTGCGAAGACCTTCTTCCCGACCTGCTGACCAGCCAGATCCGCTTCTGCGGCATCAAAATTGACAAACATACCTTCTGGAACGGACGGACCGAGCAGGCGAAGTTTCTGCATCTCACCCGCCAGTGCAAGCGCGTCGCCAGCAAGGTGCTGATCGAAGGCATTGAAACCGCAGGTGATTTCGCACTGGCCCGCGCCAGCGCGGCCGATTACGGCCAGGGCTATCTGTGGGGCAGAAAATGACCCCTCTCATTCCGAATGCTGGCGATATGGTCATCGTTCTGCGCGGCAATGCCTGTTTATGGCCTTGCCCCACTTGTTGCTGCCACAACCTGGCGGCATTCCATCAAAAACGCTGCCTGCTGGACGCTCAGTCATTCGCTTTGTAATTGCACTGTTACTCACGTCAGGAAATAAGATCATGAAAATTATTCCCACCGCTGTATGTTGTTCCGTTCTCCTGCTTCCTGCTGCTGCGATCGCCGCAGACAGCACCGCAAGCGCGACGATGCACGTATCACTTGAGGTCGTGAAGTCGTGCACCCTCAAAGCCAACGACCTCAACTTCTCGCGTCACGGCTCCGATGAGTCGAGCGAAATCCAGGCCAAAACGCAGGTCGATATCGTCTGTACCAACGGCACGCCGTTCACTCTGACCGCCACCAGCAACGACGGCGAAAATGGAACCTTCTGGCTGAAGCCGGAAAACGGCGACACGGGCGCGCAGAAGATTGCGTGGAAGCTCTTTGCTGACGAAGGCAAACAGACGCAAATCACCGGCACGAATGGGCTGGACGATACCGGCAACGGTGCGGAACAGGAAGAAACGCTGTATGGCGTGATTGACGCCGGGGCGCTGACAACCGCCCAGGCAGGTACCTACAGCGACGATATCACGTTAAAACTGGAGTACTGATCGTGCGTCGCTATCTTTCCTGCTTCATTCTGTGGCTCATGATGCTGGCGCTGCTGTCACGCTACGCGCTGGCCGCCACGCTTCAGGTGGCCCCGGTAACGCTCGATCTGCAGAGCGACCAGCGGGCAGCGGCTATCTATCTCACTAACAGTGGGAAAGCGGCCATCCATGCGCAGATTCGGGTGTACGAATGGACGCAAAAAAACGGTAAAGATGTTCTGGTGGCCACCGGGGAGGTGGTCAGCAGCCCGGCGATGACATCACTGGCGCCGGGCCAGCAGCAGCTGGTGCGTATTATCGTCATGCAGCCCGGCATCCGTGCGCAGGAGCAAAGTTACCGGCTGGTCATCGACGAACTGCCGGACGCCACGTCCCGTGCCGCCAATCCCACCGCGGTGCACTTCCTGCTGCGCTACTCGATTCCGGTGTTTATTGCCGGGAACCAGAGCGCGCCCGTCAGCCACGATGCCCTGAGCTGTGAGCAGTCTGAAATACCGGCCACCCTTCGCTGCTTTAATGCCGGAAACCGCCACATCCGTCTCAGCCACCTTGAGGCCCTGACGGCCGATGGGCAGGTTGTAGGGTCGATTAAAGGCCTGGCGGGCTATGTGCTCCCGGGACAAACCGCCCTTTTGCCGCTTAAACACGCTTCACGTCACGCGCTCAGCACGCTGCGCGTCTATCTCAATGATGACCACCATGCCAGCCAGATACCCCTGCGCCCGCTCGCTTCTCGCGCTCCTGTTTTGGCTACCGCTCATGCTGTCAGCCCGGACTGAACCCGCCGACACCGTACAATGGCTGGCCATTACCGTAAACCACGCCCCGCGAGGCGAGCTCTGGGCCTGCCGGGTGGTGGATAATGCGTTATGGATAAGCCGCAGCGACATGAAAAAGCTGGGGCTTCACGCCCCGGACGATCGCGCCGAATGGGTTGAGCTGACGTCCCTGCCGGGCCTGAAGGTTAATCTCGACGTGCTGTCCCAGCAGGTGTCGATTACCGCTGAGGCAGAGGCGCTCGAGGGCCAGCAGCATCTCACCGCCTCAAAGCCCGCGCCGATGTATCGCTACCCTGATGCGCAACCCGTCAGCGCCTATACGCTCGGATACGCGCTCTACGCCAGCGATGCGCAGGGGAAGCGCCAGCTCAACGCCCAGACCATGCTGACCGCATCCGGAGGATTACCCGGAACGTTCAGCAGCAGTTTCTCAAGCCATGCCGGGGAGGAAAACAGCGCCGGTCGACCGACCCACACGCGTCTCGAAACCCGCTGGCAGTGGGACAACACCGACTCGCTGACCACGCTGGCGCTGGGCGACAGCATCACCACTGGCGCCCGCTGGAGCCGACAGGTGCGCTTTGGCGGGCTGCACTGGGCACGTAATTTTGAGCTCAATCCGCAACTCAATACCGAACCGCGCAGCCGCTACAGCGACACGGCCGTACTGCCTTCCACGGTCGATTTGTATATCGACGGCCTTAAGCAGAGCAGCCAGCGCGTCACGCCGGGTGACTTTCTGCTGGATACCCTGCCCTCCTTCACCGGAAGCGGGCAGGCGGAGGTGGTGATTACCGATATCAACGGCCAGCGTCGCACCGTACAGCTCTATCTCTACGGCGCGCCGGGCATGCTGGCGGAAGGGCTCAGCAGCGGTTCGCTGGACATCGGCTGGATGCGGGAAAACTACGCCCTGCACTCCGACGACTATGCCGCCTCGCCGCTGCTGGACGCGGGCTGGCGCTATGGGGTGAATAATCACCTGACGCTGGCACTGCATACGGAGCAGCAGCGCAGGCTGCACAACGTGGGCACGGGCGCAGACTGGCTGGTCTCTCCCGCCGTGGGGGTGGTTAGCCAGCACGTTGCCGTGAGCGACAGCCCTTACGGTCAGGGCGTTCAGTGGGGCCTCGGCTGGCAGTGGAACGGCAGAGGAACGGGCATTTCTGCCAGCACCGTCCGCACCGAGGCGGATTTCGCCGACAACGCCCGCATGAGCGGTGCCGCCCCCGTCAGACGCAGCGACAGCGTTTGGGTAAGCCAGTCCGTCCCCCACTTCGGCACCGTGGGCGCGGGCTGGGTACAGCAGAACATTCAGGGCAGCACGCAGCGCTACCTCAATGCCTCCTGGTCGGTGTCGCTGCCGGCACACATCTCCACCACGCTGAGCTATACCCGCTCGTTTACGGATGCGTCGAGTCAGGTTCAGCTACTGCTTTCCGTCCCATTGGGTCGCGAGGACACGCTCTCCGTTCAGGCCAGCCGGGATAAACCACGCATGGATTACCGCCACCAGCCGGACGATGAGGCCGGCGGCTGGTCATGGGAGCTGGGCCAGGGCTTTGGCGAACGACGTGAAAGATATGCAGACGCAGGCTATCTGGGCCGCGCGGGCGAATGGCATGTAGGGCTGCAGCAAGGTGCCAGCCAGCGCAACCAGTACGCCTCAGCCGAAGGGAGCCTGACGCTGCTCGACGGCAGCCTGCACGCGCTGCGCTACATCCAGCAGGGCATGGCGCTGGTGTCCACGCACGGTATTGGGCACGTACCGGTGATGCTGGAAAACCGTCCGGCCGGTGAAACGGATGAGGACGGTTATCTTCTGCTGACCGACCTGCCGCGCTACCACAACAGCAAAGTCAGCATTAACCCGCTCGATCTGCCCGCCGATGTGATCGCCCCCGTCACCGACATGCATGCCAGGCCGGGCAACAACAGCGCGGTCAAAGTCGATTTTAACGTCCATCACGCCGTCACGGTTCAGGCCCGGCTGGTCGACAGCCGCCGCAGGCCGCTCCCGCTGGGCAGCGTCGTGTCAACGCCGCAGGGTGCCACCATCGTGGGCCGCGATGGCTTTATCTGGCTTGAAGATCCGCCCCTGCCGGGTGAACTGGTGGTGAAGACCGGTGAGGGAGAGTGCCGGGTCGCGCTTCCGTCGCCCCGTACCGCATCATCTATACAGAATATGGGAGAACAACTGTGTCATTAAGAGCGCCGTTATTATTGCTGCTCGTCCTGTCCGTAAAGGCGATGGCGGCAGCCTGCTGGATAACCTCCATGCCCGCCATTAACTTTGGCAACGTCGTGGCGGGCAATACCACCTCCGTCAACACCGAGGTCAAGTTTAGCTGCCAGGCCGACAACGAGGGCAGGACGGAATATCTCAACGTCTGCCTGAGCAGCGTAGACGCCCCCCCCTTTAAGATGATCTCGCCGGGGGACCAGGAGGGAAAACAGTACACCCTCCTCTTCCGCCTGCTGAACGGCGCAGCACGCTCTCAGGAGCTGGGGCCTGCCAGCAGCGGGAACCTGATTCAGCAGACTCTGGCCGCGCAAAGCAATGCCAACGTCAGCGGTACCTTTCCGCTTATCGCTACCATTCCGGCAGGGCAAAGCCAGCTTCCGGCCTACCACTATTACAACTACAACATGAATCTGCGCATCGCCTGGCACAGCGCCCTGCGTCAGGATGCCCTGCAAAACTGCTCGGACGGTTCCGCAGAGGGGGAGCAGGTGCAGGGCGGCACCAGCGCGCAGGCCGAAATCAGCCAGGGATGCTACATCGAGCGCGTGACGCCCCTTAACTTCGGCACCCTGACCAGCACCGCTACCCTGCGTCCGACGCGTTCCACCGCCACCCTGACCACGCGCTGCCCGGCCGGAACCGCATTCACCCTTGCCATGGGCAAAGGCAACCATGCCAGCGGTAATCAGCGGCAGCTCTGCAACAACGAGGGCCAGTGCCTGCGCTACGGGCTCTGGCAGGATGAGGCGGCCACGCAACGCTGGGGAGATCAAAGCAGCGGCGATGCGCTGCAGGTCACCAATCCCGCTGGCGGCACCCAGAACTACACCGTTTACGGCGAGGTCCCGGCACAGCCGCTAACCGGTACCGGGGAATTTATTGATGACGTGATTATCACGCTGACTTATTAAACCACCCAAAATCCTGTCTGGATCAATGTTATCGGTAACAGTGACGTTAAAATAGCCAGCAATGCAGCCCTGAAGGCGTAGACCTTCTCTTTTTATTTTTTATCTCTGTTTTTATTACAACAACTTATGAAATACCTGCTTGCTGACGCCATCGTCTATAACGACGAGGACGGTTCTGTTTCTCTTATCAATGCGCCGGATGAGGATGCGCAGCTCCTCACCTGTACGGCCAATACCATCATGAAGCTGCTGGTACAGCATCATGGGAACGTGGTTGAACGGGAAACCTTTCTCCAGGAAGTCTGGGATCGGCGAGGGCTTCAGGGATCTAACAACTCCTTAAACCAGTACATCAGCATTTTGCGCAAGATGCTGGCGGCCCTGCTTCCCGACGCGCTGCTTATCGTTACCGTACCGAAAACGGGCTTTATGCTCAGCGCGGACGTTACGGTCACTCCGCTGGAGGAGGCTCCACCGACCGCCGAAACGGCGAAACCTGCATGGCGCGTTCGCCCTGAATGGCTGTTCTGCGGCGCGCTCACGCTGGTCGTCGTTGCGCTATGCCTCTGGATCGTGCTGATCAAGCCAGAAAATTCACAAAGGGAGATCCATCTGCTGACGCATATCGGCACCTGCCCGGTCTACACCTTTACGCCGCTGGCGGACGTATTTCACGGGAAGGCAATAGCGCTGGCGCAAACGCTTCAGAAGGACGGCCATCTTCCGTGCCTGAAAAATTCAATTTTCTACATGCACATTCAGAGAACGCTTTTCTACGGCCACGAAGGGCGGCTGGTGCTCTCCCAATGTTCCCTCACGCAGGGTAAAGCCAGCGCCTGTCGTACGCTTTACTATTACGAGTGGTGATGATGAGACACAAAAAAGTTTGGCTAACCCTGATCCTCAACCTGCTGCTGCTGGGCACCGTGCTGGCGTGGTACTTTCACACGCCCCCGCTGTCGGTGGCCTGCGACGGAAACCTGACCTTTTCCGACCGGCGCGACAACCACGATTTCACCTTTGACGGTGAGATCATTATGCGTTTTCATCCCGACAAAACCGGGTACATCACGGTTAACGGCAGCGTGGTAAATGCCCCACGCAGCTGGGAGGTTTCCCGCCAGGAGATGTTTAAATGGCGTCACGTGGAGGGCGAACTGTATGAGATCGCTATTCAAAAAGTGGAGCGTTTTAGCCATGACGCCATGCCGCCCGGGGTCTTTGAAAAATACGTTGCCGGCCTGACGCTGGGCAATAAAAGGCTCCTGACAATAGAGCGCACGCCGGAAGACGCGCTGGTGATCAGCAATTTTTATTCGCCGGTGCTGATCTGCTCGGAATAATGTCGACGGGTCAGGCTATACTTGCCGCCATGACTCTTCGCATTCGCCCCACCACCCTCAACGACATTGCCGCCCTGCCCGCCATTGAACGCGCGGCGGCCGGGCGCTTCCGTGACTTCCCGGCACTCGCCTGGCTTGCCGATGGCGAGGTCATTTCCGCTGAGCAACACCTCGACTATGTCGAACGCGGGTTAAGCTGGCTGGCGCTGGCAAACGACCAGCCCGTCGGGTTTATCCTTGCCGAAGCCCATCCGTCTTCACTGTTTATTGTCGAACTCTCGGTTGATCTGGACTGGCAGGGAAAAGGGATCGGCAGGCAGCTCATCGCCTGCGTGGCAGACCATGCCCGCAGAAAGGGGCTGACAGCGCTGACGCTGACGACGTTCAGGAACGTCCCGTGGAATGCGCCGTTCTATGCGCGGCTGGGGTTTGAAAAAATAACGACGCTGACGCCTGAACTGCGTCAGAAAAGGGAAGAAGAGACGGCGCACGGTTTCGCGTATGAAACGCGCTGCGCCATGCGCCTGCCCCTGTAATACCGCCCGGTGGCGCTGCGCTTACCGGGCCTACAAAACCACAAACCGTAGGCCGGGTAAGGCGCAGCCGCCACCCGGCACAACCACAAACCGTAGGCCGGGTAAGGCGTAGCCGCCACCCGGCACAACCACGAACCGTAGGCCGGGTAAGGCGTAGCCGCCACCCGGCACAACCACGAACCGTAGGCCGGGTAAGGCGTAGCCGCCACCCGGCACAACATACGGCGTTAGAACGTTTCCCAGTTATCACCAGCATCAGCGGTAACCGTTTTACGCGCCATCGCCGGTGCTGCAACGGTTTTCGCAGAAGCGAACTCACGCGCTTTCATCTGCTCCTGCTGAATGCGGAACACCGCCACGGCCTGCGTCAGACGGCTTGCCTGTTCTTCCAGTGCGGCTGCCGCTGCGGCAGACTCTTCCACCAGCGAGGCGTTCTGCTGGGTCACGCGATCCATCTCTGCCACCGCCAGACCGACCTGGTCGATACCGCGGCTCTGCTCGTCAGACGCAGAGGCGATTTCACCCATGATGTCCGTGACGCGGGTAACCGCATTCACGATCTCACCCATGGTTTCACCGGCGCTTTCGACCAGCGTTGAGCCCACTTCCACGCGACCCACGGAGTCTTCGATCAGGCTCTTGATCTCGCGTGCCGCCTGGGCGCTGCGCTGGGCCAGGTTACGCACTTCACCTGCTACCACCGCAAAACCACGGCCCTGCTCGCCCGCACGCGCCGCTTCTACCGCCGCGTTCAGTGCCAGGATGTTGGTCTGGAAAGCAATACCGTCGATCACGCTGATAATGTCGGCAATTTTCTGCGAACTGCCCGCGATATCGCGCATGGTCTGCACCACGTTGTCCACCACTTTGCCGCCTTTCTGCGCGGTTTCAGAGGCGCTCAGCGCAAGATGGCTCGCCTGACGGGCGTTTTCGGCGTTCTGCTTAACGGTCGCCGTCAGCTGCTCCATGCTGGCAGCGGTCTCTTCCAGGGAAGCGGCCTGCTGTTCAGTACGGGAGGAGAGGTCGTTGTTGCCCATCGCGATTTCACTCGCGCCGCTGTAGATCGCATTCGCGCCGTTACGCACGTCGCCAACGGTACGCACCAGCTCGCCCTGCATATGGCGCAGCGAGTCGGCCAGTTCACCCATCTCGTTGGTGCCCTGAACCTCAATGCGCTTCACCAGGTCGCCGCTGGCGATATGGCGAATGTTGTCGATCAGACGATTCAGCGGGGAGATCAGCGTCTGCTTGATGTTGAGCCAGACGGCCACAATCACCACCAGCACGGCAATCAGGACGCCGATCAGCACCCAGATAGCCTGGCTGTAGGAGCTGTTGCTGTCTTCAACCGCCATCTGGTACAGCTTATCGTTCTGCTGCAGGTAGCTCACGTACTGTTTCTCAAAACCGTCCTGGTAACTCTGGGTCGGCTGGTCGAAGAAGGCGTTGATTTTGCCCGCGCCCAGCAGCTGGATCAGCTCCGCCAGCGCGCCGTGGTAAATATCATAGTTACGCTTGATCTCCATGGCATCCGCATCGCTTTGACGCGGATCGCGCGGCAGGGCTTCGTAGGCAGCCCAGTTTTTTTCCGCCTGTTTCAGAGACGCAGACGCGATTTGCATCAAATCGTTCACGGTCGCGCCGCTACCGATATTGCTCTGATCCATCATGTAGCGAATACCCGCGCGGTTCAGGGTATTACGGGTTTGCAGCAACGCTACCCAGCTGCCGTTCAGCGTGGACTGTTGCTGGCGAATGGTTTGCAGGACGGTGAAATTCTCTTTGTCATTCTTCAGAGCATTAAAGAAAAGACCACCGGATGTGAGTTGTAAAAGGCCAAATATCGCTAAAACCAGCATTAAGCTGGTGACAATCTTGATACGGTTTAACATGTTTTCTCTTTCCTCAGACAGATACAGAATTTTCGGCCTGGAAAGGGAAAACTTTACGAAATTCATCCTGAAATTTGTGGTTTTTACTCTTCTTCCCGCGCTGCGTTATGTCGGTTTCCGAGTTCAATAAACTCTTCCAGCAGCGCCGTCAGCTGTTTCATCTTCTCCGGCGTATATTCCGCCTCAATCTGCTGATACGCCTCCTCCACCTGCGCCTGGGCGTGCTCATACAGCGCATTGCCCTCTTTGGTCAGCGAGACGTACAGCTTGCGCTGGTCGTTCAGCGGCTTTAAGCGCAGCACCAGGCCGTCGCGCTCCATGCGCGTCAGAATGCCGGTGAGGCTCGGGCGCAAAATGCAGGTGCGAAACGCCAGATCGTGAAAATCCATCGACGGATGTTCAGCCAGCACGCGCACAATGCGCCACTGCTGCTCGGTCAGGTTATGGCGCTTCACGATCGGTCGGAAGTAGGACATCGCCGCTTCCCGCGCCTGCAGCAGCGCGATGGTTAATGAATCATGCATAGCCTCTCCCCTTCACATCATTAACACGTAAACAATTCATAAAAGATGCTTTTATAAACAACACGTTTTCCGTCAAAAAGTCTAACAGAAACCCATTAAGTTTATTAACACTCTGATTTTAATATCAATAAAAACCAACATGTAAATTTATTGTTATTCGTATCACAAATCTTTCACTTCTGATTGCGAAATAATCAGCAAAAGCATAAAACCAGATCATTAACATATTAATGAAATCCAAACCGGACCTCCGGCCTGAGGAGTATGTGAATGAAAGGTACCGTCTTTGCCGTCGCCCTCAACCATCAGAGCCAGCGCGAAGCCTGGCGAGAGGCGTTTGAAAAAGCCCCCTACAACACGCCGCCGAAAACGGCGGTGTGGTTTATCAAACCGCATAACACCGTGATTCGCGCGGGCGACCCCATTCCGTTCCCGCAGGGGGAAACGGTGCTGAGCGGCGCCACGGTAGCGCTGGTGGTCGGTAAAACCGCCAGCAAGGTGCGCGTGGAGGACGCCGCGGCGTACATCGCCGGATATGCGCTGGCCAACGAGGTGAGCCTGCCGGAAGAGAGCTTCTACCGTCCGGCCATCAAGGCCAAATGCCGCGACGGATTCTGCCCGCTCGGCGAACCGGTCGCCATTGATAACGTGGATAGCCTGACCATCATCACGGAGATCAACGGCCGCGAAGCGGACCACTGGAACACCGCCGATCTGCAGCGTAACGCTGCCGAACTGCTGAGCGCCCTGAGCGAGTTCGCCACCCTTAATCCCGGCGATGCGATCCTGCTCGGTACCCCGCACAGCCGCGTTGAGATCCGCCCGGGCGATCGGGTACGTATTCTGGCGGAAGGGTTTCCGCCGCTGGAAAACCCGGTGGTGGACGAGCGCGACGTCACTATTGCGCACCGCACGCCGCCGCACGCCACGCTGTTTGCCCTCGGCCTGAACTATGCCGATCACGCCAGCGAGCTGGACTTCAAGCCGCCCACCGAGCCGCTGGTCTTTATCAAAGCGCCGAACACCTTCAACGGCGACAACCAGACCTCGGTGCGCCCGAACAACGTCGAGTACATGCACTATGAAGCGGAGCTGGTGGTGGTCATCGGTAAAACCGCCCGCAAGGTGAGCGAAGCCGAGGCGATGGACTATGTTGCGGGCTACACGGTCTGCAACGACTACGCCATTCGTGACTATCTCGAAAACTACTACCGCCCGAACCTGCGGGTGAAAAGCCGCGACGGGCTGACCCCCATTTCCCCCAACATCGTGCCAAAAGAAGCCATTCCCGACCCGCACAACCTCGCCCTGCGCACCTTCGTTAACGGCGAGCTGCGTCAGGAAGGCACCACGGCGGATCTGATCTTCAGCATCCCGTTCCTGATCGCCTACCTGAGCGACTTTATGACCCTGCAGCCGGGCGACATGATTGCCACCGGCACGCCGAAGGGGCTGTCCGACGTGGTGCCGGGCGATGAGGTGGTGGTGGAAGTGGAAGGCGTGGGACGCCTGGTGAACCGAATTGTGAGTGAGGAGACGGCAAAATGAAAAAGATAAACCATTGGATCAACGGTAAAAACGTCGCGGGCAGCGACTACTTCCACACCACTAACCCGGCCTCCGGCGAGGTCCTGGCAGAAGTGGCCGCCGGCGGCGAGGCCGAAATCCATCAGGCCGTTGCCGCCGCCAAAGAGGCGTTCCCGAAGTGGGCTAACCTGCCGATGAAGGAGCGCGCGCGCCTGATGCGTCGCCTGGGCGATCTGATCGACCAGAACGTGCCCGAGATCGCCGCCATGGAAACCGCCGATACCGGGCTGCCGATCCACCAGACCAAAAACGTGCTCATTCCGCGCGCCTCGCACAACTTCGAATTTTTCGCCGAGGTGTGCCAGCAGATGAACGGCAAGACCTACCCGGTCGACGACAAGATGCTCAACTACACCCTGGTGCAGCCGGTGGGCGTCTGCGCGCTGGTGTCGCCGTGGAACGTGCCGTTTATGACCGCCACCTGGAAGGTCGCGCCCTGTCTGGCCTTAGGCAATACCGCGGTGCTGAAGATGTCCGAGCTCTCCCCGCTCACCGCCGACCGTCTGGGCGAGCTCGCCCTGGAGGCGGGTATTCCGGCGGGCGTGCTCAACGTGGTGCAGGGCTACGGCGCGACGGCAGGCGATGCGCTGGTGCGGCATCACGACGTGCGCGCCGTCTCCTTCACCGGCGGCACCGCCACCGGGCGCAACATCATGAAAAACGCCGGGCTGAAGAAGTACTCCATGGAGCTGGGCGGCAAATCCCCGGTGCTGATTTTTGAAGACGCGGATATCGAGCGCGCGCTGGACGCCGCCCTGTTCACCATCTTCTCCATCAACGGCGAGCGCTGCACCGCGGGCTCGCGCATCTTTATCCAGCAGAGCATCTACCCGGAATTCGTCAAGCGCTTTGCCGAGCGCGCCAGCCGCCTGCGCGTGGGCGACCCGACCGATCCGAACACCCAGATTGGCGCGCTCATCAGCCAACAGCACTGGGAAAAGGTCTCCGGCTATATCCGCCTGGGCATTGAGGAAGGCGCAACCCTGCTGGCGGGCGGCCCGGACAAACCGACCGATCTGCCTGCGCACCTGAAGGGCGGCAACTTCCTGCGTCCGACCGTGCTGGCGGACGTCGACAACCGCATGCGCGTGGCGCAGGAGGAGATCTTCGGGCCGGTGGCCTGCCTGCTGCCGTTCAAGGACGAAGCGGAAGGGCTGCGCCTGGCCAACGACGTGGAGTACGGCCTGGCGTCATACATCTGGACCCAGGACGTCAGCAAAGTGCTGCGCCTGGCGCGCAGCATTGAAGCCGGCATGGTGTTCGTCAACACCCAGAACGTGCGCGACCTGCGCCAGCCGTTTGGCGGCGTGAAGGCCTCCGGCACCGGCCGCGAGGGCGGCGAGTACAGCTTCGAGGTATTCGCGGAGATGAAGAACGTCTGCATCTCCATGGGCGACCATCCGATTCCAAAGTGGGGGATCTGAAAATGGGCAAATTAGCGTTAGCGGCAAAAATCACCCACGTGCCGTCGATGTATCTCTCCGAACTGCCGGGCAAAAACCACGGCTGCCGCCAGGGCGCCATCGACGGACACAAAGAGATCAGCAAGCGCTGCCGGGAGCTGGGCGTCGATACCATTATCGTCTTCGACACCCACTGGCTGGTGAACAGCGCGTATCACATCAACTGTGCGGACCATTTTTCGGGCGTCTACACCAGCAACGAGCTGCCGCACTTTATCCGCGACATGACCTACGACTACGACGGCAACCCGGAACTCAGCCAGCTGATCGCCGACGAAGCGGTGAAGCGTGGCGTGCGCGCCAAAGCGCACAACATTCCGAGCCTCAAGCTTGAGTACGGCACGCTGGTGCCAATGCGCTACATGAACGCGGATAAGCACTTCAAGGTGGTCTCCATCTCGGCGTTCTGCACGGTTCACGACTTCGCCGACAGCCGCAGGCTGGGCGAGGCCATCGTCAGCGCCATTGAGAAATACGACGGCACCGTGGCGGTACTCGCCAGCGGCTCGCTGTCGCACCGCTTTATCGACGACCAGCGCGCGGAAGAAGGGATGAACAGCTACACCCGGGAGTTCGACCGCCAGATGGACGAGCGCGTGGTGAAGCTGTGGCGCGAGGGTCAGTTCAAAGAATTCTGCAGCATGCTGCCGGAGTACGCCGACTACTGCTACGGCGAGGGCAACATGCACGACACGGTGATGCTGCTGGGGATGCTCGGCTGGGACAAATACGACGGCAAGGTGGAGTTTCTCACCGAGCTGTTCGCCAGCTCCGGCACCGGCCAGGTCAACGCTGTTTTCCCCCTGCCCGCGTAAGGAGCCTCCATGCCGCACTTTATTGCTGAATGTACCGACAACATCCGCGAGCAGGCCGACCTGCCGGGACTGTTCGCCAAAGTGAACGAGGCGCTCGCCGCCACGGGCATCTTCCCTATCGGCGGTATCCGCAGCCGCGCCCACTGGCTGGACACCTGGCAGATGGCCGACGGCAAGCACGATTACGCCTTTGTCCATATGACGCTGAAGATTGGCGCGGGGCGCAGTCTGGAGAGCCGGGAAGAGGTCGGTGAAATGCTGTTTGCGCTGATTAAAACGCACTTCGCGGCGCTGATGGCGAGCCGCTATCTGGCGCTGTCGTTTGAGCTGGACGAGCTGCACCCGACGCTCAATTACAAACAAAACAACGTGCACGCGTTGTTTAAGTAGACATCTTTTCCGCCCGGTGGCGCTTCGCTTACCGGACCTACAACGGCTCGAACGTAGGCCGGGTAAGCGCAGCGCCACCCGGCAACAGCCGCATAAAGGATACGCCATGCTCGATAAACACACCCATACCCTGATCGCCCATCGTCTGCATCAGGCGGAGCAGTCCCGGGAGCAGATCCGCCAGCTCTCCCTCGACTACCCGACGATCACTATCGACGACGCCTACGCCGTCCAGCGCGAATGGGTCAGCCTGAAGATCGCCGAAGGCCGCGTGCTGAAGGGCCACAAGATCGGCCTGACGTCCAAAGCGATGCAGGCCAGCTCGCAGATTAGCGAGCCGGACTACGGCGCGCTGCTGGACGACATGTTCTTCCACGACGGCAGCGACATTCCCGTGGATCGCTTTATCGTCCCGCGCATTGAAGTGGAGCTGGCGTTCGTGCTGGCAAAACCGCTGCGCGGCCCGAACTGCACGATCTTCGACGTCTACAACGCCACGGACTACGTGATCCCCGCGCTGGAGCTGATCGACGCCCGCTGCCACAACGTCGACCCGGACACCCAGCGCCCGCGCAAGGTGTTCGACACCATCTCCGATAACGCCGCCAACGCGGGCGTGATCCTCGGCGGCCGTCCGATTAAGCCCGACGCGCTGGACCTGCGCTGGATCTCCGCCCTGCTCTACCGCAACGGCGTGATCGAAGAGACCGGCGTTGCCGCAGGCGTCCTTAACCACCCGGCCAACGGCGTGGCGTGGCTGGCAAACAAGCTCGCCCCGTATGACGTGCAGCTGGAGCCTGGCCAGATCGTTCTCGGCGGCTCGTTTACCCGCCCGGTGCCCGCCAGCAGAGGCGACACCTTCCACGTGGACTACGGCAACATGGGCTCCATCAGCTGCCGCTTTGTTTAGGAGAGGAACATGCAAAACGCATTCAAAGCGGCGCTGCAGGCGGGCCGCCCGCAAATTGGCCTATGGCTGGGGCTGACCAGCAGCTACAGCGCCGAGCTGCTGGCCGGGGCAGGCTTCGACTGGCTGCTGATCGACGGCGAGCATGCGCCAAACAGCGTGCAGACCGTCCTGACCCAGCTGCAGGCCATCGCCCCTTACCCCAGCCAGCCGGTGGTCCGCCCGGCGTGGAACGACCCGGTGCAGATCAAACAGCTGCTGGACGTGGGCGCACAAACTCTGCTGGTGCCGATGGTACAAAACGCCGACGAAGCGCGGCAGGCGGTACGTGCCACCCGCTACCCGCCCGCGGGCATTCGCGGCGTCGGCAGCGCCCTGGCGCGCGCCTCGCGCTGGAACCGCATTCCGGATTACCTGCAGCAGGCCAACGACGCCATGTGCGTGCTGGTGCAGATTGAAACCCGCGAGGCGCTGAAAAACCTGCCGCAGATCCTGGACGTAGAAGGCGTCGACGGCGTGTTTATCGGCCCGGCGGATCTGAGCGCCGACATGGGCTTTGCCGGCAATCCGCAGCACCCGGAGGTGCAGGCCGCCATTGAGCAGGCGATCGCGCAGATACGCGCTGCCGGTAAAGCTCCCGGCATCCTGATGGCGAATGAACTGCTGGCAAAACGCTATCTTGAGCTCGGCGCGCTGTTTGTTGCCGTCGGGGTCGACACTACCCTGCTTGCCCGCGGCGCGGAAGCGCTGGCGGCACGCTTTATCGAAAAACCGGTTACGTCAGTTAATAACAATAAATCCGTCTACTAAACGTAAGATCTGGAGCGCACCATGACGACCTCTACCCTGCAAACCCATGATAATAAAGCCGTTGAACACCGCGTCATTCACAAGCTGTTCCGACGCCTGATCGTCTTTCTCTTTATCCTGTTTGTTTTCTCGTTTCTCGATCGCATCAACATCGGCTTCGCCGGGCTGACGATGGGCAAAGATCTGGGCCTCACCTCAACCATGTTTGGCCTGGCCGCGACGCTCTTTTACGTCACCTACGTGCTGTGCGGGATCCCGAGCAACATCATGCTGGCGAAGATCGGCGCGCGCCGCTGGATCGCCGGGATCATGGTAGTGTGGGGTATTGCCTCCACCTGCACCATGTTCGCCACCAGCCCCGAAACCCTCTACGTTCTGCGCATGCTGGTGGGCATTGCCGAAGCCGGCTTCCTACCGGGGATTCTGGTCTACCTCACCTGGTGGTTCCCGGCCTATCACCGCGCCCGCGCCAACGCGCTGTTTATGATTGCCATGCCGGTCACCATGATGCTCGGCTCAATCCTCTCTGGGTACATTCTGGCGATGGACGGGCTGTGGAACCTCAAGGGCTGGCAGTGGCTGTTCCTGCTGGAAGGGCTGCCGTCGGTGGTGCTCGGCGTGGTGACCTGGTTTTACCTCAACGACACCCCGGATCAGGCCACCTGGCTGGATGAGGACGAAAAGCGGGCGCTCAAAACGATGATCGCCCGCGAGCAGGAGGTCGCGATTGCCCAATCCGTCACGCCGCGCTCGACGCTGCGCGAGGTACTGACCCCGGCGGTGCTGCTCTACACGCTGGCCTACTTCTGCCTGACCAATACGCTGAGCGCGATCAACATATGGACCCCGCAGATCCTGCAAAGCTTTAACACGGGGAGCAGCAACATCGTCATCGGCCTGCTGGCGGCGATCCCGCAGTTCTGCACCATCCTCGGGATGATCTGGTGGAGCCGCCGTTCCGACAGGCTGAAAGAGCGAAAAAAGCACACCATCCTGCCGTACCTGTTCGCCGCGGCGGGATGGATGCTGGCCTCCGCGACCGATCACAGCCTGATCCAGCTGCTTGGCATCATCATGGCCTCAACCGGATCGTTTACCGCCATGGCGATATTCTGGACCACGCCGGATCGGGTGATTAGCCTGCAGTCCCGCGCGGTGGCGCTGGCGGTGATCAACGCCATCGGCAACGTCGGCTCCGCCGTTAGCCCATTGCTGATTGGGATCCTGCGCGACGCGACCGGCAGCTTCAGCTCGGGACTGTGGTTCGTGGCGGGTCTGCTGGTGGTCGGCGCGCTGGTGCTGACGCGTATCCCGATGACGCAGCGGGATCAACAGAGGAACGATCATGTGCCAGAGCCCTATCGCCAACATTGATATCAGCAAGGAGTACGACGAAAGTCTGGGCACCGACGATGTGCACTACCAGTCGTTCGCCCGCATGGCGGCCTTTTTTGGCCGCGACATGCAGGCGCATCGTCACGACCAGTACTTTCAGATGCACTTTCTCGATACCGGGCAGATTGAGCTCCAGCTCGACGATCACCGCTATTCGGTGCAGGCCCCGCTGTTCGTCCTCACCCCACCGTCGGTGCCGCACGCGTTTATCACCGAATCCGACAGCGACGGACACGTGCTGACGGTGCGCGAGGATCTGATCTGGCCGCTGCTGGAGGTGCTCTACCCCGGCACGCGGGAGGCGTTTGGCCTGCCGGGGATCTGCCTCTCGCTGGCCGACAGGCCGGGCGAGCTGGCGGCGCTAAAGCACTACTGGCAGCTCATTGCCCGGGAATCCACGGAGCAGCTGCCCGGGCGCGAGCATACGCTGGTCCTGCTGGCCCAGGCGGTGTTTACCCTGCTGCTGCGCAACGCGAAGCTCGACGACCACGCGTCAGGCGGCATGCGCGGCGAGCTGAAGCTGTTCCAGCGGTTTACCCAGCTGATCGACACCCACTACCACCAGCACTGGACGGTGCCGGAATACGCCAGCGAGCTGCACCTGACCGAATCCCGTCTGACCGATATCTGTCGCCGCTTCGCCAACCGGCCGCCAAAACGGCTGATCTTCGACCGCCAGCTGCGCGAGGCCCGACGCCTGCTGCTCTTCTCCGACAGCACCGTCAGCGAGATTGCCTGGCAGCTGGGGTTCAAAGATCCGGCCTATTTCGCCCGCTTTTTTAATCGCTTAGTGGGGTGCTCGCCGAGCGCGTATCGGGCGCAGAAAGTACCGGTTTCCTGAGCGCATCACGGTTCGTAGGGCGGGTAAGCGCAGCGCCACCCGCCGAAAAGCCGCACAGATCACAAAACCACAACCCACCCGAAAAGTACCCGTCGTTGTCCCAATCGTCCCTTCACGTTACGCCCCTCTCAGGCTTCAATTAAACAACAAAAACAAAACATAAATTTAACAACACAATTCCGATACGAGGTCCCTATGAAGCCTGAAGAGTTCCGCGCTGATGCCAAACGCCCGTTAACCGGTGAAGAGTATTTAAAAAGCCTGCAGGACGGGCGTGAGATTTACATCTACGGCGAGCGCGTCAAAGACGTCACCACCCATCCGGCGTTTCGCAATGCGGCGGCCTCCATCGCGCAGATGTACGACGCGCTGCACAAGCCGGACATGCAGGACACGCTGTGCTGGGGCACCGACACCGGCAGCGGCGGCTATACCCACAAGTTCTTCCGCGTGGCGAAAAGCGCCGACGACCTGCGCCAGCAGCGCGACGCCATCGCCGAGTGGTCGCGCCTGAGCTACGGCTGGATGGGCCGCACGCCGGACTACAAAGCCGCGTTCGGCTGCGCGCTGGGCGCCAACCCGGCCTTCTACGGCCAGTTCGAGCAGAACGCCCGGAACTGGTACACCCGCATTCAGGAAACCGGCCTGTACTTCAACCACGCCATCGTCAACCCGCCGATCGACCGCCACAAGCCGGCGGACGAGGTGAAAGACGTCTACATCAAGCTGGAGAAAGAGACCGACGCCGGGATTATCGTCAGCGGCGCGAAAGTGGTGGCCACCAACTCCGCCCTGACCCACTACAACATGATCGGCTTCGGCTCCGCGCAGGTGATGGGCGAAAACCCAGACTTCGCGCTGATGTTCGTCGCGCCGATGGACGCCGAGGGCGTGAAGCTGATCTCCCGCGCCTCCTACGAGATGGTGGCAGGCGCAACCGGCTCCCCGTACGACTACCCGCTCTCCAGCCGCTTTGACGAGAACGACGCGATCCTGGTGATGGATCACGTGCTGATCCCGTGGGAAAACGTGCTGATTTACCGCGATTTCGACCGCTGCCGCCGGTGGACGATGGAAGGCGGCTTTGCGCGAATGTACCCGCTGCAGGCCTGCGTGCGCCTGGCGGTGAAGCTCGACTTCATCACCGCCCTGCTGAAGAAATCCCTGGAGTGTACCGGCACCCTGGAGTTCCGCGGCGTGCAGGCGGATCTCGGCGAAGTGGTGGCCTGGCGCAACATGTTCTGGGCGCTGAGCGACTCCATGTGTTCCGAAGCCACCCCGTGGGTAAACGGCGCGTATCTTCCTGACCACGCGGCGTTGCAGACCTACCGCGTGATGGCCCCGATGGCCTACGCCAAGATCAAGAACATCATCGAGCGTAACGTCACCTCCGGGCTGATCTACCTGCCGTCCAGCGCCCGGGATCTGAACAACCCGCAGATCGACCAGTATCTGGCGAAATACGTGCGCGGCTCCAACGGCATGGACCACGTCGAACGCATCAAGATTTTGAAGCTGATGTGGGACGCCATCGGCAGCGAGTTTGGCGGCCGTCACGAGCTGTACGAAATTAACTACTCCGGCAGCCAGGATGAAATTCGCCTGCAGTGTCTGCGCCAGGCGCAGAGCTCCGGCAATATGGACAAGATGATGGCGATGGTCGACCGCTGTATGTCCGAATACGACCAACACGGCTGGACGGTGCCACACCTGCACAACAACAGCGATATCAACATGCTGGACAAGCTGCTGAAATAGCGCAGCGGGAGGTTGCAATGCATTCAGATGAACAACGCCTGCGTTTTCGCGACGCAATGAGTAGCCTGTCGGCGGCGGTTAACGTGGTCACCACCGAGGGCGAGGCGGGCCGCTGCGGCATCACCGCCACCGCCGTCTGCTCGGTCACGGACACCCCGCCGTCGGTCATGGTGTGCATCAACGCCAACAGCGCCATGAACCCGGTATTCCAGGGCAACGGCAGGCTGTGCGTTAACGTGCTGAACCACGAGCAGGAGATCATGGCGCGCCATTTCGCCGGGATGACCGGTATGACGATGGAAGAGCGCTTTGCCCTCTCCTGCTGGCAGAAAGGGCCGCTGGCGCAGCCGGTGTTGAAGGGCGCGCTGGCCAGCCTTGAAGGCGATATAAGCCAGGTGCAAACCATCGGCACGCATCTGGTTTATCTGGTTGAAATTAAAAACATCATTCTGAGTGACGCGGGCCACGGCCTGATCTACTTCAGACGCCGCTTCCACCCGGTCATGCTGGAGACGGAAGTCGCCGTGTGATCCCCCCTCGCGCTGGCCTTTTTTCCGGCCAGCGCCGCTTTCTGCAAAAACTCCTAAGGTTTCCGCTAAATCACGCCGTTATATACCCATAAGAGAAATTTTCTGTGCCTGAATACTGACGCCGCCTGTCAGTGCACCCGCATCATTCAGCGCATACCTATATATACAGGATGACCTTATGGCTAAAACGACGCGGAGCCGCTCGGCTGAACGTCTGGTCGATATTCTCCTTGAGCTACATTTAAACGGTGTGGTAAACCGCGGTGCGCTAATGGAGAAATTTAAAATTACCGAACGCACCGTCTACCGGGATTTAAATGCCCTCTCGCCCATTGTTGAACATACCGGTAACGGTCTATATCGGCTGATTCATTCCGCACAATCGCCGGGTGGGCAAGGATTGCATCACACTCTGGCTAACTTTCTGAATGCCGACAGCTTTTTCCCTGAAAGAAATATGGAATTCTGGCAAAAGCTTGAAACGCGCGTAGACGAAAACCATATTCTTATTCTTGGCAATGAAGCGGAACATACGGTAGAACGCGATATTCGCCGTCATTTAACGAAAATCGAGAAATCGATTAAAAACCATAATGTTTGCCAGATCGTTTATAAGGGTAAAACCCGCCTGATTAATCCCTATAAACTCATTAACAAAAAAAATATATGGTATTTACAAGCCACCGAAAATAGCCGGCTGAAATCCTTCTCATTGAGCCAGATTAGCTGGTTTGATATTCAGAAAACGACCTTCACTCCCGAAGAAAATGTTCTTGAGCTGCTGGAGAAAAGCCTCGATCCCTGGGTGTCCGAAGATACTTTCGCGGTGAAAATATTCATCAAAGATAATATTTCACATTACTTCCTGCGCCGGGATCTTCTGCCGGAACAGGAGCTGCTGGAGGAGCAGCAGGACGGCGTCACGCTGCGCTGCCAGGCGGCCCACGAGAACCAGATCCTGCCGCTGCTGTTCTACTGGCTCCCCCATATTCAGATCCTGGAACCGAGCTGGCTGAAGGAGAAACTCATCAGGACGCTGGAGAGCTATCTGGCCGTAGAGCGCAACCCGAATAATCAAGTGATCTCAATCACATAATTTCGCCCTCTGGCGGCGCGCCGAAACCGCTCGTCGCCGCCTTTGACCGCTCACCCGGCACTTTCAACCACTCATTCATTTACCGTCCTTTACGCGCGCGGGGATCTGGCACGATCGCTCCAGCATTAATCAATACCTCCTCACAACGAACCCTGACCCTTTTTTCTTTACATAAAAAACCAGGTCTTACTATGGATACTAAAAAACTACTGAAGCACGTGCCCTGGGCCTTACTCGGGATCCTCGGTGCTTTCTGTCTGGCGGTTGTCGCATTACGCCGGGGCGAACACGTCAGCGCCCTGTGGATCGTGGTCGCGTCGGTTTCCGTCTACCTTGTGGCTTATCGCTACTACAGCTTATACATCGCGCAGAAGGTCATGAAGCTCGACCCGACGCGTGCCACCCCGGCGGTCATTAACAATGACGGCCTGAACTACGTGCCTACCAACCGCTACGTGCTGTTTGGTCACCACTTTGCCGCCATCGCAGGCGCTGGCCCGCTGGTCGGCCCGGTACTGGCCGCGCAGATGGGCTACCTGCCGGGTACGCTCTGGCTGCTGGCGGGCGTGGTGCTGGCGGGGGCGGTGCAGGACTTTATGGTGCTGTTTATCTCCTCGCGCCGTAACGGTTCGTCGCTGGGTGAGATGATCAAAGAAGAGATGGGCCGCGTGCCGGGCACCATCGCCCTCTTTGGCTGCTTCCTGATCATGATCATCATCCTCGCGGTGCTGGCACTGATCGTGGTGAAAGCGCTGGCCGAAAGTCCGTGGGGCGTCTTCACCGTCTGCTCTACCGTACCGATTGCGCTGTTCATGGGCATCTACATGCGCTTCCTGCGCCCTGGCCGCGTTGGCGAGGTGTCGGTGATCGGTATCGTGCTGCTGGTCGCCTCCATCTACTTCGGCGGCGTGATTGCGCACGACCCGTACTGGGGCCCGGCGCTGACCTTTAAAGACACCACCATCACCTTCGCGCTGATCGGTTACGCATTCGTTTCTGCCCTGCTGCCGGTGTGGCTGATTCTGGCTCCGCGCGACTACCTGGCGACCTTCCTGAAAATCGGCGTGATCGTCGGGCTGGCCATCGGGATTGTGATCATCAACCCTGAGCTGAAAATGCCGGCGGTAACCCAGTACATTGACGGTACCGGTCCGCTGTGGAAAGGCGCCCTGTTCCCGTTCCTGTTTATCACTATCGCCTGCGGTGCCGTGTCTGGCTTCCACGCGCTGATCTCCTCCGGCACCACGCCGAAGCTGATGGCCAATGAAACCGACGCGCGCTTCATCGGTTACGGCGCAATGCTCATGGAGTCCTTCGTGGCGATCATGGCGCTGGTTGCGGCGTCGATTATCGAGCCTGGCCTGTACTTCGCGATGAACACGCCACCAGCGGGTCTGGGCATCACCATGCCTAACCTGCATGAGATGGGCGGCGAAAATACCGCGCTGATCATGGCGCAGCTGAAAGAGGCCAGCGCACACGCGGCGGCGACCGTCAGCTCCTGGGGCTTTGTGATTTCGCCTGAGCAGATCATGCAGACCGCGAAAGACATCGGCGAACCGTCCGTGCTGAACCGCGCAGGTGGTGCGCCGACGCTGGCGGTAGGTATCGCACACGTGTTCCACAAAGTGCTGCCGTGGGCGGACATGGGCTTCTGGTACCACTTCGGTATTCTGTTCGAAGCGCTGTTCATCCTCACCGCGCTGGATGCCGGTACCCGTGCGGGCCGCTTCATGCTGCAGGATCTGCTGGGTAACTTCGTGCCGTTCCTGAAGAAAACCGACTCTCTGGTGGCGGGCGTACTCGGCACCGCGGGCTGCGTAGGCCTGTGGGGTTACCTGCTGTATCAGGGCGTGGTTGACCCACTCGGCGGCGTGAAGAGCCTGTGGCCGCTGTTCGGTATCTCTAACCAGATGCTGGCGGCCGTGGCCCTGGTGCTGGGTACCGTAGTCCTCGTGAAGATGAAACGTACCAAATACATCTGGGTTACCGTGGTGCCTGCGCTGTGGCTGCTGCTCTGCACCACCTGGGCGCTGGGTCTGAAGCTGTTCAGCACCAACCCGCAGCTGGAAGGCTTCTTCTTCATGGCTAACCAGTACAAAGAGAAGATTGCCGCAGGCGGCGCGGATTTAACCGCGCAGCAGATTGCCAACATGAACCATATCGTGGTGAACAACTACACCAACGCGGGTCTGAGCATTCTGTTCCTGGTGGTGGTGTACAGCATCATCTTCTACGGCATCAAAACCTGGATGAAAGTGCGCAACATCGATGGCCGCACGGATAAAGAAACCCCGTACGTGCCGGTACCGGAAGACGGCGTGAAGACCTCTTCACACCACTAAAACAATGGCGGGCGGCGCTGCGCTGACCCGCCCTACAACGGTACTGTAGGCCCGGATCGCTGCGCGCCACCGGGCTTTTTCTTATCAGGACACGTTATGTTTGGTAACTTAGGCGAAGCAAAAAAATACCTCGGTCAGGCGGCGAAAATGCTGATTGGCATCCCGGACTATGACAACTACGTTGAGCATATGAAGACCAACCATCCGGATAAGCCGTACATGACCTACACCGAATTCTTCCGCGAGCGTCAGGAAGCGCGCTACGGCGGAAGTGGAGAAGGCGGCGTCCGCTGCTGCTAAAGGAGAGACCATGACCCCGATTGCCGTTACCCTGCTGACCGGTTTCCTCGGCGCCGGTAAAACCACCCTGCTGCGCCACATCCTGAACGAGCAGCACGGCTTCAAAATCGCCGTCATCGAAAACGAATTTGGCGAAGTCTCCGTAGACGACCAGCTGATTGGCGATCGCGCCACGCAGATCAAAACCCTGACCAACGGCTGCATCTGCTGCACCCGCTCTAACGAGCTGGAAGATGCCCTGCTGGACCTGCTCGACAGCCGCGATCGCGGGGAAATCGACTTTGACCGCCTGGTGATCGAGTGCACCGGCATGGCCGACCCCGGCCCGATTATTCAGACCTTTTTCTCGCACGAGATCCTTTGCCAGCGCTACCTGCTGGACGGCGTCATTGCCCTGGTCGATGCGGTCCACGCCGACGATCAGATGAACCAGTTCACCATCGCCCAGTCTCAGGTGGGCTACGCCGACCGCATCCTGCTGACCAAAACCGACGTGGCGGGTGAAAGCGTTAAGCTTCGCGAGCGCCTGACGCGCATCAACTCCCGCGCGCCGATTTATACGGTGACGCACGGCGATATCAACCTGTCCCAGCTGTTCAACACCAACGGTTTTATGCTGGAAGAGAACGTCACCGCAAAACCGCGCTTCCACTTTATGGGAGACAAGCAAAACGACGTGGCGTCGATTGTGGTGGAGCTGGATTACCCGGTGGACATCAGCGAGGTCTCCCGCGTAATGGAGAACCTGCTGCTGTCGTTTGCCGACAGGCTGCTGCGCTACAAAGGCATGCTGTGGATTGACGGCGAGCCGAACCGCCTGCTGTTCCAGGGCGTGCAGCGCCTGTACAGCGCCGACTGGGACCGACCGTGGGGCGATGAAGCGCCGCACAGCGTGATGGTGTTTATAGGCATCCAGCTGCCGGAAGAGGAGATTCGGGCGGCGTTTGCGGGGCTGAAGAAATAGCCTCCCCGCTTAACTATGCGCTCCGAACAATCCCCCTCTCCCCTGTGGGGAGAGGGGTGAGCGGTAAACTTATTTCACCGCCTCCGGCAGCGTCACAATCCACAGCTCGCTGTCGGACTCCGGCTTCTTCAGCGGCTTCACGCTGAGCGTGGTTTCCACCGGTTTATCCTCCAGCGTCAGCTTGCCTTCCGCGTTCACCCGGTAATCCTTAAGCTTCTTGCCCTCGACCGGGTTTTGCATCGCGACCTTCACGCCAAAATCGTTATCGTTCGCCACCGCAAGCGTTTTGCTGTCGATCAGCGCCAGTCCTTCAGCCTTTTCCTGCTGCCAGCCCAGCGCGCGAAGATCGACCACCTGCGTTTTTGCCGCAAGGGTAATGCCGCGCTGCGCCAGGGTTTTCTCATCATCAAACTCCGGGTACTCGCCCGGCTTGTCGAAGGCGGAAAGATCGCTCGCCTTGCTGAGATCCACCTTGTAAATCAGGTTGCGCATCCCGTCGTTTTTATCGCTTCCCTGCTCAATCAGCAGGATGTGCTGATTATCGAGCGCCACGATGTCGCCGATTTTGGCATCGCTGTTTTTGTCGTAGGCCGCGCTGTCGATAGGGTAACCGTACATCGCGGTTTTGCCGGTCGCCGGGTCGAAGCTCACCAGACGGGTGAACAGCGCCTGCTTTTTGCTCTTCCCGTCGATGTCCAGCGTGCTTTGCACGGCGGCGATAATCCGCCCGTCCGGCATCCGGGTCAGGCCTTCAAAGCCCCGGTTGGGCTGGCGCCATTTGATGATGTTTGGCAGACCGCCCGCGATAGATTTTTCCCCTTCCGCGGCCTGCGGCCCGTGGATCGCGTGGATCTTGCCTTTGCTGTCGACGTTAATCAGGAACGGGCCGTACTCGTCGCACAGCCAGTAGCCGCCTTTGCCGTCAGGCGTGATGCCTTCCGTATCTAGTCCGCGGTTATCACCTTTCAGGACCTTGAGGGTGTCGCTGAACGCCACTTCATTGGTGGAGCCAATCACGCCGCTTTGCAGCGGGAGACCGTTAATCTCGCCTTTATCGTCATGCAGCGGGCGGGCATCAACCGCCTCCGCTTTGCCGTTCTGGACGCGGATGGTCATCAGGAGCGGCGCGAAATCCGGCGTAACAAAGATTTTGGCTTCGTTTTTACCCATTTTTGGCGCATCGGCGTTGGGACCGCGATCGGTCACGGTCGCAAACGTCAGGGCATCGCCCTGCTTGCCCGTAAACAGCAGGCCAGAGCCAATCCCCACCGGAAGCCCGTTCGGGAACGCATCGGCAAACGCGCCGCTGTATTTCACATGGGAGCCGTCAGGGAAGCTGACGATATAGCGCTCAGCGGTAGGCTGCGCAGCCAGGCCAGAGAAAGAGAGCGCACAACCGATAAGCACAGGAATAATTTTTCTTTTCATATTGTTAGTGTCCAGTGAGTGAAGCCAACAACGTAAAGAATAAACGTGTCAGAAAAATGACATAGAAAGGCAACCGGCGTGCGCGGGTGAACGTATATTCATTGCCCTGAAATGTAAGGTTGTGTTGTATTGTGTGACATCTGAAATACTTCTGGAAATTATTAGAAACCCAATTAATTCACCTCTAATCACTATCCCTTCCTCGTTCAGTTTATGTTTAGTCAAAAAATTAAACGGTGCCTAAACGTCCGAACATCACGCGTTGACACCTCGACAATCAAACATCGATGCAACATTTAAAATAAAAAAGTTAACAATATCAGCATAAAACAGCGACCTTCATCACATTTGCAGTCATAAACATCGCTTGTTAAGGTGCCCCCAGATGAATTTAATGACGAGGCATAAAACATGAAAAAACTGAATATCCTTCTTCTTTCTGCTCTGACCGCCCTCTCGGGTTCCGCTCTGGCAATGGGCGGCAGCATTGAGCAGGGTAAAAACTTTACCAACCTCAACCTCGAGATGGGGAAATCCTCATCCGGCCTGTATGCCGAAAGCAACTGGCTTAAAAACACCGATGACGGTACCCAGACCGGCGGCGTGGGCGCAGGCTACAACCTGGAAGTGGGCCCGGTGATGCTGAATGCGGGTGCCAAAGCCATCTACATCGGCCCGAAGAAAGGCGATAACGGCGTGGCGTTCCCGATCGGCGGCGGTGTGAACGTTGCCCTGACCGACAGCATCCACGTGTACGGTGAAGGCTACGTGGCGCCAGAAGGGCTGAACAACAGCGTGAAAAACTACGTGGAAGCCAACGGCGGCGTAAGCTGGACGCCAATTACGCCTGTGACCCTGAAAGTGGGTTACCGCCACGTGAGCGTTGATGGCAAGGACGGCCGCCCTGGCCACACGCTGATTGACGGCGCATATGTAGGCGGTGGAGTCACCTTCTGATGAAACACCGCATGACCGCGCTTTGCGTTCTGAGCCTCACGCTGATGCTCACCGGCTGCGTCCAGTACAAATGGGTGAAACCGGGCGTCAGCGATGCGGAAATGAATAAAAAGCTCACGGAATGCGAAGCGCAGGCGCTGATCGATCTTCCCCCGGATAACGTGGTGACCGGTTCGAGCTCGGAAAAAACGGACAAAAAGAACAAGAAAAAGGATATTTCCACGAGCTACACGGTAGAAGACGCGAATGAATATCGCCGGGATACGCTGGTTGACAGCTGCATGTTCAAAAGCGGCTGGGACAAGATCGAAGTGCAATAACTCCATAAAAAAACCTGCCGGTTGGCAGGTTTTTTTTATGGCCTCTTACTTACGCACCACCACCAGCTTCTGGTTCACAAACTCTTTGATCCCCAGATCCGACAGCTCGCGTCCGTAACCGGAGCGCTTCACGCCGCCGAACGGCAGCTCTGGCGCGGTATCGGTGAGCCAGTTGATATACACCATCCCGGTCTCAATCCGCGACGCCATTTTTTTCGCGCGCTCGATATTCTGGCTGAATACCGCCCCACCCAGGCCGTAGTGGGAATCGTTCGCCAGCGCGACCGCCTCGTCGTCGTTTTTTACTACGTACATCTGCGCCACCGGGCCGAAGAACTCTTCGAAGTACGCCGGGTTGTCGCGCGAGATGTTCGTCAGGATCGTCGGTTCAAAAAAGCTCCCGTCGCGCTGCACCGGCTTGCCGCCATAGTGCAGCGTCGCGCCGTTTTTCACCGCCTCGTTGACCTGTTTGGTCAGCGTTTCCAGCGCATCTTTCGACGACAGCGGCCCCAGCGTGGTGCTTTCGTCGAGCGGATCGCCAATCTTCACCTGCTTAAATGCCTCGGTGAATTTGCTCAGGAAGGCGTCGGCAATCTTTTCATGCAGGATAAAGCGCTTCGCCGCGGTACAGACCTGCCCGGCGTTGTTGAGCCGCGCATTCACGCCAATCCTGACGGCTTTGTCCAGGTCCGCATCGTCCAGCACCACGAACACGTCGTTACCGCCCAGTTCAAGGGTGGATTTCTTGATGTGCTTCGCCGCCTGCGCGGCCACCACGCTACCCGCTTTTTCGGAGCCGGTTAATGCGGCACCCTGCACGCGATCGTCGGCAATGATGTTCGCCACCTGCTCGGACGAAATAAACAGGTTGGTCCACGCCCCTTCCGGCGCCCCCGCCTCACGCACCAGGTGGGCAAAGGTCTCGGCGCAGTGCGGCACGATGCTGGCATGCTTGGCGATAACGGGGTTACCCGCCGCCAGGTTTGGCGCCAGAACGCGCATCAGCTGGTAATACGGGAAGTTCCACGGCTCAACGGCCATCAGCACGCCGATGGGGTGATGTTCCACCCACGCTTCCCCGAGTTCGGATTGATACTTCACCGGGGCCAGGAACTGCTTCGCGTTGTCGGCGTAGTAGCGGGCGATCTGCGCGCACAGCTTCACTTCGCCACGGCTCTGTTCGATGAGCTTACCCATCTCCTGACTGGCAATTTTCGCCAGCTCCTCGGTGCGCTCGTCGATCAGATCGGCAAGCTTATGCAGCACCGGCAGGCGCTTGCTGATGTCGCCTTTCGCCCAGTCCGAATGGTAAAGCGCATCGGCCGCTTTCAGCGCCGCTTCGATATCCGCGTCGGTATGCGAGGGGTATTCTTTGATGAGCTGGTTAGTGGCAGGATTTACTGTCTGATAAGCCATGTCGAATCTCCTTGTTTTACCGCTTAGGGTATTAAGGGTAGTCAACATGACTGGCTGTGGACGTAAAGTTGGGTATATCCGGAAGGTTCTTAATGAAGCGCTGCAAGACGGTTCGCTGACGTGGTATAAAAAACGTCGAGAAGGAGTTCATATGACCGATACCCGACACATCCGGCAGACTTTTCACCGCGCCTCAGGCCTTGAGCTGCGCAGCACGTGGCAGAGCACGCAGGCGTACAAACGCCACAGTCACCCTCAGCTCTCTATCGGCGCGATTATGGATGGCCAGACCTGCTGCATTTGTCATGACAAAGAATACATCCTTAACCCCGGGGACCTCATTGTGATCCCGGCCTCTGCGCCGCACAGCTGCAACCCCGTCGCCGGGCAACCGCGCAGCTACCATATGCTCTATATCGACACCGATATTCCTCTGGCGTTACAGGTGATTCGCGACCCTGCGCTGTTTAAGCGCTACCTGGATATTGTTGAGATGATGTCGCCTGTATCCGTGGACACGCTGCTTTCAGCCCTGCCCCGCCGCGTGGAAAACGCAGATGCGCTTCGCTCAACCAGCCAGCACGTGCGGCAGGCGTTTCTTGCCGACCTGGCCGCACCGCCTTCGCTTGACGAACTTGCCCAACGATTCTCGCTGCGCAAGGAGACGCTGATCCGCACCTTCCGGCAGGACACCGGCCTGACGCCGGGCAGCTTCCTCAACATCTCCCGCGTGGAGTTCGCCAAAGCGCGACTGCGTGCCGGGGACGACATCGCCGACGTTGGCTACCAGAGCGGGTTTGCCGACCAGAGCCATTTTCATAAGACCTTCGTCAGCTATACCGCCGCCACGCCGCGCCAGTACGCGACGGGCCGATCAATATCTGACAATAAATAACGTTGGCATCACCGTAGCCTGACCTCAGATTGTTAACCGAGGCTGCTATGGAACTGTTCTTCCCTTCCGCTTTTCTCGCCCTGGCGCTGGCGCATTTTGTCGCCCTGTTAAGCCCGGGGCCGGACTTCTTCCTGCTGGTGGGCTACGCGGCGCGCTACCGACTGCGCGGCAGCGCCGGATTGTGCGTCGGCATCGCCGCGGGTAACGGGCTGTATATCTTACTGGTGATTATCGGCTGGAGCGCGCTGCGCCAGTTTACGTGGCTGTTTACGCTTATCGAGGTATGCGGGGCGCTGTACCTGCTGTGGATCGGCTCGCATCTGGTGCGCAGCCAACCGCAGGCACTGGCGCTGAATGAACCCCGTCAACACTGCCCCTCGCTGCGCAAGCAGATCCTGCTGGGGCTCGGCTCGGCGCTGCTTAATCCGAAGAACGCGCTGTTCTATCTGGCGCTGATGACGGCGCTACTGGGGCCGGACGTGACGCTGCTTCAGCAGGCAACCTGCGGCGTCTGGATGGTGACGGTGGTGCTGGCGTGGGATCTGGCACTGGTGACGCTGATGGGTTTGCCCGCGGTCCAGCAGAAGCTCAGCCGTGCGCTGTGGCTGATAGAGCGCACGGCGGGGGTGGTGCTGATGGGGTTTGGCGGGTGGGTGATGTGGCGGGTGATATGAAAGAATCTTATCAGCCGTTTTCTATGCCCCTAACCGATAATCCCAGTCATCCATGTGAATAACGTTACCGTCACGGTAATGCCAGGTTATCTTTTCATAACGAAGCAAAACAAGCTCAAGATGCCCCTGTTTTTCATGGTAAGTCTCTTTCACGTCATGCATTAATGAAAACACCGTGACGACCTTCACCGCTTCCAGCGTTATCGTGAAATAGATGTCTTCCTGACCGGCATCATTGATTCTGTACAGGTCGATAGTCGCTTTCCTGAACGTACCGCCCGTGCTGAGTGCTTTATAGAGAAAAACGCTGGAGGCATCTATTTCTTTCTGAATCAGAAAGGGACGATGCTGGCGTTTGCTCAATGCTCTGCTATTATGCAGGTCAGAATTATAGCTTACGTTATGATAGAGCCCTAAAACCTCTATCTGGTTTTCACGGCCATTAACTTTCACGCTGCCTTTTATGCTATTACCCGCATCGTCAGTTAATGACATATATCCCGGAATGGCCATTTACATATCCTTATCGAATGGAACAGAGTGTTCAACAGTTGAGATCATAACGGCAAGACATCTTTTACCCGGCGGGCTTTTTATTTTGAACATCTCCCTGATTGAATCCACAAAAAGCTTATTACTTTCTGCCTCCGTTTCGGGGAAATTATCAAACGCGCAAATTTGTTCAATAGTGAGTAACGGCTTATCGTCTTTTAAAATGGCTAAAACGCCTGCAGGATTATGAGGGATAGCTTCAGAAAGCGCCGCCTTTAAATCTTCAGCCGTACTGGCGTCCACGCCCGGCTCAAGCGCACTCGCGACAGCTAACCATTTCTGATTTCCTTTGCTAATCTCTGGGATAACATGATTCCACCATTCCGACTCATCGCTATCATTAGCATATAATTGTGCAACAACATGCCTGGCGCCTTTGCCGTTTATCATCTGCAAGATCTGTTCAGGAGTTTGGTTTTTGGCAAATAACCCCATCGGTAAGCACAAGAAGAATAGCGCAATAATACACTTCATTATCGCACCACCAGTATTGTATCACCCGAATCATAAATCATATGACGCTTGTCCTGGCCGTTCATAATGATGCAACCAGCTGATGCTGATCCTGGTGGCTGACCTTTTTTATCACCATGAAGTTGAAAATGATCTCTACCAAAGGTATTGGTCCCGGCTATAGGCTCAAGAATAATGGCCTCTGCACTTTTATGATTATTCCACCCGGCGATAAAATAAATACCTCTTGGAATAGGCCCTCTGTTTCGTTGACTTTCACACTCTGGCTTATCTTTCGATTCACCCGCACCGCTGTAGCAGTTAGCAACAAAAACACCATTATGGCTCAATACCCCCGTCGAAACTTTATACTCCCATGTCATCGATACCGTCTCCTTTCATAAATAGTCCTTTATCTTATGGCTAACAGGAGCGTTAAAATGACTACGACGGTCACAAAACATTACGACCGAAAATAAATAAGCACAAAAAATATAGAAAAATTAATAATAGAAAATTTAGATGTATATATTTTTTATATAGACGCCATTGGTTCACACTGAGAATGCGTCTCCCCCTTTCACCAGTTTTGCACTTTTGGTTCACTTGCCTCTATCCTTAACCCATGGAAAAAATAGCTGAACTCAAACGCGCCAAGCTGCTGGCGCTGTCGCTGCTGCTGATTGCCGCCGCGGCCTTTATCACCACCCTGTTCCTGCCGCAGACCTTTTGGGTGCGCGGCGTCAAGGCCATTGCCGAGGCGGCAATGGTTGGCGCGCTGGCGGACTGGTTTGCGGTGGTCGCGCTGTTCCGCCGGGTGCCGATTCCCTTTATCTCCCGCCATACGGCGATCATCCCGCGCAATAAGGACCGGATCGGCGACAATCTCGGCCAGTTCGTGCAGGAGAAGTTTCTGGATACCCAGTCGCTGGTGGCGTTGATCCGCCGCTATGAGCCCGCACGGATGATTGGCGCCTGGTTCAGCAAGCCCGACAACGCCCAGCGCGTCGGGCTGCATCTGATGCAGGTGATGAGCGGTTTTCTCGAACTCACCGACGACGGGCGCATTCAGCGCCTGCTCAAACGCGCGGTGCATAAGGCCATCGACAAGGTCGACTTCACCGAAACCAGCGCCGTGATGCTGGAGAGCATGACCAAAAACAACCGCCACCAGGTGCTGCTGGACGCCATCATCAACCGGTTGATTACCCTGATTCAGCGGGAAAGCACGCGAGAGTTTATCTCTGACCAGATCGTCCACTGGCTGAAGACCGAGCACCCGCGCAAGGCGATGGTGCTGCCCACCGAGTGGCTGGGCGATCAAAGCGCGGAGATGGTATCGAACGCGGTCAACACGCTGCTGGACGATATCAGCCACGACCGCACGCACCAGATCCGCCAGGCGTTTGACCGCGCCACGCTGAAGCTTATCGACAACCTGAAAAACGATCCGGAGATGGTGGCAAAAGCCGACAACATTAAGCACTACCTGAAAAACGACGAGGCGTTTAACCGCTATCTGGGGGAGATGTGGGCCGACCTGCGCCAGTGGCTGAAGGCGGATATGCAGAGCGAGGATTCCCGCGTGAAGCAACGCATCGCCAACGCCGGGCTGTGGTTTGGCGAAACGCTGTCTAACGACGCCAGCCTCCGGGCATCTCTGAACGAGCATCTGGAGCAGGCCGCGCACCGCCTCGCGCCGGATTTTGCCGCGTTCCTGACGCGCCACATCAGCGACACGGTCAAAAGCTGGGACGCCAAAGACATGTCCCGCCAGATTGAACTGAACATTGGCAAGGATCTGCAGTTTATCCGCGTCAACGGTACGCTGGTGGGCGGGACGATTGGCCTGATCCTGTTTTTACTCTCGCAGCTGCCTGCCGTGCTGGGACATTAATCTACTTTGGGCGGCGCGATGACGTAGCGCGTCGCCTCGAAGCGGTTGAGGATCAGGTGCATCAGAAAGACCATCGTCAGCGTCGCCACCAGCGAAAAGGTAACGGAGGTGATGCGGTACAGATCGCTGAACACCAGGTCAGTGTCCGGGTGCATGTTCTGCCCGAACATTATCCCGATGGTGGTGATGCTGGAGAAGCCTACGCCCGCCCCGACCTTCTCCATCACGTGGAGTCGCGCGCCAAACGCCAGCCCAAGGCCGATCAGCGGCATCATCAACAGCATATGGCTGCTGTGATCGTAGAGGATCAGCTGCACCACCAGAATATAGAGGCAACCCAGCACCACGCCGACCACGCGCCAGATGGAGCTCATCACCGCGCCGCGATAGTGCATCGGGAACAGGATCAGAATCCCTGCCATCAGCGCCGAAAGCGAATCGCTTAAGTCGCTAATCTGAAACACGACGAATATCAGCGTCGCGACGGTGCCGGAGAGCAGCGACTCGTGGCGCACGCGGGCGTCGTCTTTCTCGATCAGCGGCGGCGGCTTGCGGGGCTCCACGTCCGGCAGGAGGTAGTTCATCAGCGCGCTCAGGCACACCGCCATCACGCTGGCTTCGATGTTCGAGAACAAAAGCGTATGCCAGTTGGTGGTGGGGTAGCTCATAAAGTTGAGCATCACGCTCTGGCACACCACGCCCATGGACCCGAACAAAAACAGCGGCCCTTTACTCATAAAGCGAAAGCGCATCACGTACAGGGCGAAGACCACCAGCGTCATGATCGCCGGCCATTGCGACAGATAGCCGATGATAATTACCATTTCGACGCAGTTAAGCGATGCGCTGAAGATAAACTGCTTCGCCACGTGGCGGTTAAACACCGGCACCAGCGACAGCAGCATGATCGGATAGACCACGAAAAACACGCCGTAGCGGGTGTTGTAGAAGCTCGAGATGCTCAACGCAATCATCCCGGCAAAGACGATGCGCAGGGTCTGGCGAAAGTCGTTTGCCGTGTAGACGATGTTGCCGTGCGGGGTAAACACCCGCGCCAGGGTGCTAATAGACATAGTGAAGCAGGCTCACCAGGTGGATTTGCATCCCGGAGAAGAAGCGCGCAAACGGCCCTTCGCTGTTGTAAAGCTGCACGGTCGCGCGGGCGCCGGTCGGCAGATGCTTCGGCAGCGGCTCATCCAGCGAGACGTGAATGCGCATGCGCTGGGCATCGCGTACCCAGCGGTTAGAGGTTTCCGGCTCGGAGAGTTGGCCATTAACGGCCTCCTGACCTGCCAGGATCCCCGCGTCGCTGCTGGTGACGTGGGCGCGGAAAACGTGTCCCGGGAAGGCGTCAAACACCACGGCCGCATCGGTGCCCTGATGGGTATGGCGCAGGCTCTTCTCACGGAAATCGGCCACGATATCGGTCTGGTTGTTTACCAGCGCCAGCGCGGCCGAACCGGAGGAAGCGTAGAAGCCCGGGCTCAGCTGCAGGTTACTGACCGTGCCGTCCGCCTGGGCGTAGACCTTCGTCCAGCCGAGATTGAGTTCCGCTTCATCCAGCGCGTTACGGTATTTTTGCAGCGTCACGTTGCGGTGTTCTTCGCGCTCACCACGCTGGATGCGCAGGTTGCGGATGTTGGCCTGAATCGTGCTGACGGACTGCTCGCTGCTCTGCCAGGTGGTGCGAACCTTATCCAGATCCGCCTGCGAGACGTTCTGCAGGGTGCTCAGCTTCTGGTAGCGATCAAAGGTCACTTTGTCGTTACGCGCGGTCAGCACGGCGGTTTTCAGGCTGGCCTGCGCGGCAGCGATCTGCGCATCCAGCTGTTCGTTAGACAGGCGTGCCTGCTCGAGCGCGATTTGCGCCGCTTCTACCTTATTGCGAAACGGCGTGTCGTCGAGTTCAAACAGCAGATCGCCTTTCTTCACCTGGCTGTTGTTATGGACATGTACCGCCGCCACGTAGCCGGAGACGCGCGGAGACACCGGCGTCACCACGCGCATCACGGTGGAGTCCGGCGTCAGCGGGATCCAGATATCCGCGACGATAAAGTAGACAAACATCAGCAGGAAAGAGGCAATACTCACCCTTACCCAGCGGGCAAACTTTTGTTCAGGGGTCATTATTTTTCGGTCTTGTTATCTTCTTCGCGGATTGTCCGCAAATTGCAGGCGATTTGATTCAACGTGGCGCTGAAAATGTCGAGATGTTCCGGCGCGATGTTTTGCGATACGCGCGCCTGATACGTCTCAATCACCTGAGTGAGCCTTTGTAATATGGCTTTTCCCTCAGGCGTCAGCGTCAGAAGCCGGATGCGCTTGTCATAAGGCGATGTGGTGCGCAGCAGGTAACCCTGTTTTTCCAGCTGTGTTAGGGTGCGCATCAGCGGCGGCAGTTCAATGCCCTGCACCTCCGCAAGCTCACTCATTGAGACGTTATCCCCGAGCTGATGAAGCTGCATCATCACCGTCCAGCTCGACTGGGTTAACCCGGTATCGAGAATGGCGTCGTCGATGACGGCACGCCACTGGCGCACGATCATCGCCATCCGCATGCCCATCGGCCTGCGGCAGAACAGTTCTTCTTCACTCATGGGGAACCTCTCGTCACACGCGGCCAAGATAATAGTTATCAGGATAAGTATCAAGAAACGAGAAGTTAAAGCGCAGGAATTGCGAAAGGTGTTACTGGAGGCAATGTACACGTAGGCCCGGTAAGCGCAGCGCCACCGGGCATTTTTAGCGGCTAAAAAGTCTTTTTACAGCGGCCTTCCCCGACGCCGTCACCACCACCTCCCGATACCCCGCCACCCGCTGGATCCAGCCTTTACTTTCAAGATGGTCGAGCAACAACGCACCGGCTTCTCCGCCCAGGTGAAACCGTCGCTCGCTCCAGTCCAGGCAGGCGCAGCAGGCCTTCCGGCGCGGATGCGCGCTTAACGAAATGCCGAGCGCCAGGAACTGCTCCCGGCCATAGAGGGTCAATGCGGAACCGTCAGCCTCCAGCCAGCCTTCCGCCTGCATGAAATCATAGATCTGCACCGCCACGGCGCCTGCGAGATGGTCGTAGCAGGTCCGGGCTTCACGCATGGCTTTCGGCGCGCTGGTTTCCGGCGGGGTAATGCGGCTCCACGAAAGCCCCATCATCTGTTCCACCAGCGCCGCCACGTCGTGCCCGGCAAGACGATAATAGCGATGCCGCCCTTGCGACAGGCAGGTAATTAGCTGCCCTTCAACCAGCCGGGCGAGATGCCCGCTGGCGGTCGACGGTGCGACATCTGCCGCCGCGCTCAGTTCGGTGGCCGTCCACGCCCGCCCGTCCATTAGCGCACAGAGCATCTTCACGCGCGACGGATCGGCCATGGCAGCCGCCACCGCGGCAATCGCCTTTTCCAGCATCGCGCTGTTATCGGGGGGTAAACTCGTCTTAAGCATGGGCCGCCCAGGGTTCGGTGATCTCTGCGGCCAGCTTATCATCATCCGTCAGCAGAATAAGGTGATTCGCATGGTCGCTGTACTGAGTCAGGATAGACACGCAGCGTGCCCTCCGGTTTCGGAACTGTATTCCCGCACCAGCTGCGCCACCCGAATACGGTAGAAAGAAAAAATCGACGCCCGCCCTTCGGCCTGCGCCGCCTGATGAAAGACGTTCTGCTTCCAGCGGCGGACGGCCTCTTCATCCCGCCACCAGGAAAGAGAGAGGATTTTGCCGTCGGTCGTCAGGCTCTGGAACCGTTCGATATCAATAAAGCCGTCGATGTCGGCCAGCAGCGGCTTAAGCTCTGCGGCAAGCTGAAGATAGCGCGCCTGATGGGCAGGCTCGGCTTTGGCTTCGAAAAGAACTGCGATCATGGTTTTCTCTCCGTTGTGATGTTGGGGAGAGAATGCAGGAGGGAAAAGCACAATGCTTCGGCAAAGAGCGAAGCGTTGTGCCGGATGGCGCTGCGCTTATCCGGCCTACGGCTCATGTAGGCCCGGTAAGCGCAGCGCCACCGGGCGGGTTTTAGCCCACCATCGACCTCGGCTCCATAAACGCCCGAATTCCCCACTCGCCCATCTCGCGCCCCACGCCGGAGTGTTTGAAGCCACCAAATGGCGCTTTCGGTTCATGAGCCAGGGTGTTCACCAGCACGCGACCGGAAACAATCTGCTGTGCCACGCGTCGCGCGCGGTCCACATCGCCGCCCAGCACCATCGCGCTCAGGCCGTACTCGATATCGTTGGCAATGGCGATCGCCTCCGCCTCGTCCTGATAAGGGATTACGCACAGCACCGGGCCGAAAATCTCGTCGCGGGCAATGGTCATCCGATTGTTCACGTCGGCAAACAGCGTCGGACGCACGAACCAGCCGTCCCGCGTGCCGTCCGGTCGCCCTTCGCCGCCCGCCAGCAGGCGCGCCCCTTCTTCGATTCCTTTGCGGATATAGCCCTGCACCCGCAGCCACTGCTTTTCGCTGACCATCGGGCCGACGTCCGTCGTGCTGTTGCGCGGGTCGCCGGATTTCACCGCCGCCACGGCCTGCGCCAGCGCGGTTTCGATCTCCGCCTTGCGCGAGTAAGGCACCAGAATGCGCGTCCCGGCCACGCACGCCTGACCGCTGTTCATAAACCCGGCCTGGATCACCAGCGGGATCGCCTGCACGAGATCCACATCATCCAGCAGGATCGTCGGCGATTTACCGCCCAACTCCAGCGTGACGCGCTTAAAGCTTTCCGCCGCGTTGCGCAGGATCGCCTTGCCGGTATTCGTGGAACCGGTGAACGAGATTTTCGCGACGTCCGGATGGCGGCTGAGGGTTTCGCCCACCGTCTCGCCGCGTCCGGTGACGATGTTAAACACGCCCGGCGGCAGCGCGGCGTCGCGCAGCGCTTCGGTGACAATCTGCGTTTGCAGGGCGCTCATTTCGCTCGGCTTGATGACCGCCGTGCAGCCCGCCGCCAGCGCGGCCGCCAGTTTGCCGCAGATAAACCCCGCATCGCTGTTCCACGGCGTAATCAGCCCGGCCACGCCGAGCGGCGTCATCTGCACCGCTGCGGCACCTGCGGAGGTGACAAACTCAAACGCCTCCAGCGCCTCGATGGCCTGAGCAATCACCTCTGCCGGATAGCTTGCCATCCATGCCGAGCGCGAGGCGGGCGCGCCGTACTCTTCAATGACCGCTGCCAGCAGATCGTCGTGACGGGCGGCCACGGCGGCGTGCATGCGCTTCAGCGCGGCGATGCGTTCCTGCTTTGTGGTCCGGGACCACGCCGGAAACGCCGCTATCGCCGCCGCGATAGCGCGCTCTGTGTCAACCTCATCCGCCAGGCGAACCTGACCCATAACCTGCGCCGTCGCCGGGTTGTACAAATCAAACCACTCGGTGCCGTGCGGGGTAACAAATTCGCCGTTAATAAAGATCTGTTCGATGGTGTGCATATAAACCTCCTCAGGCTGTGTGAGACCAGTCTGTCACGGCTTCTCCGTTGCGATAATCCACGCTATGCTGCAAGGGTTGTTTCGATTTTCAGGATAATCTATGCATCGTTCAGGTCTGACAGAGCTGGAAGTGGTGATGGCGGTGGTGCGGCGCGGCAGCTTTCGCGGCGCGGCGCAGGAGCTCGGCATGTCCGCCACGGCGGTCAGCAACGCCATCGCCGGGCTGGAGAGCCGCCTTGAGACGCGACTTTTCAACCGCACGACCCGCAGCGTGGCGCTCACCGACGCCGGGCAGCGCTACGTGGCGCGTATCGGCCCGGCGCTGCAGGAGATCCGTCTCGCCGGGGAGGAGATCCACAGCGACACCGGGGAACCCGCCGGCACGCTGCGCCTCAACGTGCCGAACCATATCGGCACGCTGTTTCTGGACCAGCTGCTGATCGACTTCATGATCCGCTACCCGAAAATGCGCGTGGAAACGGTGAGCGAAGCGAGGATGATCGACATCGTCGCCGAAGGCTATGACGCGGGGATCCGCCTCGAAGAGTCCGTTCCGCAGGACATGATCGCCGTGCCGCTGACCGGTGAGATCCGCCAGCTCGTCACCGCCACGCCGGACTATTTCACCCGTCACGGCACACCCGAGACGCCGGACGATCTGCTTTCACACCAGGGGATCGGCATGCGTATGGCCCACGGCGGGATCTACCGCTGGGAGCTGGCCCGTCGGGGTGAAACGTACGCGCTTGCCGTGCCGCCGCGCTTTGCGACGTCCGATCTTTTTGCCTCGATCCGCGCCGTAAAAGCGGGGTTAGGGGTGGGATTTTTACCGGAACTCTATATTCAGGACGAGCTGAAAAGCGGGGAGCTGGTGAGCGTCTTAAACGACTGGGCGCAGCCGTTTGCCGGGCTGCGCCTGTACTACCCGGGCCATCGCCACGTCCCGCCGGGACTGCGGGCGCTGGTGGCGATGATCCGCGAGCGCGGGATTATTCCAGGTTAGCCTTATTCAGCCCGTAAGCCGCGTCCAGCGAGCCGGGCGCCATGCGGGAGGTGATCCCCAGACGGTTCCAGGCATTGATCGCCACGATCGCGAAGTTCAGCTCTGAAATCTCCACGTCGGAGAAATGTTCCGCCACGCTGCGGTAGAGGGCGTCGCTGACACCGTGAACGCCAATCTGGGTCAGCGCTTCGGTGAACGCCAGCGCCGCTTTTTCACGGGCGCTGAACAGCGGGGACTCGCGCCAGGCCGCCAGATGGTACAGGCGCAGCTCGCGCTCGCCGGCGATTTTCGCCTCTTTTGAGTGCATATCCAGACAGAACGTACAGCCGTTCAGCTGCGACACACGAATGTCGATCAGGTGCTTCAGCGCCGGATCGATGGAGGTTTTTGCCACCTCCATGCTCAGGGCAGACAGCGCGTTGGCGAGGGCAGGTGTAGCTTTATGGTGGTTAACGCGAGTGCTCATGGTCTTTCCTCTTTTTGTGCGGCATGTGTCATGCGATGAGGCAAATCTACGCCGTTCATGACATAGTAAAAAGATACAAAAATCGTGAAACGAGGTAGGACATGAAGCCGGGCTATCACGAGATTTATTCCCGCTATCGCGACAATATTATGCGCGGCGTGCTGAAGCCGGGCGATAAGGTGCCTGCCATCCGCGTGCTGGCGGAAGAGCTGAAGGTGGCGCGTAAAACCGTCGAAACGGCGTATGCCATTCTGACGGGTGAAGGGTATCTGGTGAGCCAGGGGGCGCGCGGCACGCGGGTTAACCCGGACCTCCTGCTGCCGGACAAACATGCCCCGGCGGAGCAGCCCACCGGTACGCTTCCGGCCTCGCTCATCAGCCAGCGCGAGCGGGCGGGGTTTCTGCGCCCCGGCATCCCCGCCCTCGACAGCTTCCCGTATAAAAAGTGGCTGCTGCTGGCGGGCCAGGCGACGCGGGCCATGCGTCAGGAGGAGATGTTCAACCCGCCGGTGCTGGGCTGGTATCCGCTGCGCCAGGCCATCGCCAGCTACCTCAACATCTCACGCGGCTTGTCCTGCACCGCAGAACAGGTGCTCATCACCAGCGGCTACAGCGGCAGCCTGCGGCTGATCCTCGACACCCTTGCCAGCCGCAGCGACAAGGTGGTGTTTGAGGATCCGGGTTATTTTATGGGCCAGCAGCTGCTGAAGCGGATCGTGCCGCGCCTGCACACGGTGCCGGTCGATCGCTGCGGCATCGACACGGACTACCTGCTCCGCCACCATCGCGACGCCCGTTTTGCCATCGTCACCCCGTCGCACCAGAGTCCGCTGGCGGTCACGCTCTCGCTGCCGCGTAAACAGCAGCTGCTCGACTGGGCCAGCCAGAACGAGGCGTGGATTATCGAAGACGATTACGACGGAGAGTTTCACTATACGCGCAAGGTGCTGCCGTCGCTGAAAAGCCTCGACCAGCACGACCGGGTGATTTTTATGGGCTCCTTCAGTAAAACCATTATGCCGTCGCTGCGCATGGGCTACGTAGTGATGCCCGCCAGCACCGTCGGGGCCTTTACCGACTGCGCGGACATCACCACCAGCGGCCAGCCGGTGCTGACGCAAAAGATCCTCACCGCGTTTCTCAACGAAGGGCATTTTTTCCGTCACCTGAAAAAGATGCGCGCGCTGTATCAGACCCGCCGCGACTGGATGATTGCCGCCCTGCAGGAGGTATATGGCGATCTGTTTTTCACCGAGCAAAACGACGGCGGGATGCATATCGTGGCGTTCCTGACCAAAGGAAGCCGTGACCGGGAAATCGCGCGCTGCTGGCAGGAACAGCAGCTGCAGGTCAATGCGCTCTCGGAGTGGTATCGTGGGTCGGGCAAACGCTACGGGCTGGTGATGGGCTATAACAACGTGCGGACGTATCAGGAGGCGCTGGAGCTGCTGGAAAGGCCGAAGCGGCAGACGTTTGCGCTGTTGCGCTAACCATCGCCGGGTGGCGGCTTCGCCTTACCCGGCCTACTCGATCCCGTAGGCCCGGTAAGCGTAGGGTATGAACCGGAAACATGGGTAACACTTTAGACCGGATACATGGGTAACAGTTATAACTGGCATAGAAGAGGAGACTCGCTATGCCCTGGACTGAGACCCGACCTATGCAAC
>NZ_VDAF01000017.1:0-130800 GCF_019584525.1 Enterobacter sp. EC_50 | reverse complement strand
GGCGGCTTCGCCTTACCCGACCGACAAAAACCTCGAATCGTAGGCCGGGTAAGGCGAAGCCGCCACCCGGCAAAAGCCGCACTATCCGTTCACACGAACCGGTGCCGTCGCCCCTTCCAGCCACGAACGCGCATCGCTGTTCACCCGTGGTGACAGCGCCTCACGCACCTGCTGGTGATACGCATCCAGCCACGCTTTTTCCTGTTCGCTCAACAGATCCAGCTCGACCTGGCTTAAATCAATCGGGATCAGCGTCAGCGAGGCAAATTTACAGAATCCCGGACGGCTCTCCACTATCTCCACCTGGTTTTCAATGCGAATCCCGTGGCTATCGCCCAGATAATATCCCGGTTCAATCGTCATGATATTACCCGCCACCAGCGGCCACGGGTTGACCTTTTTGGCGATGCGATGCGGGTTCTCATGGATCAGAAGCTGATGCCCCACGCCATGCCCTGTGCCGTGATCGTAATCCAGCCCCATCTCCCACAGCGGACGACGCGCGAAGGCATCCAGCTGATGCCCCTGAGTGCCAGAGGGGAACTGCAGGGTAATGAGCGACAGAAAGCCTCTCAGCACGGCGGTGTAGTGCAGGCGCTGTTGCGGGCCGACCTTACCCCATGCCAGCGTGCGCGTGGCGTCGGTGGTGCCATTAACGTACTGACCGCCGGAATCGTTCAGGTAAAAATGATCATGGCCGATGGGCTTGTTGCTGGCCTCGCTCGAATGATAGTGGCACATCGCCGCATTGCTCGAAGAGGCGGAGATGGTCGCAAAGCTTTGCTCGATAAACCCGGGCTGCTGTTGACGGAACGCGAGCTGCTGCGCCTGCACTTCCAGCTCGGTGAGCGGATTTCCTGCCGCCTCGCGCAGCGGCACTTCGCGGCTCAGCCAGGCCAGGAAGTTGACCCAGGCGGCACCGTCCTGGTGATGGCACGCGCGATACCCAGCCAGCTCGATCGGGTTTTTGGTGGCCTTCATCAGGGTGATGGGATCGGTTCGCCAGACAATCTCTCCCCGGGGTTCGATGGCAAAGCGCAGGGCGACCGGAGCGGAATCGGCATCAACCATCACCCGTTTGCCTGCAGCAATCTGCTGACAGCGTTCGATGAAGGCGTCCTGCGGCGCAATGGTAAACGCATTGCGCACGTCTTCAGGCAGGGCGCCGAGCTTGTTGTCGTTTACAAACCACTCAACGTGGCCGTCACGACTCAGCAGGGCAAATGAGAGCGGTACCGGACTGGTTGGGATATCTGAGCCCCTTACGTTGAGCAGCCATGCAATGTTATCCGGCAGCGTAACGGCCAGATAATCAGCATTGTTCGCGGCCAGCACGGCGGCAACGCGCTGACGTTTGTCCTCGCTGCTTTCACCGCTTACTTCAACCGGCATTTCACGAATAAGCCCCGCCGGTGCGGCAGGGCGATCGGTCCATAAGGCGTCAAACGGCGAAACCTTCAGCGGTACCAGCCTGCACGGCGTGGCGGACAGTTGCTCAAACTCCGTATTGGTCATCAGCAGTGCGTCAAAACCGATGCGCGTGCCTGCCTCCACGTTTTCTGTCAGCCATTCAGCCAGCGGCTCGTTGTGCAGGTGGTGAATTTCAATCTCGTCCAGATTCACCTGAACGCGGGCCTGCACCTGATAGCGCCCGTCGACGAACAGCAGCGCTTTATCCTTCAGTACCAGCGCGACGCCGGCAGAACCGTCAAAGCCCGTCAGCCAGGCCAGCTTTTCGTCACAGGGCGCGCAGTATTCGCTCTGCCACGCATCCGCACGCGTGACGATCATCCCGTCGAGATGGCTGGCCTCAAGCCAGTGGCGCAGGGCAGAGAGCGGAGATGTGCTGGACATGGTTATTCCTTATCGTTATTAGCGGAACGGCGGCTCGTTGAAGGTGCGCAGCTTGCGGGAATGCAGCCTGTCACCTTCCGCCCGAAGCAGGTCGATGGCGCGAATGCCAATTTGCAGATGCTCTGAGATGGCCCCTTCATAGAAACGGTTGGCCTGGCCCGGTAGCTTAATTTCGCCGTGCAGCGGCTTATCGGAGACGCACAGCAGCGTGCCGTACGGGACGCGGAAGCGATAGCCCTGTGCGGCGATGGTGGCGCTCTCCATATCAATGGCCACCGCGCGGCTCAGGTTGAACCGCAGCGCGGAGGCGGAGTAACGCAGCTCCCAGTTGCGGTCATCCGTCGTGACGACCGTACCGGTGCGCAGGCGCTGTTTCACCTCTTCGCCCGGCATGCCGCTGACCGCTTTGGTGGCGTCATACAGCGCACGCTGTACTTCGGCGATGCTCGGGATTGGGATATCCGGCGGCAGCACCGCATCCAACACGTGGTCGTCGCGCAGGTAGGCGTGGGCGAGCACGTAATCGCCAATCAGCTGGCTTTCACGCAGGCCGCCGCAGTGACCAATCATCAGCCACACGTCCGGGCGCAGCACCGCCAGATGGTCGCAGATGGTTTTGGCGTTCGAGGGGCCGACGCCAATGTTAATCAACGTAATGCCCTGACCGTCGGCGGTGATCAGGTGCCAGGCAGGCATCTGATGCTTTTTCCATGCCAGATCGGAGATGGCCTGCTCGGGGGCTTCGGTCTCTGCGGTGATCCAGATCCCGCCCGCGCAGGAGAGTGCAATATACGGGCTTTCCGGGTCGAGGATCTGGCTGCATCCCCAGCGGACAAACTCGTCGACGTAGCGGGTGTAGTTGGTAAAGAGCACGAACGGCTGAAAATGTTCAGCGGGCGTACCGGTGTAGTGGCGCAGTCGCGCCAGGGAGAAATCGACCCGGCGGGCATCAAAGTGCGACAGAGGAGAAAATTCTGCCGGGTGATAAATCCCGTCGGCGGTCTCATCGCCAATCTGCGACAGTTCCGTCGTCGGGAAGTGGCGGGTCAGCCCCGCGCTCATGGAGCGGTCAAGGGTTAACGCCGAACCGTCAATTACGTACGGATAGGGGATCTCATGCTGCGAGGGCTCCACGGCAATGTGCGCGCCGTAATCCTGGTACAGCAGCGTGAGCTGCTCTTCCAGATAGGGGCGGAACAGCGCAGGGCGGGTGACGGTGGTGCTGTAGCAGCCGGAGTGGGTAAAACGGGCGTAGGCGCGGGTTTTTGGCGTCGTGCTGGCGCTGCCGTCCCAGGTCACAGAGAGCGATGGATAAACAAAAAGGCCCTCGTTTCTGGCCTTTTGGTCGGGAAGTTTCCCTGTTTCGATATATTCGCTGATGGCGCTGCGCAGCGCATTGACGGACTGTTCATACAGCGCGTCGAGTTTTTCCAGCGCCTGAGCCGGGGTCAGGCTGGAGCCCTTATTATTCATCTCTGTCTCCTTGTTCCACAGGTGTGCGACTCTACCCGATAGTATGTCACACGCCTGTGAAACAAAAGGGCGATCAGGTGTGGCGGGGCTCTTTCATCACCAGGGCCGTCGCAGCAGAGAGCAGGCAACCGGCCAGCAGATAAATCGCCACGCTGTGCCAGTTCCCGCCGGAGAAGGTCACCAGCGCGGCGGCAATAAATGGCGTAAACCCGCCGCCGACCACGCTTGCGACCTGGTAGCCCACGCCCGCGCCGCTGTAGCGGTAGCTGGCGCCGAACAGTTCGGTAAACATCGGCTGCTGGACGCAGACCACCATGTCGTGAGCGACGTTGGCGAGCATGATGGCGAAGAAGACAATCCAGAAGATCGACTGCGCCTCCAGCGCCATAAAGAATGGCCAGGCGCTGAGGGTGCCCACCAGCGCCCCGGTGATATAGACGCGACGGCGGCCAAAGCGGTCCGCCAGCCAGGCGAAGCAGGGGATGGTCAGGCAGCTGATCCCGCCAACCACCAGACCGATATTCAGGAACAGTTCACGCGGCAGGCCGAGGTTCTGCGTCGAGTAGTTCAGGGCAAACGCCGTGACGATATACATCGTCAGCAGTTCACACAGGCGCAGGGCAATAATTTTCAGAAAAGCGCCAGGATGCCGGACGAGTGCCTCCATGACCGGCAGCCTTTTTTTGACGGCCGGTTTTTCCTGCTGCTTTTCGAACTCTGCCGACTCCTCCATGCCGTTACGGATCCACAGCGCGGCGATGACCAGCACGATGCTGAAGATGAACGGAATGCGCCAGCCCCAGCTCAGGAACTGCTCGTCGGTGGTGAGCTGGCTGATCAAGGAGACCAGCCCGGTAGAAAGGAGCAGACCCACGCCGTATCCGACCTGCACGCCGCTGCTGTAAAACGCTTTCTTATTTTTGGGCGCGCTCTCAACGGATAGCAGCGCCGCGCCGCCCCATTCACCGCCCACGGCGAAGCCCTGAATCGCCCGTAATGTCACCAGCAATGCCGGCGCCCACCAGCCAATCGCGGAAAACGACGGGAGAATGCCAATCAGCGCCGTAGCGATCCCCATCATCCAGACGGTAAGCATCAGCATGCGCTTGCGGCCGAGGCGGTCGCCAAAGTGGCCGAAGATCACCCCGCCCAGCGGGCGAAACAGAAAACCGACGCCGAAGGTGGCAAACGCGGCGAGGGTGCCCATCGCGGGGCTGACCTGCGGAAAAAATTCGCGGTTAAACACCAGCGCGGCGGTAATGCCGTAGAGCAGAAAATCATACCAGTCGACGACGGCACCTGCGAAGCTGCCGAGTGCGGCGCGGCGGGCACGATTGAGCGAAGGTGTCTCCTCGTTGGGATGTGTGGAGGTGAGAGTGGAGTCCATAGTTGTCCTGTCTGCACTGATTTTTAATTATTGGTATAAGAAAAGGTCACTCACATAGCGGCCGTCATATAAACGGAACCTATGAGACTACCGCGACAGGGGGCCTGTGCAAACTGATTTTATTTCCTGATGGGTAATGCAAAACGGCTACGCTATGCTTACTAAAGAGCGAAGCGACTGAGGAAGGGAATATGTGTCGTAAAATGGCGTTGGGCTGTCTTGCTGCGTTACTCATCAGCCAGAGCGTGCAGGCGGTGAGCTATCCTTTACCGCCGGCGGGCAGTCGCCTGGTGGGGAGCTCGCAGGTCATTACCGTGCCGGATCATAATACGTTACCGCTTGAGGCGTTTGCCGCGCAATACGGGCAGGGGTTGAGCAATATGCTGGAAGCGAACCCGGGCGTGGATCCTTTTTTGCCCAAATCCGGCACCCGGCTGGTCATTCCCCGGCAGCTGATTTTGCCCGACACCGTTCGCGAGGGGATTGTCGTTAACGTGGCGGAAATGCGTCTCTATTATTACCCGCCGGGCAGCAATACCGTTGAAGTGCTGCCCATCGGCATCGGTCAGGCCGGGCGCGAAACCCCGCGTAACTGGGTAACGGCGGTTGAACGTAAGCAGGTGGGACCCACCTGGTCTCCGACGCCCAATACGCGCCGTGCCTATGCGGCAGAGGGAAAAACGCTGCCTGCCTTCGTGCCCGCCGGGCCGGATAACCCGATGGGGCTGTATGCGATCTATATCGGCAGGCTGTATGCCATACACGGCACAAACTCCAATTTCGGCATTGGGCTGCGGGTGAGCCAGGGCTGTATTCGTCTGCGGAATAACGACATCAAATACCTTTTCGATAATGTTCCCGTCGGCACCCGCGTACAGCTTATCGATCGGCCCGTTAAAGTCACCACGGAACGGGACGGCAGCCGCTGGGTGGAGGTTCACGAGCCGTTATCGCGTAACCGCGCGGAATTTGAATCGACCCGGAAAGTGCCGCTGCCGATATCGGCCGCGCTGCGGACAGAGTTGATCAACGAGGGTGCAGGTGCTGAGCTGGAACGGCGGTCAGGGATGCCGGTGAAGCTCGGCAATTGAGGACATTTTCGCCGGGTGGCGGCGTTGCCTTACCCGGCCTACGATTCGAGGTTTTTGTCGGTCGGGTAAGGCGAAGCCGCCACCCGAAATTTTACCCAACGCAGAAAAGCAAAAAGCCTGCTTTAAAAGCAGGCTTTTCAAATTTGGCTCCTCTGACTGGACTCGAACCAGTGACATACGGATTAACAGTCCGCCGTTCTACCGACTGAACTACAGAGGAATCGTGTGAACGGGGCGCATATTATCGACCTGCGTTCACCTTGTCAAAGGGTGGATCGCCGCCTTTTGATCGTTTGCTGACAAAATCGGCAAAGTGCTGTTTTTGACAGCGGAATGCACCGCTTTGGTGCGGATATACCTCTAATGGGGCAGATCATAAACTGCTGTTTCGGTAATAAAACCCCCCTCCATGATTAGGTTTCCTTATTTTCAGGCGCTTAGCGCCCAATTCAGACCGCCTGGTAAAAGTGGCATTCATATTGCAAAACCTGTTCAACAACGACAGCCGGTTCCGGCACAGCATTTCGAACAGGGGGCAAAATGAACTTAAGACGACTGAAATACTTCGTAAAAATCGTCGATATCGGCAGCCTGACTCAAGCAGCAGAAGTGCTGCATATCGCGCAGCCTGCGCTGAGCCAGCAGGTGGCTACTCTGGAAGGCGAGATGGATCAGCAGCTGTTGATCCGCACCAAACGCGGCGTCACGCCAACGGAAGCCGGAAAAATTCTCTATACCCATGCGCGCACGATTCTGCGCCAGTGCGAGCAGGCGCAGCTGGCGGTGAATAACGTGGGCCAGACCCTGAGCGGACACGTTTCTATTGGCCTGGCGCCGGGAACGGCCGCGTCCTCTATTACCATGCCGCTGCTGCAGGCCGTTCGCGCTGAGCTGCCTGAAGTGCTGGTGTACCTGCACGAAAACAGCGGGTCCGTACTGAATGACAAGCTGCTCAACGGCCAGCTGGACATGGCGGTCCTTTACGATCGCTCCCCGGTGGCCGGTATTACCAGCCAGCCGCTGCTGAAAGAAGATCTCTACCTCGTGGGCACCCGCGACTGTCCGGGCCAGAGTGTCGACCTTACCGCCGTGGCAGAGATGAACCTCTATCTGCCGCGCGACTACAGCGCCGTGCGCGTGCGCGTGGACGAAGCGTTCTCCCTGCGCCGCCTGACGGCCAAAATCATCGGCGAAATTGACTCGATCTCCACGCTGACCGCAGCCATTGCCAGCGGCATGGGCGTCACCGTGCTGCCGGAATCCGCCGCGCGTTCGCTGTGCAGCGCGGCGAACGGCTGGATGGCGCGGATCACAACGCCTTCCATGAGCCTGCCGCTCTCGCTGAACATGTCCGCACGCGGTTCGCTGTCGCCACAGGCGCAGGCGGTAAAAGAGATTCTGATGTCGCTGGTCAGCAAGCCATCGCTTGAGAACCGTGAACTCCAGCTCGTGAGCTGATATTCCATAAAAGCATAAGATGCTGGTTTTTATTATTTGTTCTGCAGCTCGGCTGACTCTAACAATAGAGCTATGTCAGATGCGCCGGAGTGAATCGTGAATTTCCAGCAACTTAAAATTATCCGTGAGGCGGCCAGGCGGGACTACAACCTGACCGAGGTCGCCAATATGCTTTATACCTCTCAGTCAGGCGTCAGCCGCCATATCCGCGAGCTGGAAGAGGAGCTGGGCATAGAGATCTTTATCCGTCGCGGCAAGCGGCTGCTCGGCATGACGGAGCCGGGTAAGGCATTGCTCACCATCGCTGAGCGGATCCTCAACGAGGCCAGCAACGTGCGTCGCTTGGCGGATCTCTTCACCAATGACGCCTCTGGCGTGCTCACCATTGCCACCACCCATACCCAGGCGCGCTACAGCCTGCCGCCGGTGATTAAGGCGTTCCGCGAACTTTTTCCGGAGGTGCGTCTGGAGCTTATCCAGGGCACGCCGCAGGAAATTGAAGTGCTGCTGCAAAACGGTGGGGCGGATATCGGTATCGCCAGCGAACGCCTGAGCAACGACCCGCTGCTGGTGGCGTTCCCCTGGTTCCGCTGGTATCACAGCTTACTGCTCCCGGTCGATCATCCGCTGAATCAGGTCTCTCCCCTGACGCTGGAAGACGTTGCCAAATGGCCGCTCATTACTTATCGCCAGGGGATCACGGGACGCTCGCGTATAGATGAAGCCTTCAATCGTAAAGGGTTAACGCCCGACATCGTGCTGAGCGCGCAGGACTCTGACGTCATCAAAACCTACGTCGAGCTGGGTCTGGGTATTGGCCTGGTGGCGGAACAGTCCAGCGGAGAACGCGAGGACGGGAACCTGGTGCGTCTTGATACGCGTCATCTGTTTGACGCCAACACCGTATGGCTTGGCCTGAAGCGCGGACAGCTGCAGCGTAACTATGTGTGGCGCTTTATCGAGCTCTGCAACGCCGGGCTGTCGGTGGATGAGATTAAACGCCAGGTGATGGAGCCGGAAGAAGTGGCGATTGATTATCAGATTTAGGTGCGGGTTTGCCCGGTGGCGAGTGCTTACCGGGCTCGCCACTTAGCTGAATGGGTATTTTCTAAAGACCGCCTGTGATTCGAATGATTTGGCAAGCGACTGGATCGAGCTTAACTCCGCTGCACTAACGACGTGCTGGATCATCGGCTGCATAAACGTCCATACAACCGTGCTGGTAATGGCACCTGATTGGGCACTGTGGTGACCGGACGCGCCTGCAGTAATCTATTTCTTCAGTATCTTACCGTAAGGGTCAGTATTACTGACATATGGTCAGGTTGCCGCTGTATATCCAGCGCAGATAAGGAAGTACTTTCATGTCGGATTTCCCACCCATTGTCAGTTTGCGAAGCTTTGAAGCCGTCGCCCGTCTTGGCTGCGTGATGCTGGCGATGGTGCCGTCATTAGGATGACACTGGTTATTACCGCAACTGGCTCGTTTACGGGCGAAATATCCGCTTATCACCCTGCGGATCCAGGCCAGCGCCTGCAGCAGGAAGGGATAGATATCGCGATACGGATGGGGCAGGGAAACTGGGAAGGGAGCGAAAGTCATTATCTTTTTTCCGATGAGCTCATTGTGGTGGCCGCACCGGGCTATAACGACGGCGTGCTGTCCGCTACGCCGTCTGACATTGCAAAAAGTGATCTTATTTTTTCCATGGAATCGTGGAAAACGTGGTGCATGAATGCGGGTCTTGAGAAAGAGATCGTGCCTGGCGGCGAGCGGTGAGTGCTGTGGAAAGTAACCAACCCTAATGAGCGAATCAGGGGCTGGGAGGGAGTGACTTATTATTGGAATTAGGGACATGCTGCTGCATCAATTCAACGATCCAATCAATAAAAACGCGCAGTCTGGCGTTGACGTGGCGGTTAGGCGGAAATGCCAGGTACAGGGACATTGGCTTAATACGCCAATGTTCGAATAGCCGAATCAAGGAACCACAAGCCTGATGCGCTTCTGCCATATAGACCGGCAGCGCAATCACGCCTAACCCGGCTAACCCAGCTTCGAGGTAAGCATTGCCATCATCCACGGCAAGGACATAGCTGCCCGTGATGTCAATATGTTCACTCTCACTGCGCAGTACCAGAGGATCAATCTTACCGGTGCGCGAGGACAAGAACCCTACAATGCGATGGTCGGTGTTTTCCAGCTCTCGCGGGTGCGCCGGGGCGCCGAGGCGTTCCACATAGCTCGGTGCGACGTAAACACCGATGTGCAAATCGCCGACATGGTGTGCGATCAGGGACTGGTCGTTGATTTCGCCACCGCGCAGGACGCAATCCACGTTGTCGCCGATCAGGTCCACCACCCGGTCGCTCACGCCCATATCGAACTGGATATCCGGGTAGCGTGCGTGAAAAGCCGGTAGCGCCGGCACCAGGATGAGGCGGGCCAGCGGACTGGGCACGTCTACCCGTAGTCGTCCCCTGGGCGTCATCGTCGCGCTGGACAGGCTGTTTTCAGCATCTTCCATGTCCGCCAGCAGGCGGATGACGCGTTCGTAGTAGACCGCGCCATCGGGGGTCACACCGAGCCTGCGGGTGGTGCGATGGAGCAATTTGACGCGCAGGCGCGCTTCCAGCTGCTGAATGAGCTGCGTCACCGTGGTTTTGCTCATATGAAGCGTTTGGGCAGCCTTTGTGAAGCTACCTGCCTCAACCACGCGAGCAAAGGCGCGCATCGCGTCGAAACGATCCATCCCTTATCCTCTCTTTTCACCGATTGTTTGGATATTACAAACAATGATGGACAAAGTCGCTTGTTTATCCGCCCGAACCTGCACCTGTAAAGTGTCTTTATGTTCAACGGGCTGATTTTGCCCTATTGCAAAGGTACAAACATGGCAGCACGCGAAGCAGTTTTCCCCTCCGGTCGTCAGGCGCTCTATGAGCGCAATCGGTATTCACCTGCCATCAAATCTAACGGCTTCCTTTTTGTTTCGGGGCAGGTGGGTAGCCGCGAGGATGGTTCGCCTGAACCCGATCTGAGAGCGCAGGTCAGGCTGGCCTTCGATAATCTTAATGCTGTCCTCGCGGCTGCGGGCTGCACGTTCGCTGACGTGGTTGACGTGACCCTCTTTGTCGTCGATCCCGAGTCAAACCTCGACGCTATCTGGAGTATCCTGCCAGAATATTGGGGTGAAGCGCCTTACCCTACCTTGACCGGGATCGGCGTGACGTGGCTGTACGGATTTAAGTTTGAGATTAAGGTGATTGCCAGGCTGGATGCGATTCAGAGTTAACTTCAGAGATGCAGTCCCGTAGGTCGGGTAAGGCGAAGCCGCCACCCGACAATTTTACCCGACGCAGAAAAGCAAAAAGCCTGCTTCAAAAGCAGGCTTTTCAAATTTGGCTCCTCTGACTGGACTCGAACCAGTGACATACGGATTAACAGTCCGCCGTTCTACCGACTGAACTACAGAGGAATCGTGTGAACGAGGCGCATAGTAGCGACCTCAGTTCGCCTTGTCAAAGGGTGAAATCGCGCTTTTTGTTCGTTTGCCGACAATTTCAGCAAATCGCTGATTTTATAGTAAATTTGCTTCGAAATTACACAGCAAAATGCGCCGCCCGCAGGCGGCGCTGAGGATTAGAACAGAACGGAGTAGTTCAGACCAAACGTCCGTCCACGGCCTTTATAGGTATACAGACCCGGTGCACCGTAGGTTGGGCTATACAGCCCCGGCGCGCGCTGGCCCCAGGCGGTGGTGTAGTCTTTGTCCAGCAGGTTCTCCACGCTGAAGCTGACTTTACCCACCGGCAGGGCGTAGCTGCCCAGGAAGTCGACCGTGTTATAGCCATCGATCTTCTTGCCGTCGGCGTCAGAGACGTCAAAGGTCTGCGTGCTCTGCACGCGCAGGGTCCAGTCGCCCGGCGCCCAGTTGACCCACGCGCTGGCTTTCGACGGGCTGGCGCTGTCTACCGTCAGCTTCTCCCATTTCCCGTTTTCGCGGGTTTCCGACTTAATGGCGTTAAAGTTCGCGCCCGTGCTCCAGTCGCTGTCGGTGAAGAAATAGTCCACCTGACCTTCTACCCCGTAGATACGACGCTTGTCGTCTTCCAGGTTGATGGTCATGTCCGTCTTGTTGATGGTGATGGTTTTATCCGAGAGCGAGTAATACGCCGCAACCTGGGTGCGCAGGTTATCCCCGGTGTAGCGCCAGCCCAGCTCATAAGCGTTGACCTTGATACCGTCCAGCTTCGAGTCGTTGACGTTGACGCTGTTCAGCAGGCGATAGTGACCGTTGCTGAGCTGATAGGTCCCGGAGCCGTAGTACTTCGCCAGGTCCGGAATTTCGAAGCCCTGGGAGAAGTTAAACCACACCTGCTGCTGTTCGGTCAGGCGACCGAGGATCCCGGCGTTAAACAGGAAGTTGTTGTAATCGGTTTTCCCGCCCGGCACCGCGTCAGCGGAGGTGGCTTTCCCGGTAGCGATGGCCTGCTGCTGGGTGTAACCGACAAAGTCGTCCACCTTGTTCTCGGTGTACTGGTAGCGCACGCCGCCGCTCAGGGTGATGGCGTCAATATCATAGCTGGCCTGCAGGAACGGGGCGAGGTTGGTGATGCTGTAACCCGGGTAGCGGCCCACGTTGTAGGCGTTATCCAGCTCCATGCCGCCACTTGCCGCAGCTTTTTTCAGGTTGAAGAACTGCTGGTTGGCATCGAAGGTTTCGTGGTCGGCATCCATACCCCAGGTCAGCGTCAAATCGTCCACCGGCTTGCTGTTCAGCGTCAGCTTGCCGCCGTAGAAATCGGTTTTCTGCTGCGACGCGCCGATGCTGGTGACCACGCCTTTGGTCAGGGTCGGGAACGGATAGTAGGTCAGGCTCTCGTCGCGATAGTAAATCTGCGCGACCAGATCCTGGCCCCAGAAGTCGGTATTGGAGTACTGCAGGTTAATCAGATGGCGCTCGGTACCCGGCACGCGGTCAGAATCGAGGTTACCTTTGTTGTAGGCGGTCGCATCCCCCGTTACCGCCGAGAAGTTCTTTCCGAGATACAGCCCATGCTTGCCGTCGGACTCGCTCTTGTAGTACTGGGTCGTCAGCTGCAGCTGCTGATGATCGTCGATGTTGAGGGTGCCTGTTCCCATCACATCGATACGGTCGGAATACTGTAAGCCGGTCTGGGTGTTATCAATAATCACCTCATCGCCATTGCCGTCATACCAGCCGCCGTAGCGCTGATACGACACCGACAGACGACCGGACGCGTTATCGTTGCCGCCGCTGACCGCTGCCGACACGTTCTCATCGTGGTCGTTGTGGCTGTTAAACCCGCTTTTAGCCCCGGTCTGGAATTCGACTTCGGTCTCAGGCTGGCCTTTTTTGGTGACGATGTTCACCAGACCGCCGGTACTGCCGCCGCCGTAGAGTGACGTGGCGCCGGAGATAACCTCGATACGGTCAATGTTGAACGGATCGATAGAGTCGAGCTGGCGGCTGTCGCTGCGGGACGAGTTCAGGCGCACGCCGTCCACCATCACCATCATGGAGCGGCCGCGCAGGTTCATGCCGTAGTTGGTACGCCCCTGGCTGCTGACGTCCATGCCCGGAATCAGCTGCGCCAGCACTTCTTTAATCTCTTTCCCGCCCTGAACCTGCTGCTCAATTTCAGCCCGCTCGATGACCCAGGTGGTCTGCGCCATCTCCGCCACGCTGCGGTGCGCGCGGCTGGCGGAGACAACGATATTTTCTTCCTTTTGTTCTTCCGCCCACGCAGAGGTAGAAAGCATTGCAAGCAAGCAAGGATTTAAAACCCAAAGATGAGAACGTTTCATTGTTATGTTGACCCTGATTGTGTGTGTCAGTACTCGGTGGTTTTTGCTAATGATTTAAAAACCTGACTGTTCTCCGGGCTGGTGGTGCTTCGCCAGTGGATAACGCCGGGGGTGTTAGCCAGCTCAAACGGCTCGTCGGCGTGCGCGCGATTCAGAATTCGTGCCGCGCGCCAGGCCATCAGGCTGAGCTGGGGTTCGGCAATGCCGAGACGGTGCATCCCGGCATTCACGGCAAACAGGCGGTTACTCTGCGGGCCGTCCCATTCGAGGGTGAAATCGTTGTTAATGCAGAAGGCTTCGTCCGTATCCAGATGCAGGCGGTGAGACAGCGGCGCGAGGAACGCTGGCTGCACGGCGCGATAGCCGGTGGCGAAGATCACAACGTCACTCTCCAGCTGCTCTCGGCCGCCGTCGAGGTGATGCTGTATGCTCAGACGCTGTCCGTTTTCCAGGCGCGTCAGGGCCGTCACCGAGCGGGACGGCATCAGGTGCGCCCAGGGTTTTTCACGCAGCACTTCGAAGCGGTGGTACATGGCGCGGTAAATCGCCAGCAGGGACTCGGTGGTGATCCCGTCGGAGGTCATCTTCTGCTCGTGCAACATCTGACGACGCGCCTCTTCACCGAGCGTGGAGAAGCTGTCCACGTACTCCGGCGTGAAATACTCGTTAGCAAAGGCGGCTTCATCCAGCGCGTTGTAGTTGTTGCGCCGCGAGACCCAGTTCAGGCTCAGCGGCTGGCCCCATTCGCCGCGGAAAATATTCAGGAACAGGTCGGCACCGCTCTGGCCGCCGCCGACGACGGTAACGCGCTTGCCCGCGAGATCCGGCGTGCGCAGCATCATCTCGCTGGCGTGGAAGCAGCTATCGTCCTGCGTCGTGACGCAGTCCGGCAGGTTGATCTGCTTACCGATCCCCACGCAGACGTGGCGCGCCAGGAAGCGATCGCGCTGGGTCACTACCTCAAACAGGCCGCTTTTCTCATCAAAGCTCACCTGCTGTACCTGCTGGCTGAAGGCGAGGTTGGTGAGGTTGTCCGCCGCCCAGCACAGGTAGTCGGCAAACTCCTCCCGTGAAACGGTGCGCTGCTCGGTGGTCAGGAAGCGGTAGAATTTTTTACGCTGCACCAGGTAGTTCAGGAAGCTGTGGCGGTTGGTCGGCTCCACGGCGCTGACCAGATCCTTCAGGAAGCTGGTTTGCATGTGGCAGTCCGGCACCATCATCCCCGGGTGCCAGGAAAAGTGCGGTTTGCGCTCAAGAAACAGCGAGCTAAAGCCGTCCAGCTCTTCTGCGAGGGCGGCGATGCTAAGGTTAAACGGGCCGATACCAATGCCGATGAAATCATAGGTTTTCATTGCGCGGACTCCCGGGAGGCCAGAAAAAGAGGGTTATCAAGGTCGGTGACGTAGTTCGGCAGCATGCGGCTGCCGCCGTCGTGTTCGGAGAAGGTCAGTTTGACCGGGTTGAGGATCACCCGAATAATTTGCGGCTTAAACAGGTCGAACGTCGCGAAGCGCTCGGCAAGCTCGGGGTGCGCGGCCATATAGCGGTGCAGAACGCCGGCGAGGATCTGATAGAAACGCGTTTCGCTGACGCCGCTTTGCAGCGTGAGGCGCGAGATAAAGCGCAGCACCGTCACGAAGTTGCCGGTTTGCAGATCGTGGATGATGTAATCCGCGCTCAGGCGCGCCGTGACGGCCTTCACCTGTTTCGGCAGGCTTTCCGTCTGCGGGAAATCTTCATCCACCAGGCGCATATCGCCCTGGAAATCCTTCAGCAGGATGCGCTGCGGGATAGAGTCTTTCATCACCAGCGTCACGTTCTGGCCGTGGGCAATCAGCGCCACGCCGTAGCGGCAGAGCAGGTGATAGAACGGGATCACCGTTGCCTCAAACAGCTTTTCCAGCCACGCGTCGGCGCTTAGCCCGGAACGGCTGATCCACGCGTCAATCAGCGGGCGTCCGGCGTTGTCGGTTTCCATTAGCGCCGCCAGCAGCACCGCCTGTTCGCCATCCTGCAGATAGCAGGACGGGTTCTCGCGCCAGATCACCCCCAGCATCTCCTGATAGCGGTACGGCGCTTTCGGCAGCGCCGCATAGCCCGGATGCGACAGATATCCGGCGGCGGGTTCGCCAAGCACCTGTGCGCCAGAGCGGGCAAGCGTAGCGTCGGCGACAAACTGCTGCTGCAACCAGCGCGAGGCCAGCGGCCCGGCGGCAATGTATTTGCCCGGAATACCGCGATAGCAGGAGGTGTTGTAGATCGTCAGCGGAAGCTTGATGTCAAACGGCGCGCGACGGCTGGCGTTGGTGAGCGTGCGCAGAGACTGCTGCGCCAGGTACTCATCGCCAAACTCGCCCAGCTCAACCATCTCACCGCGCGCCAGCTGCGGCAGGAAATGAATGGCGATCTTCTGCTGCCACTGCCACGGGTGCAGCGGCACCGGCAGCCAGCTCTCGTCGAGGCCCAGCGCCTGCCAGCGGGCGTCAAAGCGGGCGCGCTCGGCGTTGTCCATGGCGCTCGCCAGCAGGGCGCTGATATCGCAATCGGCGTCGCTGCTCCAGACCAGATGCTCTCGCTGAACGGCAACCCAGTGCAGACGAAAACGTCCGCGGTACTCCGGTGCGTACTGGCGCAGCGCGTCCAGCCCCCAGCCGCGGCGACCTTTGTTGAAAATAAACTTCGGGTGACCGCGCATCAGGCACTGTAATTCGTCCGGATCGAGGTGGATCAGCGCGTCCGCATCCAGCGCGTCACGCGCCTGCAGCAGCTGCATGTCGCCGCGCAGCGTGGCGTAGAGGTCCTCCATGTGCTCTGCCGTTTGCGCGTCGCTCATCTCCAGCACCGTCGCCAGCTGCAGCAGCGCGCTTTCCGCTTCGACGGCATCGCCGCTGGCGGTGGTCAGGCTGTCCGGGTCGATATGCAGCCAGCCCCAGATCCCGCGCGTGGCGCGAAACTGCCAGGACGCGTTGCCCATGGCGATGCGCCAGCCGTCCGACGAAACCGGCTCGGCGAGCAGGGTGCGCTCGTATTCCAGCTCGGCGAGGATCTTCGCCACCATCTCGCGGTTCACTTTTTCCCAGAGCGCGTTCACAGGCCCACCTCGCTGAAGAAGCGGTGACGCTGGCTCATAATGAGGCGCGAGCGTTTATGCGGGAAGTCGAACTCTTTCACCGTGTCAAAACCGGCAGAGGAAAGGTGACGGAACAGGCGCTGGTTGTCGAAGCGCGGCTCGGCCACGATGCGCGTGGTGCGCGGTTCATCGAGATACAGGTAGTGGCTCAGACCGCGCAGCCAGCTGCGGATGTACTGCGCGCCGCGCCAGTTCTCTTCGCCCACCAGCATGTGCAGCCCGCGGTCAAACGGCTGCCAGCGGTAGTGGCGGCCAATGCGGTCTTCCGGTGCCCAGTAGAGTTCAAAATAGCCAAACGGTTGATCGTCGAAGCAGCCGATAACCGGGTAGCAGTAGGTCGAGTCGAGCTGACGGCGCAGGTAGTTTTCCTGCTCGGCCTGCGGGCCCGCCATCTCCCAGAAGGCGTTCACGCGCGGGTTATTCATCCAGCGGGTAAAACGCTCGCCGTCCAGCGCCACGTCGGCCACGCGGAAGCTGAGGGTACGCTTAATTTGCGGATCGTAACGGCGATACACCTCACCCTGCGGGCGGCGAGGGCGCAGCGGGAAGTACAGTTGACGGCTCTCGTCAAACTGCATTCCGCCGCTCGCCTGCGGGCGTTCGCCCTTCAGCCACAGCGGCAGCTGCCAGAAGGCGTCGCGCGCCAGATAATCACCGTGGGCCAGGCCAAACAGCGCCTGCGCCTGGGGTTCATCCTGCCAGTCCGCCCACGGCAACGTAATGCCGGTCAGCGCGGGGGCGGCCACAAACAGCTGATCCAGGGCTTCCACCAGCCAGCCGTCCGGGATCCCCTTCAGACGCTCCAGCACCGCGCTGCCGTCGAGACCCAACGCCAGCGGCAGGGCGCGATCCGTTGCGGTGCAGTGAAAGCCGTAGCCGGAATGGACGATATTCGCGATAGCCATCACGTCTTCTCCTTGTAGAACGGGTTGCTAAAGTCGAAATAGATCACCGCCGGATCGGCGATGGTGTTTTCATTGCGATCGTGCAGGTAGCAGAGGAAGTTGCCTTTGCAGTTCCAGGTCGGGCTGTCGAGCACGTAGTCGAGGCAGCGGGTCTGCTTCGCCGTGCGGCGCAGTTCTGCCAGCGCGTCGCGCACCCGGGACATCAGACTCTCCTCGCTGTCAAAACCGGCGGCAGCAAGGGCGGCGGTGACGGCAAGGGTAGAGTTCAGCAGCAGGTAGTAAGGGAAGTAGCGCAGCAGCTGGCTCTCGCCAAAGCGGTTTTCCACCTCAGTTTCGCCCGCCTCTTTCAGCCACGCGTCGGCGCCTTCGGTCCACGCGCTGCCCTGGCAGTCGCGGTAGATCAGCCCGACCGGGAAATCCTGCTGCATCTCAACGAGGATATTTTGCTGGTGCGCCAGCAGGACCAGACCGTAGTCCGCCTCGGCGCTGAACAGCGGAAGCAATACGCGGTCGCAGTAGGCGTCCAGCCAGCAGCGGGCGGCCTGGGCGAGCGGGAGATCAAGACGCTGGCTCAGACGGCGCACCGCCGCGGCGAGCAGGCTGTCACCGCCGTCCGGCGCGGCCTGCGTCAGGCTCACCAGCACGTTGGTCTGGGTGTCTGGCGTATCGAACAACAGATTGACGCGCAGGGCCATCAGGCTCTCTTCCTGAACGACACCGCTGTCATCGCGCAGTCCCGCCCAGCCGTCTTCCTGCATCACGCGCATGGTCGGGTAGCGTGCCTGTAAATCCTGCCAGCGTTCCGTTTTTGCCAGACGCGCCAGGCGCATGCCGCGCTTCACCTCTTTCACCGACAGCGTGCGCACGGAGTTGGTCAGGCGCACGCTGAGGGAGAACTTAATCATGTCGCTGTTGGTCTCGCTGTACAGCGAGCGGGAGGAGCTGGTGGGCAGCCACTGTGCGCCCGCTTCACCCAGGTCCTGCAACGAACCGTTTTCCGCCAGACGCTGGCACCAGTCCTGCTCCAGCAGAAAGTCGGCCTGCCACGGGTGCATCGGCAGCAGCCAGCGGGTGTCGGTAAAGTGGCCGAGCAGCTCGGGCGCGCTCTGGGCCGCAAAGCGCAGCAGACGCTCACGCAGGGAAACGTTCAGGCTGTCGCCGGCAACGAGCGTGCTCTCAACGGCAAACCAGCGCAGCGGGAAGCGGGAGGCGAAATCGGGCAAATAGCGGCGCGCCTCGGCTTCGTTGAACGGCTCGTGGGACTTCGGTGCCGGGTGAAACGCATGGCCGACCAGCAGCGCCTGTTCCGCTTTAGCAAACGTCAGCGGCTTATCGCGCAGGGTTGCCCAATTGTGGCGTAAATCAATCGCCTGCCAGGTGTGGGCATGGCTTTCGAGAACGCGCTGCTTAAAACGCACCAGCGTATCGGCATCCAGCGAGCCTTTTATGGACGGTTTTTCAAGAATTAAATCAAGCAGTTGAGGGAAAGTGACGGCGTCACCCCTGTCGCTGTTGCTCTGAATCCGCGTTGCCGGGAAACGGTACTGATGATGCTGGGTGGGTGAGAAATAGCGTACCGGCACCCGAAGCGCCTGGGTTTGGGAAAGCGGGATATGGATCTCAGATAGTGCATCCGCATCGGTAGCGGGGAGATAGCGCCAGTCCTTCGTTTCACGCAACAGGGCGTTTAAAAAGCACTGGGCTGCAACGTCTGTACCGGCGGCGCGGAGCAGAGCACGCATAGATGTACCTCATTCCATGATTGATAATAATTCTCGTTATGATATTCATTCTGTTTACACTCGCAACCATTTTTGCAATATTTGTTTTCATAAACTTCATAATTTCCACACATTTATTGACACTATGTTCACATTCTCATGCGCGCTGACTCTGAAACCTTGACGGAAAACGTCACTTCAAAAGCTAACTGGCCCCTGGCGCTATCTGCGGGGTTACTGGGCATCGGGCAAAACGGTTTGCTGGTGATGCTCCCGCAGCTGGTCACCCTGACCGGGCTGTCACTCTCGGTCTGGGCCGGGCTGTTGATGTTTGGATCCATGCTCTTTTTACCGGCCTCGCCCTGGTGGGGGCGTCAGAGCGAGCGGAAGGGGTGTAAGTCCGTCATGCTGGCCTCGCTAAGCGGCTATCTGGCCAGTTTCGTCGTGATGGCGCTGGTGGTCTGGGCGATGGCGGCCGGAAGGCTGGATACGGTCTGGGGGCTGGCGGGGCTTATATTCTCGCGCCTGCTCTACGGACTGACGGTCTCGGGGCTGGTGCCTGCGGCCCAGACGTGGGCGATTCAGCGTGCGGGGCTGGAGAAAAGAATGGCGGCGCTGGCGACGATAAGCTCCGGCCTCAGCTGCGGGCGTTTGCTCGGCCCGCCGCTGGCGGCGCTGATGCTCAGCGTTAATCCGGTGGCGCCGCTCTGGCTGATGGCGGTTGCGCCGCTTCTCGCTCTGCTGCTGGTGCTTCGCGAAGTCGCTGACCCGCCGCTGCCGCCGGTAGCCCACCAGGCAACCCGCCTGCAGGCCTCCATGCTGCCGTTCCTGCTGCTGGCGCTGCTGCTGGCGGCGCTGGTGAGCCTGATGCAGATTGGCCTGTCACCGCATCTTAGCCCGTTGCTGGACGGTAACGCCCGGGAGATCAGCCATCATGTCGCGCTCCTGCTGAGCCTGGCCGCGCTGGCCACGCTCGCGGCACAGTTTCTGGTGGTCCGCCCGCAGCATTTCAGCCCGGTGACATTGCTTTGCATCGCGGCGGTGCTGATGGTGGCCGGGCTTGGGCTGATGGCTGTCGCCGGTTTAGCGCTGTTCTACGTGGGGATTGTTATCACGTCACTCGGGGCGGCGATGGCCACGCCGGGCTACCAGCTGCTGCTGAACGATCGGCTAACCACGGGGAAAGGGGCGGGCGTCATCGCCACCAGCCACACGTTAGGCTACGGCGTCAGCGCGCTGATGGTGCCGGTCGTGACGCGCTTTTACGGGGAGCAGTCTTTAACGGTGGCCGCGTGGGGAATGGCATTGCTGTTTTTAGCCCTGAGCATAGGGGTATGGTCAACCGAGCGTACCCCTGCTGAAAAAGCTTAATGAAACTGGCGGGACGAATGCCCGCCGGACGCTTCATTCTGCCGCAGGCGCTGTAGCGGATCCTGCTGATAAAACTGGCAGAAACGTTGCCAGAGGGCCGGGAAACGGGGCGCGAAGAGCTCGGGCGCGCTGAAGAAGTATTCGGAGAGCACCGCAAAGCACTCAGCCGGGTCGGTTGCCGCATAGGCGTCAATGCTGGCCGCGCTTTCGCCCACCAGGTCTATTTCATCCTGGATGTTATCCATCGCCGCGTGCAGGTCGTGCTCCCAGCCCGCGACCTCGCGAAGCGGGATCCGCGGGACGCCGCTGGCGCGATCGCCGTTGCGGGTATCCAGCTTGTGCGCCACTTCATGGATAATCAGATTAAAACCGGAGGCGTCGAACGAGTCCTGAATATCGAGCCAGTTGAGGATTATCGGCCCTTGCTGCCAGCTTTGTCCGGACTGCACCACGCGCTGGTTATGCACCAGCCCAATATCGTCCTGCCATTCATCATCCACCACGAACGGCGCGGGATAGATAAGCACTTCGTGGAAACCGTCCAGCCACTCAATGCCGAGTTCAAGCACCGGCAGACAGAAAAGCAGCGCGATGCGGGCGTTTTTCAGGGGATCGAGTTCAAACCCCTGCAGCGGCACCAGGCGCTTTTGCTGTAAAAAACGATCCGCCAGCTGAACCAGTTTCGATTGTTCATCCGGGTTTAGATTAGCCAGAACAGGGATCGTCAGCGCGTCATCCCATGGCAGCGCCACATCCCGGCCAGCCTCATTCGTTTTCCAGGGCCACTTTATCATCGCTTTGCTCGCAAACTCGTCACTTGAACAAAAATGGGAAAGTCAGATTCGGTTAAGATGCCAGAATATCGCCTGCTGCGACAAATCCAGCCTGAATAAACTATCATTTCGTACGTAGCGGTGGGTAGCGGTTTGCGGGCATCACCTTCATTTTGTGAAGTCTGTCGTAGCCTTTATCCGCAGGTGGGGTGAATAAATCAGTACGGTATTGAAAAGATGAGCGATTTCAAAGGTAACAAGCAGGACCTGCCCAGTCGACTGTGTGTGCACTGCCAGCGGCCCATGACGTGGCGCAAGAAATGGGCGAAATGCTGGAATGAGGTTAAATACTGTTCTGAGCGCTGTCGCAGGAGCCACCGTTGACGGAGCTACGTCTGATCCTGGGCGATCAGCTTAATCCTCATCACAGCTGGTTTGATACCTGCAGTCCGAACATCATTTACGTGATGCTGGAACTCCGGGCAGAAACCGCCTATGTGCTTCATCACGCCCAGAAAGTTATCGCTATCTTCGCCGCCATGCGCGCGTTTGCCTCTGCATTAAAGGAGAAGGGGCATCGGGTGAGGTATGTCCGGCTCTCTGATGACTCAAACCGCGGCGCGCTGGAAGACAATCTCAACGCGCTTGTCGCGCATTACGGCGCGGGCAGGGTGATATGGCAGGAGCCCGACGAATGGCGTCTTGATACGCAGCTGCAGGCATGGGCGAAGACGGTCTCCGTTGAAACGGCCTGCGTCAGCAGCGAGCATTTCTTCACCACTCGGGAACAGGTCAGCGCGTTCTTTGCGTCACGCAAAAGCTGGCGAATGGAGTACTTTTACCGGGAAATGCGTCGTCAGCACGGCGTCCTGTTGACGTCAGCAGGCGAGCCGGAAGGGGGGAAATGGAATTTCGATGCTGAAAACCGCAAGCGCTGGTCCGGCGAGCCTCCCGCGCCTGGGGACGCGCGTCCCTGCCACGATCGTTCCGCCTTATGGGCGGAGATCCAACGCTGCGGCGTAAAGACCTTCGGCGAACCGCAGGCCGACAATTTTCGCTGGCCGCTCAACCGTTCTGAAGCCAAAGCCAGGCTGGATGAATTTATCACGCACGTGCTCCCGCAGTTTGGAAACTGGCAGGACGCGATGCACACGGAGGAACCTTTTCTTTTCCATTCGTTAATTTCGTTTGCGCTGAACACAAAGATGCTTAATCCGCGGGAAGTGGTTGCCGCCGCCCAGCAGGCGTGGCGTTTAGGCCACGCGCCGCTGCCTGCCGTCGAAGGGTTTATCCGGCAAATTCTCGGCTGGCGGGAGTATGTGCGCGGGATCTACTGGTCGCAGATGCCCGGCTATCGGGAACTGAATGCCTTAGACCAGCACGCCCCGCTGCCGGACTGGTTCTGGACGGGCAAGACGCAGATGCGCTGCCTGGCGCATGCCGTTGGGCAGTCGCTCACCGAGGCTTACGCCCACCATATCCAGCGCCTGATGGTCATTGGAAACTTTAGCCTGCTCAGCGGCCTGTCGCCGCAGGCGGTTCATGAATGGTATCTGGGCGTCTATATTGACGCCTTTGAGTGGGTGGAACTGCCCAATACCCTCGGCATGAGCCAGTTTGGCGATGGCGGGTTGCTGGCCAGTAAACCCTACGTCTCAAGCGCGTCATATATTCATAAGATGAGTAATTACTGTCAGGGGTGCCGGTATCAGCACAACCAGCGTACCGGAGAGCAGGCCTGCCCCTTCAATGCCCTTTACTGGGACTTCTTTGCGCGCAATCAGGCGCGTCTCGGTAACAATCCCCGCCTGGGCATTGTCTTTAAACAGCTTGCGGACATGACGGAAGAGGATCGGCAGGCCATTGCTGACCGCGCCGGGTACGTCCGCCTGCATCTCAACGACCTCTGATCGGTATTTCAACGCCTGGCCGGTTGCGGCAGGTCAATAAGACGCTATTATTTTTGACTTTGTTGCGTATTCCCTGACAGGACATCCAGACGCTATGCCCGTGAATTTTGACCTTAACGATCTTTATGCTTTCAGAGCGTTAGTGGAATACGGTAACTTCCGTGTCGCCGCTGAATCTATCTGCTTATCCCAGTCGGCGCTGAGCCGCAGGATTGAAAAGCTGGAAGCCGCGCTGGGAAACAGGCTGTTCGATCGCACCACCCGCCGCGTGGCGCTGACGCTCTACGGGCAAAACTTTGCCGAGCGCTCTGCGCAACTGCTCGACAGCGTGGAGTCAATGCTGGCGGATGTCGATAAGGCCAGCGAAGAGCGGACGGGGCTGATCGCGGTTGCCGCGGTCCCTTCCGCAGCCTGTTACTTTATGCCCGACGTGATCCGGCGTTTTCAGTCTCGGTATCCGCGCGTTCGCATCAAGCTCATCGACAGCAGCGCGGGGAATGTGATTGACGCCGTGGCCCGCAGCCAGGCGGATTTCGGCATCTGCTTCGCAGGAAACCTGCCGTCTGAAATCGAGTTTTTCCCGCTGGTGGAGGATGTCTACGTCGCGGCGTGCCGAAAGGATCACCCCGTGGCGCAGAAGAGTCACCTGACGTGGCAGGCGTTTTACCAGCAGGATTATATCTCCCTCGATAAAACGTCAGGTAACCGTAACCTGCTCGATCGGATGCTGGGGGATATAGTTCCCGGGCGCCCCAGCGTCTGCGAAACGCGTCACGTCACCACGATGCTCGGTATGGTAGAGGCGGGGATTGGCATCGCTGCCGTTCCCGCCATGTCAATGCCGACCTCTGAGCACACGCTGTTGACGCATCTGCCGCTGGTGGCGCCGGAAGTGAAACGCACCGTTGGGCTTATCCGGCGCCGGGGGCGCATCCAGTCTTACATTGCGGCTGAACTGGAAAAGCAGATCACCGAGCAGTATCGCCGGACGTAACGGGGATCATCCCCGTCTTCTCGATGACGGCGCGTGAGGGCGGTGAGGCGAGATAGGTCAACAGCGCTTTCCCCTCGTCAGGGTGTTCAGCGTGACGAGTGACCGCACCCGCGAAGCGCGTGATGTATTGCACATTGTCAGGGATTTTCCCGACAAAGGTCACGCCCTGAACCGGCAGAAGCTCGCTAACCTGCTGGAAACCGACGGCGTATTTTCCTTTAGCCACTTCCGACGCGACCGGAATGCGCTCGACCATTGTCGCTTTATCGGCGACCTCCTTTTCAATGCCCAGCTTTTTGAACAGCCCCTGGCTGACGTACCTGCCGCTGGCGCTATCAGAGTAGGCGATGGAGCTGGCCTGCAGCAGCGTTTCACGCAGTTTCGCGTCGCTGCTGATGTCCGGTATATCCGCTCCTTTTTTTACCACCATGCCAACGGGAGAGTCCGCAAGTTCCGTTCGCGAACCCGGCCGGGTCTGGCTGGCCTTTTCGAGCTTCTCCAGCGCATCACCCACCATAATCACCACGTCGGCCTTCTCGCCGCGCGCGAGCCGGTTTGGGATCGCCTGCGGCGTATTGCCCATTGAGGGGCCGGGGATGACCACAATTTTATCCCCGGTCTGGCGTTCATACTCGGGCGCCAGCTTTTCCAGGGCGGCTTTGAAACCGCCGGAAATCATGACCTTCACGTCCTGCGCGCAGGCACTCACGCTCAGGAACATCAGCACCAGCGCGCTGGCGGTATAGCGAGACGTGCGTTTCATGCGGCCCCCTGTGACTTGACGATATTTTGCAGCGACATCGCACGACGGCGGTAGAGGTAGAGCGTTGCCAGCAGGGCACATACCGCAGCGAAGCTCATCCAGTAGCCCGGCGAGGCTTTGTCACCGGTGTATTCAATCAGCGCGGTGGACATCACCGGGGTAAAGCCACCGAACACCGCCGTTGCCAGGCTGTAAGCCAGAGAGAACCCTGCTACGCGGACTTCAGCAGGCATAATTTCCGTCAGCGCCGGGATCATCGCGCCGTTATAGAGGCCGTAGAGGAAGGAGAGCCACAGCAGCACGCTCAGCATCATCGAGAAGCTGGGCGCGTTCGCCAGCAGCGTCAGGGCCGGGTAGCTGGTCGCCAGCGCCAGCAGGGTCATGGCAATCAGCACCGGCTTGCGGCCAAAACGGTCCGACAGGGCACCGCCCACCGGCAGCCAGATGAAGTTAGAGATCGCCACCAGCAGCGTGACCAGCAGGCTGTCTGACGCGCTCAGCATCAGCACCTTTTTGCCAAAGGTGGGCGCATAAACGGTGATCAGATAAAAGGCCGTGGTGGTCATCGCCACCATCAGCATGCCCGCGACCACCACCTGCCAGTTCGCGAGCAGCGTTTTAAAGACCTGGCGCATCTCCAGGTGATGGCGGCGCGCGCTGAACTCTTCCGTCTCCTCCAGCTTGCGGCGCAGGAAAAAGATAAACGGCACGATTAAACAGCCGAACAGGAACGGGATGCGCCAGCCCCATTCGCGGATGGCGCTCTCTTCCAGCACCGCGTTCAGCGCAAAGCCCATTGCGGCGGCGACCATAATGGCGACCTGCTGGCTACCGGACTGCCAGCTGGTGTAAAAGCCCTTGCGGCCCGGCGTGGCGATTTCAGCCAGATAGACCGACACGCCCCCAAGCTCCGCGCCGGCGGAAAAGCCCTGCAGCAGACGGCCCGTCAGCACCAGCAGCGGCGCCCACAGACCGATGCTTTGATAAGACGGAATCAGCACGATCAGGAAGGTCCCCGCCGCCATGATGGAGAGCGTGACAATCAGCCCCTTTCTGCGCCCCACCTTGTCGATATAGGCGCCAAGCACGATGGCGCCGATTGGACGCATCAAAAAGCCCGCGCCGAAGACGGCGAAGGTCATCATCAGCGACGCAAATTCACTGCTCGCCGGGAAGAACGTGTGGGCGATGTAGGTGGCATAGAAGCCGAACAGAAAGAAATCGAATTGCTCAAGAAAGTTGCCGGACGTGACGCGAAGTATCGCGCCCGCCTTCGAACGTACGGTTGCAGGTGAGGTTGAGGAAAACATGGTTATCTCCAGTTTATTGTTGACGTTTTACGCGTCTGTTTCTGAAAACTGGATCAGGACGAGGAAAAGGATAAGCGCAAATGCCGCATCGACTGATGCATTTCTTGCATGAATATAATCCGGCGAATAAATACCATTAATGGCAACAATAACTTAACAAAATGTTGGCTTTTTATTCACCAATATTATGTAAGTCTCTGATATTACGATTTTGTGATGTGGCGCAGAGGCGCGTTTCAGAATGAGCCGGGTAACCGCGTCATTACCCGGCGGAGGCCATTTAGCGCAGCGCCATGGCAATCGCGCTAAACATCAGAGAGGCTTCCAGCGGCTGGGCGCTGAAGGACGGTTCCGCCTGCGGCCAGGTAGACCACTGGACGATGACCAGATTTTCCTTCGGGTTCACCACGATCATCTGTCCGAAAATGCCCAGCGCCCAGAGCGAACCTTTCAGCGAATCCTGTGCCGTCGGCTCTACGCCCGCGGCGTTGGCGGGCACTTCATTGTTCCACCACTGATAGCCGTAAAGCCCCTCGGGATGGGCGTCTGAGACCGAGCCTTTGGCCTTCGTCCAGTCTGACGACTGCCGGATCCAGTTTTCCGGCAGGATGGTCTTACCGTTCGGTAACGTACCGTTGTTCAGGATAAATTGCCCGAAGCGTCCCCAGTCCTCCAGCGTGGCGTTAAAGCCGTGCGCGCCGACGTCGTGCTGGCCTTTGCTGTAGGCATGCCACACGCCGTCGCTCGCCATGCCGTAAGGCTGCCAGATGCTTTTCTCCAGATAGGCTGCGAGCGTCATGCCGGTGGCCCGCTCCAGCACGTCACCCAGCAGCCAGGCGCCGCCCGAAGAGTAAGACCAGTTCTCTCCGGCCGGGTGCGCCCAGCGTAACCCCTTCACCAGCTTGCGCACGCAGTCATAGGTACCCGGCTTCGCCTCGCACTCGGTGAGCTGCGCGAAGTCGGATTTAGGGTTGGTGTAATCCTCGTTCCAGGCCACGCCGGAGGTATGGGTGATCAGCTGCTTAAGCGTCACGCCGTCCCACGCGGTGCCTTTCAGGTCGGGTTCATACCGCGTGATCCGATCGTCGAGCGAGTGAATTTTTCCCTCTTTGAGGGCCACGCCCACCAGCGCCGATACCACCGATTTCCCAACCGAGCGCGAGGTCCAGAGCGTCGAGTCGGTATTGCCCTCTCCAAGATACTTCCAGGCGATTTTGCCATCCTTCAGCACCAGCATGCCGCTGACGTTCTGCCGCTGGAGGTAGTCCTTAAGGCCGTAGCGCCTGCCGTTGACCTGATAGTGTGCGTCTGTGAGCGGCTTGTCCGACATTTCCAGCGGCACAGCGTTACCGTGGTGGAAAACATCCCCGGTGTAGTTGCGGTAGTCATTGCGAAAGCCCACCACGCGATCGGCCTGACTCCAGGTAAGCATCTTATGGGTGTCAGGCAGCGTGGTGTCGAAGGGGGCAGGGCAGGCGCTGAGGTCGGTGCCTTTACAGGCCGCCATTGCCGCAGGGGAGATCAGGGTGCTGAAGACAAGGCCCGCCAGCAGGGCATGGTTTACTTTACTGTTTTTTCATATCCGTCTCTTACAGGTTAAGAACGGCTTCAGTTTAAAAACCCCGGGGCTATAATAAAAAACTCGTAATGGGGGAAAATCCCCCAAAAAAACAGAGGGAGCGTAGCGTGGCGGGACTGATTTACTCTTTTGCACAGCTCGAGGCATTTACCGCCGTGGCCGAGAATGGGAGCCTCAGTAAAGCCGCGGTGGCGCTGAAGAAGGACCGCACGACGCTTCGCGATCTGGTTGATTTTCTTGAGGATGGGTTGGGCTACGCGCTGTTTATTCGCGACGGCCGCACCCTGCGGCTCACGCCCGAAGGGGAACAGCTTCAGCGCCAGGCGCACCTCCTGATGCGGCAGGTAAAAGCCTTTGAGGCGTTTGCCAGAGAGGTGCCGCACGGTGCCACGCAGGACCTGACGCTGGTCTACGATCCTTTTACGCCCAGAGTCTTTCTGCACGGGGTGATTGCTGAAATGGCGGTGCGAAAAATCCGCCTGAGCCTTATCTGCGCCTCGCGGGATGAATCGGAACGGCTGCTGGCGAATAACGACGCGGATCTGGCCATCTGCCAGGCGCGCAACCGCAGCGTGGGCAACGACATGGAGTGGCGTGCCCTGGGTGCCATCGAGATGGATTTTTATGCCGCCAGCGGGCTGTTTGCGGACAGTGCTTCCCCTCTGTCGCTGCTCGATCTCTCCCTGGTACCTCAGGTCGTCATGCACCCCGCCTCGGACGAGCCGGTGGCGCGCCGCCTGCAGATTTCGGGGCATACCCTCTTTACCAATGAGCCGGAGATGCTGCGCGGTCTGCTGGAGCGCGGCTGCGGCTGGGGATTCTTACCGACGCATTTTCACGCCGGGCAGTGGCAAAACGTAAAAAGGCTGCACACCGAAGTGGGCAGCCAGGGGATTGGTCAGACGATGGTCACCATCTGGAAGCCGGGGAGCGACAAGCGCAGCACAATCGCTGAAACGCTGTCGCTCTTGCCGGACGTATGGAAGCACTCAGCGCTGTGAACAGCCTTTACACTGCGGGTTCTGGATCTGCTGGAAGAAATCGTTGCCTTTGTCATCCACCAGGATAAACGCCGGGAAGTTCTCGACCTCGATCTTCCAGATAGCTTCCATGCCCAGCTCAGGATACGCCACGCACTCCAGGCTCTTGATGCTGTTTTGCGCCAGCACCGCCGCCGGGCCGCCGATGCTGCCCAGGTAGAAGCCGCCGTGCTTATGGCAGGCGTCCGTCACCTGCTGGCTGCGGTTGCCTTTCGCCAGCATGATCATGCTCGCGCCGTGGGACTGCAGTAAGTCCACATACGAATCCATGCGCCCTGCCGTGGTTGGGCCGAGTGAGCCAGACGCGTAGCCTTCCGGCGTTTTGGCCGGGCCCGCGTAGTAGATCGGGTGATCTTTGACGTACTGCGGCAGTTCCTCACCGTTGTCGATTAGCTCTTTCAGCTTCGCGTGGGCGATGTCGCGCGCCACGATGATGGTCCCGTTCAGAGACAGGCGGGTAGAGACCGGGTGCGCGGAAAGCTGCGCCAGGATCTCATTCATCGGCTTGTTCAGATCGATGCTGACCACGTCGCCTTCACCCTGCTGGCGCAGTGATTCAGGAATGTACTGGCCCGGGTTGTGCTCCAGCTTCTCAATCCAGATCCCGTCGCGGTTGATTTTCGCTTTGATGTTGCGGTCCGCAGAGCAGGAGACCCCCATGCCGATAGGGCAGGAGGCGCCGTGGCGCGGCAGGCGGATCACGCGGATGTCGTGGGCGAAGTATTTCCCGCCGAACTGCGCGCCGAGGCCGAGGTTCTGGGCTTCCTGGAGCAGCTCCTGTTCGAGCTGAACGTCGCGGAACGCCTGGCCGTGTTCGTTGCCTTCCGTCGGCAGGGCGTCGTAGTAGCGCGTGGAAGCCAGCTTCACGGTTTTCAGCGTGGCTTCCGCCGAGGTGCCGCCGATCACGAACGCGATATGGTACGGCGGGCAGGCCGCGGTACCGAGAGTGCGCATCTTCTCAACCAGATAGTTTTTCAGCTTCGCCGGGGTGATCAGCGCTTTGGTTTCCTGGTAGAGATAGGTTTTGTTGGCAGAACCGCCGCCTTTTGCCATGCACAGGAATTTGTACTCATCGCCGTCAACGCTGTAGAGGTCAATCTGCGCCGGCAGGTTGGTGCCGGTGTTCACCTCTTTATACATATCCAGCGCCGCATTCTGGGAGTAGCGCAGGTTGTCTTCGATGTAGGTGTTGTACACCCCCTGACTCAGGGCCGCTTCGTCACCGCCGCCGGTCCAGACGCGCTGGCCTTTTTTACCCATGATGATCGCCGTGCCGGTATCCTGGCAGGTTGGCAGCACGCCTTTAGCGGCGATTTCAGAGTTACGCAGGAACTGCAGGGCAACGTACTTATCGTTCTGGCTCGCTTCCGGGTCGTTAAGAATGGCGGCGACCTGCTTCTGGTGGGAAGGACGCAGCATAAACGCAGCATCGTGGAACGCCTGCTGCGCCAGCAGGGTCAGCGCTTCCGGCTCGACTTTCAGGACTTCCTGACCGTCGAACTCAGCAACGGAGACGTGCTCTTTGGTCAGCAGATAGTATTCGGTGTCGTCGTGCGCCAGTGGGAAGGGGTTTTGATAAAAAAACGGTTTGTTTGACATAGCTTGCTCCAAAAAAATAAAACCGCCGGAGGAGAAGTCCGGCGGTCAGGAATCAGAACATCATGGACATCCACGGATAGCCAATCAGCAGCAGGGCCGCCAGGAAGATGGCACCGAAGATGGTGCCGAGGCGCCAGTAGTCTTTGGTTGGCAGGTAGCCGCTACCGTAGTAGATCGGGCTTGGGCCAGTGCCGTACGGGGTGATGATCCCCATCACGCCCAGCGAGGTCACCATCAGCAGAACAAACACTTCCATATTCATGCCCGGGATGGTGGAGGCGATGGTCAGCATCGCTGGCAGCAGCGCCGTGGTGTGCGCGGTGGTGCTGGCAAACAGGTAGTGCAGCAGGTAGAACGCCAGCAGCAGGACGATGGTCGCTACGCCCGGAGAGATACCGCTCATCAGCAGACCGCCTTCTTTACCTAACCAGCTGATAAAGCCGGTAGAGGAGAGGCCATCCGCCAGCGCCACCAGGGTGGCGAACCAGACGAAGGTGTTCCACGCGGCTTTATTACCGGTGATGTCGTTCCACTCCAGCACGCCGGTCCACAGCATCAGGCCGACGATGAGCAGGGCAGCCATAGCCGGTTCAATCCACGCGGCGGCAAAGATCCACATCAGCAGCGCACAGCACACGAACACCAGCAGCAGGATTTCATTGCGGGACAGTTTGCCCAGTTTTTCCAGCTCACGGGTCGCCCACAGCGGCACTTCGTTGTTTACCTTCACTTCAGGCGGGTAGAACCAGTAGGCCAGCAGCGGCATGGCCAGAATCAGCAGGATACCCAGCGGCAGGAAGGCGAGGAACCAGGTCCCCCAGGAGATATCGATTCCAACCGTACTTTTCACCAGCGCCAGGGCCAGCAGGTTCGGCGCAAGTGCGGAGAGGAACATTGAGCTGGTGATACAGGCCGCAGTGATCGCCACCCACATCAGATACGAACCAATCTTACGCGCGCTTGGGTCGTTCGGTTTTGAACCGTACAGCGGCGGCAGGTTAGCGATGATCGGGTAGATGGTCCCGCCGCTGCGCGCGGTGTTGGACGGGGTGAACGGTGCCAGCAGCAGGTCAGCAAACGTAATCGCGTAACCGAGCGTCAGGCTGCGACGGCCGAGGTATTTCACCAGAATCAGCGCCAGACGGCGGCCGAAGCGGGTTTTGTCATAGCCTGCGGCGAACATAAAGGCACCGAAAATCAGCCAGACGGTAGAGTTACCAAACCCGCTCACCGCCCATTTAAAGGAGGCGCCCGCCAGCTTGAATTTCGGATCAGCCAGCTGTTCAGGGCTGAACAGCACCCACTGGCTGCACAGCGCAATGGCGACCACGCCGGTGAGACCGATCACCGCGCCCGGCAGCGGTTCGAAGATCAAACCGACGATCACGCCAACGAAGATAGCGAAATAGTGCCACGCGTAAGGAGGCAGGCCTTCCGGTACCGGAACAAACAGCAGCAGTACGGCGACGATGACGGGCAGTGCCATCATCAGCAGACGTTTTGCGTTTCCATTTGATGCCTGGTTCGCCACAGGGGGCGTTACAGCAGTTTTTGTATTCATAGTTTCACGTCTTAAGTTGTCAAAGATTCGGTCGTACTGAAAAACAAAATCACTTTCTTAAGTTTCTTTGCTTTTTTTAGTTATTAAAGGTGCGATTTTGTATTTTCAGTAATAGCAATTTAACGCTTTTATGGAGGCGCTAAATTAAAAATTGATGATGTTTTTATATTGCGCTTTTGGATGCCATAACTATTGATCGCGATCAAAAAAATAGAATTGCAGCGTTATTTTTATGCTTTTATTAATAACCACTCTGGCGTATGTGGGTATTCCCTTTTTTATTGGTTTATTTTATCATTTTTGTAACATTTTTATTTTCTGTGATTTTATATATGTTTGTTTTGTTGGGTGTTTTTAGTTATTTGGAGAAGTGGTTTTACCAATCATTATTTAACGAATTTTAAATTATTGTGAATGGCTAAATGACATTCGCTAACACCAATGTGTTAATTGTGTTATTGCAGGGATTAAATAGTTTTTTAACTAACGTAATAACTTTAGAAACTAAAAAAATCATTATATTAATATCATGACATCGGCAAATAACGACGAACTAAAAAATCAATCCGATAACGAATTCTTAATTTTAAAAAGTTTGGAGTTTCAATTATGAGCACTAACGAACGTATTCTTAGCCCCTTCACATTACCGAATGGCACTGAACTGAAAAACCGTTTGTTAATGGCCCCTATGACCACCTGCACCGGCTATTACGACGGCACCGTCACCAGCGAACTGGTGGAGTACTATCGTGCCCGTTCCGGAAGCATCGGCACCATCATTGTGGAGTGCTGCTTCGTCGACGATCTCGGTCTCGCCTTCCCGGGCGCGATCGGGATTGATAATGACGAGAAAATTGCCGGGCTGGCGAAAATCGCGGAGGCGATCAAATCCAAAGGATCTAAAGCCCTGCTGCAGATCTACCACGGCGGCCGCATGGTCGACCCGAAACTGATCGGTGGCCGTACGCCGGTTGGCCCAAGCGCTGTTGCCGCGCCGCGTGAGGGCGCAGCAACGCCAGTGGCACTGACTGGCGAAGAAGTCGAAGGCATGATCGGCAAGTTTGGTGAAGCGGTGCGCCGCGCCATCCAGGCCGGCTTCGACGGCGTGGAAATCCACGGGGCAAACACCTATCTGATTCAGCAGTTCTATTCGCCAAACTCTAACCAGCGCGATGACGAGTGGGGCGGCAGCCGCGACAACCGCGCGAAGTTCCCGCTGGCAGTACTGGATATCACCCACAAAATGGTGCGCCAGTACGCGGACGACGCCTTTATTATTGGCTACCGCTTCTCTCCTGAAGAGCTTGAAGTGCCGGGCATCCGCTTTGAAGACACCATGTACCTGCTGGAAAAACTGGCGGCTCGCGGCGTGGACTACCTCCACTTCTCCGTCGGCGCGACCCTGCGTCCTTCCATTGTTGACACCCAGGACCCGACGCCGCTGATCGAAAAATACTGCGCGATGCGTTCTGAAACGCTGGCTCAGGTACCGGTGATGGGCGTGGGCGGCGTGGTGAATGCCGCCGATGCCAATGAAGCGCTGGACCACGGTTACGACCTGATTGCCGTTGGCCGTGCCACCATCGCTTACCCGGACTGGCCCGACCGCATCGCGGCCGGGGAAAACCTGGAGCTGTTTATGGACAGCACCCAGCGCGAGGCGCTGAACATTCCTGAGCCGCTGTGGCGCTTCTCGCTGGTGGAAGCGATGATCCGTGACATGAGCATGGGCGAATCGAAATTCAAACCGGGCATGTTTACTGAGAAGGTGCAGGACGACGCGAACGAGCTGGTGATTAACGTCAGTCTGGAAACTGACCGCATTGCAGACATCGAGCTGGCCTCTGGCCCGAGCGAAGACGTTGAGTTTGTCACCAGCTTTGAAGAGATCCGTACCCGCATTCTGGATGCCAACACCCCGCACGTGGATGCCATCACCGGCGCAACCAGCCAGAGCGAGGCGGTGAAGAAAGCGGTCTCTAAAGCGATGCTGAAATCCAGCAAAGCGCTGGCCGCGGAAGAGGGCGTTGACCCGAACGAAACCCGCAGCGTGGACGTGGTGGTTGTCGGCAGCGGCGGCGCCGGTCTGGCGGCGGCGATTCAGGCGCACGACGAAGGCGCGAGCGTGCTGATTGTTGAGAAAATGCCAACCATCGGTGGGAACACCATTAAAGCCTCTGCCGGGATGAACGCCGCAGAAACCCGCTTCCAGCGCGTGAAGGGCATTCAGGACAGCAAAGAGCTGTTCTACCAGGAAAGCCTGAAAGGTGGCGGCAACAAGAACAACCCGGAACTGCTGCACCGCTTCGTTGAGAACGCGCCGCAGGCGATTGAATGGCTGGCAACCCGCGGCATCATGCTGAACGACATCACCACCACCGGCGGGATGAGCATTGACCGTACCCACCGTCCAAAAGACGGCTCAGCGGTCGGCGGCTACCTGATCAGCGGCCTGGTGCGTAACGTCAACAAACGCAACATCGAGGTGATGCTGGATACCTCCGTCAGCGACATCCTCTTCGAAAACGGCGAAGTGACCGGCGTGCGCCTGACCACCGAAGAGAACGAAACCCTCACCGTGGCAGCGAAAAGCGTGATTGTCGCTACCGGCGGCTTCAGCGCTAACAGCCAGATGGTGGTGAAATACCGCCCTGACCTGGAAGGGTTCGTTACCACCAACCATAAAGGGGCGACCGGCGGCGGCATCGCGCTGCTGGAGCGTATCGGGGCAGGTACGGTTGATATGGGCGAGATCCAGATCCACCCAACCGTTGAGCAGAAAACCTCGTACCTGATTTCCGAATCCATCCGCGGCGGCGGGGCGATTCTGGTCAATCAGAAAGGGGAACGCTTCTACAACGAAATGTCGACCCGCGATAAAGTCTCGGCGTCAATCATCGCCCTGCCGGAGAAATACGCGTACATCGTCTTTGACGAGCATGTTCGCGCCAAAAACAAAGCCGCGGATGAGTACATCGCTAAAGGCTTCGTGACCAGCGCCAGCTCGCCAAAAGCGCTGGCGGAAGCGCTCGGCATGGATTACCACGCTTTCCTGGCGACCCTGGAACGTTACAACGGTTTCGTTGAAAAACAGCACGATGACGACTTTGGACGTACCACCGCGCTGCGTGCGCCAATCAATGAAGGGCCATTCTACGCCATTCAGATTGCACCGGGCGTGCACCACACCATGGGCGGCGTGACCATCAACACCGAAACCTGCGTGCTGGACAGCAACCACAACGTGCTGCCAGGTGCGTTTGCGGCCGGTGAAGTGGTCGGCGGGATCCACGGCGGCAACCGTATCGGCGGTAACGCAGTGGCAGATATCATCATTTTTGGTACCCTTGCAGGACATCAGGCGGCTCTGCGTTCGAAAAAGATGTAAGGCACCTGCTTCCCAGGCCGGATACGCGCAGCGCTATCCGGCATTTTCCCCGGCGGCGCGGAGCTTGCCGGGGCTACTTCTGAGGACTCCTGCCATGCCTGATAGCCATCGCGTTTACAGCTACTCCGCCGTTCTGATGGGCTCGCCCATCCTCCTGAAACTCTTCTCCCATGACGAAGCCCTCGCGTCCCGCGTGTTTCGTCTGATCAAACAGTACGAAGATCTGCTCACCGTTAACCGCGCGCACTCGCAGGTGATGGACATTAACCATGCGGCGGGCCAGCATCCGGTCACCGTCAGTCGGCCGGTGTTTGATCTGATCCGCTGTGCAAAAGCGGCAAGCTTGCTCAAGGACAGCGCCTTTAATCTGGCGATCGGTCCGCTGGTGAAGCGCTGGAAGATTGGCTTTCAGGGGGACAGCGTTCCGCCTGCCGATGAAATCGCGTCGCTGCTGGCGATAACCCGGCCCGAGGATGTTCTCCTTGATGAGGCCAGCAGCAGCGTGTTTCTGACCAGAGCGGGGATGGAGATCGATCTGGGGGCGATTGCCAAAGGCTATATCGCCGACCGGGTGCGGGATTACCTGCATAAAGAGGGCGCGGAGCTGGGGCTGATTAACCTCGGCGGCAACATTCAGACGTTAGGCTCGCCGGAAGGGGGCTGGAGCGTCGGGCTGAAAAAACCGTTCGCCGGAGATGCGCTGATCGGCACGATGATCGTTGAGAACGTCTCCGTCGTCACGTCGGGAACGTACGAGCGCTATTTTGAACAAGACGGCAAACGCTATCACCACATTCTTGATCCGCGCACCGGATATCCGCTGGACAACGAACTGGACAGCGTGACCATCATTTCGAAAGATTCCATCGACGGCGATATCTGGACCACGCTGATGTACGGCATGGGCGTGGAGAAGGGCTGTGCCGCGCTGCGTGCGCGCCCCGACATTGAGGCCATCTTTGTGACCAAAACAAAAGAAGTGGTGTTCTCTTCAGCACACCACTTCCGCTTTACCCTGCTGGATGATACCTACCGCGTTACTGACAGTATTGCTTGAGCAGGCCCGTTTGCTCCGGCTGGAGACGGTAGCGATACACCGGACGCCCGGTGGCGCCGTAGTGAATGCTGGTGAACAGAATATTGATTTGCGCCAGCCAGATCAGGTATTTGCGGCAGGACACGCGGGAAATATTGACCGCGTTTGCCAGATCGTCGGTGGAAAACTCCGTCTCCGGGTGAGCGTCAATCCACTGGCAAATCGTGCGCAGCGTTTGCGGCGTTAACCCTTTCGGCAGCTTTTTGCTGTCCGCCAGTTCCGGCGCCCCGCCGTGGATCAGCCGGTCGACGTCCGCCTGCTCGTAATACTGGTGCGACCCCATCAGGCTGTGCTTGGCCTTCCAGCCGTTCAGCGCCTCTTCAAAGCGCGGGAACTGGAACGGCTTTATCAGATAATCCACCACGCCGTAATGGATGGAGGTCTGGATCGTCGCGGCGTCGGCGGCCGAGGAGATCATGATCACGTCGATTGGGCGGCCGGATGCGCGAATCACGGGCAGCAGATCCAGCCCGTTATCCTGCTGCATATAGACATCCAGCAGAACCAGATCGACGGGCTGGCTGGGGTTATTAATGATGGCCTCGGCCTGGCTTAGCGTGGAGGCGACGCCGCAGCAGCTAAAGCCTTCAACACGGTTGACATACAGACGGTTGAGGTCGGCTACCATGGCGTCATCATCGACAATTAACACATTTATCACGCGATTTTCCTCTCGCTATCCCAGGGGATGTGAACAAAAAATTGGGTAAATACGCCGGGCTCAGACTCGACGGAGATATCGCCGCCAAGGTTCTGAATCTGCTGGCGAGCAAGGAACAGCCCAACGCCGCGGTTTTCACCTTTTGTTGAGAAGCCCTTTGTAAAAATAGACTCCAGCTGAGTGGGATCAATGCCGGGGCCATCGTCGCTGACTTCACAGCTGAGCCAGCCATTCTGATAATGCAGCAGCAGGCCGATCTCGCCCTCCTGCTGTCCTTCCATCGCGTCGAGCGCGTTTTCAATGAGGTTGCCCAGCGCGGTGATCAGCACCGCGACCTGCTCTTCACTTGCGGTATCCGGTATCTGGCTTTCATCCGCCAGCGTCAGGGTGACGCCCGCTTCTTTCGCCCGGTTGATTTTACCCAGCAGGAACCCGGCAACCACCGGGGATTTTACCTTGCTCTGTATCGTACCGATATCCGTCTGGTAATGATGTGCCGTCTGGAGAATGTACTCTTCCAGCTTGTCGTAGCGCTTAATATTCAGCAGGCCGAGTATCACATGCAGTTTATTCATAAACTCGTGGGTGTGGGCGCGCAGGGCATCAACGTAGTTAACCATGCCGTCCAGACGCTGCATCAGCTGGCTGACTTCCGTTTTATCACGGAAGGTGGTGATGGCGCCGATCACCCGATCCTGACTTTTCACGGGGACCATGTTGCACAGCAATAGCCGACCGTTGCAGCTGATCTCCTGATCCTGGCGTGCGACGCCCGTCTTCGAGACGTCACGCAGGCTAGCCAGCAGGGGCGCGCTGGTGTTTTCGGTCTGCTTGCCGGAGGGGAGAAGCAATATTTCTCTGGCGGTCTGATTAATCATCGTCACGCGTCCGTGTATATCAACGGCCAGAACACCCTCGCGGAGCGACTGCAGCATCGCCTGGCGCTGTTCGAACAGGGCGGAGATTTCGTAGGGTTCGAGCCCGAACAGAATGCGCTTCAGAACCCGCACCAGACCCCAAATCGCCATAGAACTCATAAAAATACTGAACAAAATGGTCCAGACGGCGTTTAGCCGCCCGCGAGCGATCTGCTCTTCAACCTTATTGAGGGAGATTCCGACGACCACCACGCCAATCTGCTCGTGCTGCGCGTCGTAGACGGGCGTAAAAACGCGCAGCGCTTCGGCGAGCGCGCCCCGGTTAACCGATACGTTCTCTTTGCCTTCCAGCGCGGGCGTTAAATCGTCACCGATAAAATGTAGCCCCAGCAGCGCCTCATTCGGGTGAGAGTAGCGGATCCCGCGCATATCAGTGACCACGGTGAACAGCAGATCGTTTCGCTTCGTCACCGCCTGGGCGATGGGCTGAATAATGTTCTCCTGCGGTGCCTGCATCAGGCCGCGCTGGATCTCGGGGCTGTCGGCGAGGGTGCGGGCAATGCCGAGCGCGGTGTCTTTGACATCATCGCGCGTTGCGCGGGTGATCTGCACCGAATAGAGCGCAAAAACCACCAGCAGAACTGAACCGATAATCGCGCACACCATCAGCGTGACCAGCGTATTGAGTTTCATGGGGCGCTTGCGCGTCGGAAGGAAAGGCTGCAAATCGCTCATCAACACTCCGCGATGATTAAGTAAGAGGGTAATTATCGCCGATGACGCACTTTTCTTAAAGCCATGTAAAAGCGTGGATTTGGTCCTCTTTTCGTGACCCTCCTCGCAGGTCATCTATATAAAACACTTTATAGTGTGTGGGTACTCATAATAAGGAGGCTGTTTATGAGCATTATGCTTACCGGTTCGGTCAAGGAAAGACGGCACGCCAGCACGATGAATATCGATAGATTGTCCACGCTGGACATGCTGAAAGTCATTCACCAGGATGATGCACTCATTTCTGCTGCTATCACCCCTTGTTTACAGACGATTGCCCGTGCGGTGGATAACGCTGCCGCGACCCTCAATCACGGTGGTCGCCTGGTCATTGTCGGGGCGGGGCCGTCTGGCCGTGTCGCGCAACAGGTTGCCGATGACTATGCGCCGGGCAAAACCCCTGTGATGGCCGTAACGGCACAAGAGGGGGAAGGGAGCTACGAGCGCGGCGTTTCCGACCTGCAGGCCATTAAATTTGGTGAACACGATATGATGCTGGCCGTGACCGTCAGCGGAAAAACGCCGTGGGTCTGGGGAGCGATGCGGCATGCATGGTCGCTGGGTTCGCCGGTCGCCGTGATTACCGGTGATGCGCAAAGTGAAGCCGCGCAGCTGGCGAGTATGGTTATAGCCCCCGAACTGGGTGCCGATGTGGTGGCCGGCTACCTCAACACCAAAGCGGGGATCGCGCAAAAAATGATCCTCTCGATGATCGCTACCGGGCTGGCCGTTCGAACCGGGCGCGTATACAGCAACCTGCGGGTGGATCTTGAGGCAAGCAACACCAAATGGGCCGAACGTCAAATCGCCATTGTAATGGAAGCGGGGGGATGCTCCCGGGCGGAGGCAAAAGCGGCGCTGGAGAGCTGTAACCATCACTGTAAAACAGCGGTATTGATGGTGCTGACAGGGCTGGATGCGTGGAAAGCTCATGAGCTGCTGGCGCAGAATAACGGGTTTATCCGCGTGGCGCTGCAGGAAGCGCCGTAATATGTACCGTTAAGAAATAAAAAAGGCCGCAGATGCGGCCTTTGGTATTTTTAGAGGTTAGAACTGGTAGGTCATACCCACACCAACGATGTCGTCGGTGGAAATACCGTATGCGTCATACAGCGCTTCATCGTTGTCCAGCATGTTGATTTTATAATCAACATAAGTGGAGAAGTTTTTGTTGAAGCTGTAGGTCATGCCCAGGTCGATGTAGTTAACCAGATCCTGATTGAATCCTTTACCGTCCAGGTCTTTACCTTTTGAGTAAACCCATGCCAGGGAAGGACGCAGACCGAAGTCGAACTGGTACTGTGCAACCGCTTCAAAGTTCTGAGTCTGGTTGGCGATACCAACGTTGCCGATTGGCGTCATGTTGCGGGTTTCCGCATACATCATCGCCAGGTAAACGCTGTTTGCGTCGTATTTCGCGCCAACGGTCCAGGCTTCAGCTTTTTCGCCACCCGCAAAACCGATGCTTTCTGCGGCTTTGCCGTAGGCAACCTGATCGTTGGTACGGTCAGAAGAAGAGTACGCCGCACCCAGGCTCAGGCCGGACAGATCGCCAGAGAAGTCATAGGAGGTAGACATACCGAAGCCGTCGCCGTTCTGGAAGCGTACGTCTTTATGACCGTTTTTAGTGCCTTCCTGATCTTCGTTAGCGTTAGCACCTTCGTTAGCACCCTGATACTGCAGCGCAAAGTTCAGGCCATCAACCAGACCAAAGAAATCATTATTACGATAGGTCGCAACACCGTTGGTACGGCCAACCATAAAGTTATCAGTCCAGGTGTAGGAATCACCGCCAAATACAGGCAGCATATCGGTCCACGCTTCAACGTCGTACACGACGCCGTAATTACGACCATAATCAAATGAACCGTATTCGCCAAATTTCAGGCCAGCGTATGCCAGACGGTTAAAGGATTTATCACCCGCGCCTTCGGTATCGTTAGCGTAGGTTTTATATTCCCACTGGCCGTAACCGGTCAGGTCGTTAGTGATCTGGGTTTCGCCTTTGAAACCAATCTGTACATAGGTTTCATCGCCATCGTCGCCAGGGTTGTCAGAGAAGGTATGACGCGCGTCGACCTTGCCGTACAGGTCAACTTTGTTGCCGTCTTTGTTGTACATTTCAGCCGCATTTGCTGCGCCTGCCATTAATAATGCGGGTACAAGAATTGCCAGAACTTTTCTTTTCATTATATATTCCCTTTAAAGATAATTTATATGAATATATGTAATTACCCTCCGTAATTACAGGGTTGATACTATTCCAGGAGATGTGATTTAGTTTCAAAAATAAATGTAATAAAATTCGATGAAATATTTCAAATTATTTCTATAAATCTCTTTATTTTTCCTGTGAATTAATTAATTGAATTTATAAGGTGTAATTATTATTAAATATTTCGCATTTCTATTTTTTAATTTATTTAATATGGCTATGTTATAATTCATCCTCTTTTTAACAACAGGACATGACGATGGAACTGGCCCGGTGGCAGCATGGCTTTGAGCGCTGGCTCAAGGAAAATCATCAGAACGACGATACCGCACATGATATTTCGCATTTTCGACGGGTCTGGATGACGGCGCAAAAAATCATGGTTCACCACACGGTCGAGCCGCGGGTGATTCTGGCCGCATGCTATTTTCACGATATTGTCAGCCTGCCGAAAAATCATCCCGAACGCAGTCAGTCGTCAAGGCTCGCCGCGCGTAAGACGAGCGACATTCTGCGCCGCGACTTTCCGGACTTTCCGCCAGAGCATATTGCCGCCGTCGCGCACGCGATTGAGGCGCACAGCTTTAGCGCCGAAATCGCGCCGCAGAGTATGGAAGCCAAAATAGTGCAGGACGCTGACCGGCTGGAAGCGTTAGGTGCTATCGGCCTGGCGCGCGTTTTTGCCGTCTCGGGCGCGCTGGGCGTGCCGCTATTTGACGCGGACGATCCCTTTGCCGATGCGCGCCCCCTCGACGATAGGGCATTTGCCCTCGACCATTTTCAGACCAAGCTGCTGCGTTTGCCTGATACAATGCAGACGGAAATGGGCCGCGAACTGGCACGTCACAATGCCGATTTCCTGATCCAGTTTATGGCGAAACTCAGCGCCGAATTACACGGCGACTGCCTCGGGCTGGATAGCCAGGTGCTGAGCCGCTTCCGTCGCAGTTTGCGCAACTGAACTGTGGTAATCTGTTCCCAGTCTTTACTCTCCGGTTAAAAGAATGCAGGAAAATCGAGCAGTGAAAGAGCCCGCGCCCGCGCAGGCTGAGAAATCAACGGCAACGGTGCAGGCCTTACTGCGCCAGCTGTTGGATATCTATGATGCTAAAACGCTGGCCAGTCTGCTGGTGGCGCACGGCGAAAGCCACTGGAGCCCGGCGATCCTTAAACGTCTGCTGACCAGCGAGCGAGCAGGGCGTCGCCTGAGTGAAGGCGAGTTTCGTTATCTGCAAAACCTGCTTCCGCGACCTTCTGCCGCGCACCCGAACTATGCCTTCCGGTTTATCGATCTGTTTGCCGGTATCGGCGGTATTCGGCACGGTTTTGAAGCTATCGGCGGACAGTGCGTATTTACCAGCGAGTGGAACAAGCACGCCGTGCGGACCTATAAGGCCAACTGGTACTGCGACCCGCACGAGCATCATTTCAACGCCGATATTCGCGATGTCACCCTGAGCCATAAAAGCGGCGTGAGCGATGAGCAGGCCGACGAGCATATTCGTCAGACGATCCCCGCGCATGACGTGCTGCTGGCCGGCTTCCCGTGCCAGCCTTTTTCGCTGGCCGGCGTCTCCAAGAAGAATGCCCTCGGACGCGCCCACGGTTTCGCCTGCGATACGCAGGGAACGCTGTTTTTTGACGTGGCGCGCATTATTGACGCCCGTCGTCCGGCCATTTTTGTACTGGAAAACGTCAAAAACTTAAAAAGCCACGACGGCGGGAAAACCTTCCGCATTATCATGCAAACGCTGGATGAGCTGGGTTATGACGTGGCCGATTCAGAGGACATGGGCGCGGACGATCCTAAAATCATTGATGGGAAACATTTCCTGCCCCAGCATCGCGAACGTATCGTGCTGGTGGGCTTCCGCCGCGATCTCAATCTGAAAGGGGATTTCACCCTGCGGGATATTCCTTCTCTGTATCCCGAGCGCCGTCCTACCGTGGCCGACCTGCTGGAACCGGTCGTCGACGCGAAATTTATCCTGACCCCGGTGCTGTGGAAATACCTTTACCGCTATGCCAAGAAGCATCAGGCGAAAGGCAACGGCTTCGGTTTTGGGATGGTCAACCCGAACGATCCGCACAGCGTCACCCGTACGCTGTCTGCTCGCTACTATAAAGACGGCGCGGAAATCCTGATCGACAGAGGCTGGGATAAAGCGCTGGGTGAAAAAGATTTCGACGATCCGCACAACCAGCGTCATCGCCCACGGCGCTTAACGCCGCGGGAATGCGCCCGGTTGATGGGCTTTGAAACGCCGCAAGGCTATGGTTTCCGCATTCCGGTTTCAGACACCCAGGCGTACCGCCAGTTTGGTAACTCGGTCGTCGTTCCCGCGTTTGCGGCTGTCGCAAAACTGCTGGCTCCGCGCATCAGACAGGCGGTGGCGCTACGCCAGAGTGAGGCCGTCAATGACGGACGTTCACGATAAGGCCACGCGCAGTAAAAACATGCGTGCCATCGGCACGCGTGACACCGCCATTGAAAAGCGCCTGGCCGCGCTGCTGACGCAGGCAGGGTTTGACTTTCGCGTGCAGGATCCCGCCCTGGCGGGGCGTCCCGATTTCGTCCTCGACGCCTGGCAGTGCATCATCTTTACCCACGGCTGTTTCTGGCACCACCACGACTGCTACCTCTTCAAAGTCCCCGCGACGCGCACCGATTTCTGGCTGGATAAGATTGGCAAGAACGTCGCGCGCGACAAACGGGATCTCACCGCGCTGATTGCGCAGGGCTGGCGGGTGCTGATCGTCTGGGAGTGTGCGCTGAGAGGCAGACTAAAGCTGAACGATACCGATCTGCGCGAACGGCTGGAAGAGTGGATCTGCGGCGGCGGTCAGACCGCGCAGATCGACACGCAGGGTATTCACCTGCTTACGGTTTCTCCACCTCACAAGGCGTGGCCACCGGTTTTGCCGGCAGCAGATATTTGCCCAGCGTGACCAGCACGACAGCAAACACGATGATCCCTAAAGCAATCCATTCCACAGGCGAGAGCGTTTCTCCTCCCAGTCCTGTCCCGAGCAGCACGGCTACGACCGGGTTAACGTAGGCGTAGCTGGTGGCGACCGCCGGGGAGACGTTGCGGATCAGGAACATATAGGCGTTAATGGCGATGATAGAGCCAAACAGCGCCAGGTAGCCTACCGCGAGAAAGCCCGACAGGTCCGGCAGCGCGGTCAGCTTTTCTCCCGTCAGGGTGGAGGCCAGAAGCAGGACAATCCCCGCGGCGAGCATCTCAATCGCACCGGCCATCATGCCGGTCGGCAGTTCGATACGCGACCCGTAGACGGAGCCGAACGCCCAGCTCATCGAGCCGATCAGGATAATGACCGCGCCCCACGGATTCCCGCTCAGGTTGCCGCCGCTGTTGAGCAGAACAATGCCGGCCAGCCCAATCCCAATCCCCAGCCATTCCAGCTTGCGGGTGCGGATGCCGAAAAGACGGCTGAAGCAGAGGGTAAACAGCGGTACGGTGGCAACGACCACGGCGGCGATCCCGGACGGGACGTTCTGGTGCTCGGCAATCGTCACAAACCCGTTCCCCACTGCCAGCAGCAGCAGGCCGATCAGGGCGGCATTCAGCATCGGGCGCAGCGGGGGAAGCTTATGCCCGCGCAGCATCAGGAAGGCCAGCAGCAGGATACCCGCCGAAAGGAAGCGGATGCCCGCCATCATCAGCGGCGGCCAGCTTTCCACGCCGATGCGAATGACAAAGTAGGTTGAGCCCCAGATGATGTACAGCGAAAAGAGTGCCCCGATGAGCGGTAGCAATTGCCGAAAACGCATAATCCCTCACGACGAAATAAAAAGGTCGCTGATAGTAAACGCGAAAACTATCGCGCTGGCGAGCCCTTTAATTGTGTAGCTGATGTGAATTTTTTGTTGACGTAAGGTGCCTGTTTCCGGGTTTGCGCTTTTGCTCCATACTATTCACTTAATTACCAAAAAATGAAGGATTAAGATTTTGGCAGGAAGTAGCTTATTAACATTGCTGGATGATATAGCCACACTACTGGACGACATTTCAGTGATGGGGAAACTGGCGGCGAAGAAAACCGCAGGCGTGCTGGGCGATGATTTATCGCTTAACGCGCAGCAGGTGAGTGGGGTGAGGGCAAACCGTGAACTGCCGGTGGTGTGGGGCGTGGCGAAAGGCTCCTTCCTGAACAAGGTGATTCTGGTGCCGCTGGCGCTGCTGATCAGCGCCTTTATCCCCTGGGCCATCACGCCGTTACTGATGATCGGTGGGGCATTTCTCTGCTTCGAGGGCGTGGAGAAGGTGCTGCACTCCTTTAGCGCGCGCAAGCAGAGCGATACGCCGGAGGTGCGCCAGCAGCGTCTTGAAGCGCTGGCCGCGCAGGATCCGAAAACCTTCGAGCGCGATAAGGTCAAAGGCGCCATTCGTACCGACTTTATTCTGTCTGCAGAAATCGTCGCGATTACGCTGGGGATTGTCTCTGACGCGCCGCTCCTGAATCAGGTCCTGATTCTCTCCGGCATCGCGATTCTGGTCACCGTGGGCGTGTACGGTCTGGTGGGACTGATCGTCAAGCTGGACGATATTGGCTACTGGCTGGAAGAAAAGTCGAGCGCGGTGGCAAGAGGCATCGGCAAAAGCCTGCTGGTGCTGGCGCCCTGGCTGATGAAGAGCTTATCGGTGGTGGGCACGCTGGCGATGTTCCTCGTAGGCGGCGGAATTGTGGTTCACGGCATTGCGCCGCTGCACCATGCCATCGAACATTTCTCCTCCACGCAGGGGGCCGTTATCGCGGCGATTCTGCCTACGCTGCTGAACCTGGTGCTGGGCTTTATCATTGGCGCTATCGTCGTTGCGGCGGTGAAGCTGGTTGAGAAAATTCGCGGCACGTCGCACTAATTGTTACCGTCGGCAGGATGCAAAAAGACCATTCCTCGTCTAAATTGAAACAGTTTCACCCTGATACAGGAGGCAGGTATGGTCTTTTTGGTCAGTGATGAAGTTAAGCCTAAAAAGGGCGGCCCACGTATGATCGTCACCGGGTATTCCAGCGGAATGGTGGAATGCCGGTGGCACGATGGCTATAGCATCAAGCGGGAAGCATTCCGTGAAGATGAGCTTCAGCCGGGGGACGGGCAGCACAAACGGGACAAGGCTTAATCACATAACGCCCGGCTTTGCCGGGCGTTTTTATCTCAGGTTTCGGGTATAGAGCAGTAATCAGGGAGTGTGTGTGCAGCGCGATACCTTTGTTGTAAGACAAACTTTTTTGCAATGGCTGCATAAGCGTAGCAATCCGGGGCGGATTGTTAATCTCTGTTTTCTGATCGTTCTGGTGTTTTCCACGCTCCTGACCTGGCGTGAGGTGGTGGTACTGGAAGAAGCGTACATCTCCAGCCAGCGCAACCATCTGGATACGGTGGCCAGTTCGCTGGACAGGCAGTTACAGAACAGCGTTGACAGGATGCTGTTATTCCGCCAGGGCATGCATGATGCAATCGAGACGCCGCTGGCCTTTGATGTCCTACAGGACGCGGTGTCACGCTTTAACACCGTCCGCATGCTCCCCACCTGGCAGCTCGCCGTTGATAAAAAGCGCACCCTTCCCATCAACGGGGTCTCGGATGCGTTCGTGGATAAAACCACGCTTCTGAATCGGGACGCTGAACGCATCAGTCATGAAATTTCTGCCGCGCTCGAAGTGGGGTATCTGCTCAGGCTGGCGTCATCGAGAGCGCAAACGGAAGCGCGGGTGATCTACGTCTCCCGCGCCGGATTTTTCCTTTCCACGGATACGCCGGATCGGGCGGGTGATATTACCGCCCGCTATTATAATCTGGTCACACAGTCCTGGTTTACCCAGCAGTCAGAGCGTAACAACCGCGCCCGCGCCGTGCGCTGGTTTATCTCCACGCCTTCATCCTGGACCGGGGATGAACGCACGATCACCGCCAGCGTTCCCATCTATTTCGATCATTACTGGTACGGCGTCGTGGCGATGGATTTAACATTAGACACGATGCAGCGTTTGCTGACCGACGCGACGGAAGACCGGACGGAGGGGGAGTATCAGCTGTACGATACTAGGCTTAATATGATTGCCACCTCAGCCCACGCGGGGAGTCCGGTTAACCAGTTTGACGAACGCGAAACGGCGCAGATTGCCCAGGCGATTGAGCATGATACCGGCGGCGGTATCCGCCTCGGGAGCCGGTTTATCACCTGGGAGCGGCTCGATCATTTCGATGGCGTCGTCCTGCGGATCCACACCCTGCACGAAGGGGTGCAGGACGACTTCGGCAGTATCAGCATTGTGCTGGCGCTGCTGTGGGCGCTCTTTACCGCCATGCTGTTGATCTCGTGGCTGGTGATCCGTCGGATGGTGAGTAACATGTATACGCTTCAGCACTCGCTCCAGTGGCAGGCCTGGCACGATCCGCTGACCCGATTGAATAATCGCGGCGCGCTGTTCGACCGCGCAAAATTGCTGGCGGAAACCTGTCGTCAGCAGTCGCTGCCGTTCTCGGTGATTCAGATCGATCTCGACTATTTTAAAAACATCAACGACCGTTTTGGCCATCAGGCCGGTGATAAGGTGCTTTCCCATACGGCAGGCGTGATTGCCAGCGCGTTACGCAAGAATGACGTAGCCGGACGCGTCGGTGGCGAAGAGTTTTGTGTGGTCCTTCCCGGTCTTGGTCTGGAGGAGGCGAGAGGCGTCGCCGAACGCATTCGTTGCCGAATCAACAGTAAGGAGATCCTGGTGAAGAAGAGCACAACCCTGCGCATCAGCGCGTCACTGGGCGTCAGCAGCGCGGATGAAACGGGCAATTACGATTTTGAACAGCTGCAGTCCGTGGCGGACGCCCGGCTGTATCAGGCCAAGCAGAGCGGGCGTAACCGGGTCGTGTGGCGGGATCAGGACAGGAAATGATCCAGCCCCTCCTGCCAGCCCGCAGGCCCGGGCTGTTGGGTGTGATAGACCCGCGCGGGGTTATCGTCCCGTAGCGTGATGCCCTGGCGGTTAATCCCCTTGATCACCACCGCGAAGTCCATGCTGTCGAGCAGCGGCGCATCGTTGGGACCGTCGCCGAGCCCTAGCGTGGTGGGTTCAATGTCTTCCTGCTCGCGATACCGTTCAATCAGCCAGTTAACCGCCACGTCTTTACCGCAGCGGGCGTCCAGAATATGCCAGAAGCGCGCCCCCTGCAGGCATTGCAGGCCGCTGTGCGCCAGTTCCTCTTCAAACTGAAGCAAGTTCTCGTCGGTATCGCGCCAGATCAGCGTGACGGAGGCTTCGTGCTTGCGGGCAAGCGTCGAACGGTAGCGCGTCAGTCCGGTCCACTCGCTAATAACGTGCTCATCCACATCGTCAAAGGTGGTGAATTTAAAGCCCGTCTGCAGGCGAATCTGCTCGATCCGCGGACGAATATCCCGGTGCGTCATCCCTCTAATCTGACGCTGGATATTGTCCCAGCGCACGTCAGGCTGAATCACCGCGCCGTTCTCGGCAATAAACGGCAGGCCTTCCAGCCCCAGATCCTGCTGAATATCCAGCATCTCTGCCGCGGTTTTGCTGCTGCAGAGAATGATCGGAATCTGGTTATCCTGCAGCCTGTCCAGCCAGGGCATGGCGGGTTGCCAGTCATAGGTATGAATATCCAGCAACGAGCCATCCAGGTCGGAAAAAATCAGCAAGGTATCCCGCAGTGAAGGCATAGTGACTCCTGGTGACGGATGCGTTTCTCTCTAAGAAAATTCCTAAAAAATATCCGAATTGTTAACCGGAAAAATGAGAGTATTCCCTGGCAAACCCGCATTCGGCGTATGTTATTGCTCATAACCAAAAGCATTATGTTAAAAATATTATATTCATCCTAAGAATATATGCTTGTCAGACAAATTCGTTGGGGATAGTGTGGCATGTACATCAGATTTCCTGGTGTAACGAATTTTCAAGTGCTTCTTGCATAAGCAAGTTTTGATCCCGGTCATCCCCATGACCGGGATTTTTTTCGCCCTAACGATTGGCTTCCGACACGCTAAAGTCGTGAATATCGAGCTCGAAGGCCTCGGCCAGCTCGCGATAGGTGTGATAATCCCTTCCGTTGACAATGACGCGGTCCGAATTGTCGTCCGAGCGGCGGACTTCTGACTCGCTGATCTCATTGATGGCGGCCAGCAGGGCATCGACATCCACCTCGACTTCGCGCTTGATGGTATCGCTGTACTCTTTATCGGTCTTCATTGCGGGACTCCTCTTTCAACCTGCAAACGTGTCCAGGGTTAAGTATAGCCTGTGCATAAAAACGCCATTCACGCCGGGCGGCGATGTGCGTTTTTGCGTTTTGTTCTACACTGGCTCAAAACCAGAGGAGGAATGTATGAAGGTCAACGATCGGGTAACCGTTAAAACGGACGGTGGGCCGCGCCGCCCGGGTGTGGTGCTGGCAATTGAAGAGTTTAGCGAAGGTACAATGTACCTGGTATCACTGGAAGACTACCCGCTCGGCATTTGGTTTTTTAACGAACTGGGGCATCCGGACGGGATTTTTGTAGAGAAAGCAGACTAGCACGGCGTCGGGTAGCACATTGCGTGCCCGACACCCGCTGTAAAAGCAAAAATCTCTGGCCAGGCCAGAGATCAAAGGTAGGGTGCACAGGGTCTTTTCTTAAGCGACTAACGCATGTTGACGAAAATCCCGTTCGTCACATTATCGGTCAGGCGTACCACGTGGTAGATCACTTGCTTATTATGCGTTTTAATTTTCCGTTTAATATTTCCTTTGTGTGATGAAACGGTTTTCGCTTTAATATTCATCTGGTCGGAGATCTGAATAGTTCCTTGTCCCGCCATCCACATTCGCAGCATACTTGATTCAGTCCTGCTTAATGATAGGGTGGGTAAGTTAACCGCTCCTACATTTTTAACTTCTTTATTCAAATAATCACCCAAAATGTCATCCAGCGACTCGGGTTTAATCGATTTAGAACTGATCAATAAATTTTTACGGACCAACAAATACTCATCGAAATGGATATTCGCGATCGCCATAAAAACAATAAACAGGGTTTTTGGATGCTGATTAATGATTTGCTTAATGTGCTGACTGTTGGCTGGATCGTGAATGAAACAGTCCTCATTAATAAACACCACGCCTGGTTTTAGTTCGTCACAAGCGGCTGCGAGTTCGTCAACGGTGTGTGCATCGTTGATGTCTCTCTTTCTTACCCCTCTGCTTGCCAGGTACCCGGTTAACCCTAGCCGGGTGTAGCTGCATAAATCCATAATGATCGTTGACATGGCATACCCTCACTCAATGCGTAACGATAATTCACCATCTGCCTGAGAGCTCAAAACAGCCATACGGGATGGAAAAAAATAATAAACCTGTGAGCATGACAAAGACTTTCAGGCGGACTCACTATCCCGTAAAGTTACGTATAATTTGCCAGGAATCTTCTTAAAGTAAAGTAAATATTAAGTATTGTGAGGTGGTTAGAAACAATTAAACCGCGTCAGATATATCCTGGAAGATGTTTTTCGCGTTTTATTTTAGGAATATCCTCAGAAAGACAGTAACAACAGTGCGGGCTATTATTTACGTGGCAGTTCGCTGACAATATCCGCTAACAGGTTGAATATCTCGCCGAATAAATGTTCACAGAAGGGAGCGATAAGTGGCATCAGTAATGACATTAATAAAATTCCGACCGTCAGCGTCAGCGGAAAACCAATGACAAACACCGAAAGCTGCGGTGCCATTCGGTTGAGTAAACCTAACGCCAGGTTGACGGTCAGCAGCAGGGTGATGATCGGCAGCGCCAGCATCAGCCCGTTCAGGAAGATCAGCCCCGCCGCGCGGGTGAGCGCCAGAAACGCATTGCTGTTCACCGGATTTTCGCCAATCGGCAGCGTATGGAACGTGTCCACCAGCATGGAGATAAGCCACAGATGGCCGTTGAACGACAGGAACAGCAGCATGGCGAGCAGATCGATAATGCGCGCCAGCACGGGCATGTTGAGATGACTGCCAGGGTCAACAAACGTGGCGAACGATAGCCCCATCTGCAGGCCAATCAGTTCCCCCGCGGTACGCACCGCGGCAAAGGCGAGCTGCATGGTAAAGCCAACGGCGACGCCAATCATCACCTGCTGCAGGGCCACCCATACCGCATTCGCCGAGAAGATCGGAATATCCACCGGCGGAAGAGACGGGGCGACGATAATGGAGATGATGATGCCCAGCCCCACTTTGACACGCTTAGGGATCGATTTCTCGCTGAGAATGGGGGCGGTGGAGATCAGCGCCATGATGCGCAGCATCGGCCAGAAATAGACGCCGAGCCACTGAACCCACTGGTCGCTGGTGAAGTGCAGCATCGTCAGGTCAGCCGATGATGTACGGCAGGTTGGTAAACAGGTTGCGCATATAGTCCAGCAGCAGGTTCAGCATCCACGGCCCGGCCACGATAATCGCCACGAACACGGCGATGATTTTCGGGATGAATGACAGCGTCATTTCGTTAATCTGCGTGGCGGCCTGGAGAATACTGATAATCAGACCGGTAACCAGCGCGACAAGCAGCAGCGGCGCGGCAACGGCAATCGCGATTTTCATCGCCTCCGTGCCCATCATCATGACCGATTCGGGTGTCATTGCCGTTCCTTAACTGTAGAAACTCTGCGCCAGCGAGCTGACCAGCAGCTGCCAGCCGTCGACCAGCACAAAGAGCATGATCTTAAAGGGCAGGGCGATGGTCGCGGGCGGCACCATCATCATCCCGAGCGCCATCAGGACGCTGGCGATCACCAGGTCGATAATCAGGAACGGAATAAAGATGGTAAAGCCAATCTGGAATGCGGTTTTCAGCTCGCTGGTCACATAGGCGGGCAGCAGAATACGCATGGGTACCGCTTCCGGTCCCTGCAGCTCGCCGGTGTTGGACAGGCGGGCAAAGAGGGCCAGGTCGGCTTCTCGCGTCTGACGCAGCATAAATTCCCGCAGCGGCTGCGCGCCTTTATCCAGCGCCTCCTGCATAGAGATTTTATCTTCGCTGAACGGCTGGTAGGCGTCGGTGTAAATCTTATCGATCACCGGCGACATAATGAAAAAGGTCAAAAACAGCGCCAGCCCGAGCAGAACCTGGTTTGGCGGAGCGGAAGGGGTGCCGAGCGCGTTTCGCAGCAGACCAAAAACGATGATGATGCGGGTAAAGCTGGTCATCATCAGCAGGATAGCCGGAATAAACGTCAGCGAGGTGATGAACACCAGCGTCTGAACCGGAAGCGACCAGCTTTGGCCGCCGCCCGCGAGCGGGGTAGAAACCAGACCGGGCAGTTGCGCATAGACCGCGGGAGCAAACAGGCCAACGCCCGCAAGCGTCAGGGATAACAAACGGCGCATCAGGATCTCCCGGAACGCTTAAGCAAACTCTTCATCACGGACTGGAAATCCGCAGGGGCCTCTGCACGCTCGTCCACCACAACAGGGGCGGGCGGCAGTTTATGTAACACGCTGATGTTTGACGCCGTGACGCCCAGGACCAGGCGCGCATCGTCCACCTCGACGATGACCACGCGTTCACGCGGCCCCAGCGTGGTGCTGGCGCTGACCTTCAGCCCGCGGGCACCGGCGGTTTTCCCCGCCAGGCCAAAGCGCTTCGCCAGCCAGGCGGCGATAAGAATAAAGGCAATAATACCGAACAACGCCCCGCTCACCTGGAGCAGAGGCGAGCCGGGAACGGCAGAAGGTTGCGATACTGTTGCCTGGGTTTTCATGCTTAACGGCTCAGACGACGCATACGTTCAGACGGGGTAATGATGTCGGTGATGCGTACGCCGTATTTATCGGCCACCACCACCACTTCACCCTGAGCAATCAGATAGCCGTTGATCAGAATATCCAGCGGCTCGCCGGCCAGACCGTCAAGGGCGACTACGGAGCCCTGCGTCAGGCGCAGCAGCTCTTTAATGGTCATGCGGGTGCGTCCCAGCTCAACGGTCAGCTTAACCGGGATATCCATAATCAGGTCGATATCCTGCAGCGTGCCGCTGACGTCACCGCCGCCAAGCTGCTGGAATACGGCATCCGCTGCGCTTTTGGCCGGGGTCGCTTTTTGCTCGTTTAACGCGTCAGCCCACAGATCGTCCAGTGCTCCGCTGTTTTCATCGGACGGATTGTTCATGTCACTCATTTGGGCTGTTCCTCATTCAGCGAATTCAAAATCGGGTTGATCAAGTGCTCAACGCGTAACGCATACTGACCGTTAATCGTGCCGTACTGGCTTGTCAGCACGGGGACACCATCCACATGGGCAATAATGCGGTCGGGTTTTTCTATCGGCAAAACATCACCGGGTTGTAATTTCAGGATCTGAGATAACCGCAGCGGGATATCGGCGAAGCTCGCCACCAGCTCAAGCTGCGAATGCTGGACCTGGCGGACCAGGTTTTCACGCCAGTTCTGGTCTTCGTTGCGCGAGTTCTCCAGCGGCGGGTTAACCAGCAGCTCGCGCAGCGGTTCGATCATGCTGAACGGCAGGCAGATGTTGAACTCGCCGGTCAGGTTACCGATCTCCACGTGGAACGGCGTATTCACGACGATATCGTTCGGGGAGGTGGTGATATTGGTAAATTTCACCTGCATCTCAGAACGGACGTACTCCACTTCCAGCGGGTTAATCGCTTTCCACGCGTCGCTGTAGGACTCCAGCGCCAGCTTCAGCATGCGGTTAATGACGCGCTGTTCGGTGTGGGTGAATTCGCGACCTTCTACTTTGGTCGGGAAACGCCCGTCGCCGCCGAACAGGTTATCCACCGCGATGAACACCAGGCTTGGCGAAAACACCACCAGACCGGTGCCGCGCAGCGGCTTCAGATGAATCAGGTTGAGGTTGGTTGGCACCGGCAGGTTGCGGGCAAACTCGTGATACGGCTGAATGCGGATCGCACCGACCGTAATATCCGGGCTACGACGCAGCAGGTTAAACAGCCCCATACGGAACTGACGTGCAAAACGTTCGTTAATGATCTCCAGCGCCTGCAGACGTTCACGTACCACGCGACGCTGGGTATTCGGGTCATAGGGACGAATATCGCTATCGCCGCCAATACCCGGTTGCGGATCATCACTTTTATCGCTGTCGCCGTTGAGCAGCGCATCGATTTCTGCCTGAGAAAGAATACTGTCGCCCATGTCGTTACCGCAGAATGAAGGCTGTATACAGAACGTCAGTGACTTCCTGCTTAGGTTGGCCGTTTACCAGCGGGGTCGCCAGCGTTTGTTTAATGGCGTCGACCAGCTTTTGCTTACCCACATCGGTGGCCAGCGCCGAAGCGTCCTGACGAGAGAACAGCAGCAGAAGGCGGCTACGCACCTCCGGAAGATAATCATTCAGACGCGCGCGCGTGGCTTCATCCTTCAGGCGCAGCGTAATACCGACATACAGCACACGATCCGCGTCACCGAGGTTCACGGTGAAGGTGTCCAGAGGGAAAAATACCGGCGCCGGCGGTGGTGCAGGTTCGGCTTTGGCCGCAGCGGTCGAAGGTTCCTGCTGCATACGCCAGTAACTATAGCCCGCGGTAGCGCAGGCGGCGAGCGTGATCAACACCAGCAGCGGGATCCAGATGGAACGCTTACTTTTTTTGGTGATAGCGGAGTCAGTCATCTGATACGAGCTTCCTGTTTCGGTACAGCTTAATAAGGTGATTATCCCGTGTCCTGCTGTCGTCAAAGCGTGGAAAAGACGGGGATAATCACGCTACCTCTGGCGTTTAGGCGAAGATGTCTACGGCACTGTTACCGCGCGCGGCGGATTGCAGAGCGGCAGGGACAGGCAGTAACTCATCGCTCTCGTCATTAAAGCCGCCGGTGTTGCCGGAACGCGAAGCCTGGTGCTGCTGGGATGAGGACTGCTGCTGCCCGGCAAAGCTCTCGCTGCTGACGCTGCTTTGCGCAAGCTGAATGCCGTTCTCCGCCAGTGAGGTTCGCAGGACCGGCAGCGCGGCTTCCAGCGCCGCACGGACATGGCTGTGCGCAGAAACCATCTGCAGCTGTGCCTGGTTATCATCCAGCTTAAGCGAAATTTGCACCTGACCCAGATCTTCCGGGTGCAGACGCAGCTCGGCTGTCTGCTGGCCCTGTTTAGTGAACAGGGTGATGTGCTGGCTCAGGGACTGCTGCCATTCATGCGTACCCAGAGGCTGGCTTAACACCGGCGCGGTGGCGACGGTGGCGGCCGTCTGACTGGTCGCATGGCTGGACATAATCGGTGCCAGGGTTGCCGTCGGTGAGGCTGAGGAGGAGGAACTGGCAAGCTCCTGCTTCTCTGCCGTTGCGGCCACGGCCGGCGTGGCCGGCGCGTTACCCGACAGGGCCGGGTCGCTGTTTTTCGCCTGGCTCTGATAAGGCGCAGCACTCTGGGCTTTATCATGGCTTCCCGGAAGCGCGTTCAGGGACGGCTGGCCCGCGCCGTTTTGCGTCAGCGCCGCTGAACTCAGCGTTGCGGTGGCGGACACACCGTCACTGCCTGCCGCACGTGAGGTGCTGGTCTGCTGGTGCGGCAGCATGGCCATCAGCGCGCTTAACCCGGCCAGCTCCTCTTCGCTCAGCTCGCTTTTGCCGTCATCTTTGCTGTTGACCGCATTAAGCGTTTTCAGGGCATCACCCTTTGACAGCGGCACCAGCCCGGATACCAGCGTATCAAGCGACGTGACGGACGACGTTTCATCGCCATTCAGCGCAGTTTGACGCGAGAGCAGGTCGGCAATTTTGGCCTGCAGGGTGGTATCCCCTTTGGCGTCCTGAGCAACGTGGGACAGCTTGCTGCCGGCGGCTTTCAGGTCAGCCAGCGTCAGGGGCGCATCGTTGCCCTTGCCCGTCGCGTCCGACAGGGCGCCCGCGAGCAGCGCGAGAAAGTCCTGTGCACCGTCGGTGCCTTTTCCTGTCTGCGTACCGCCTGACAGGTCGCTGTCGCTCATCAGCAGTTGTTGCAGTGTGATCATTCCGGTTTCCTCATTGATGCGCGCTGGGCAAACTCATCCATTTTTTTCTGATCCAGGCGGTTTTCCGCCAGGGTCGTTGCCGCAATCTGTCGGTCCTGTAAGGTCTGCCAGGCCTGCAGTCGCTGCTTCTTCTCGCGCCAGAAATTCAGCGCGGTATCGACTTTCTGGGTCCACTGGTGAAGCTGCTGGCGATGCTGATCTATCGCCTTCTCCAGCGTCTGGATAAACTGCTGATAGTTAATCCAGCGCTGGCTTCCAATGCCCTGTGTCATATCGGTATTGAGGTTGGTGCGATATTCATGCTGATAGTCGATTAACATCTTCAACTGTTCTTCAGCCTGCTGGCACCCGCGTCGCATTGCGCCAAGCTGCAATGCGGCATCATCAACTTCTTTTTCAGCCAGATCTTTCAGCGTTGATAACGCGCTGTTTTGCGCCATGACCTTCGCCCTCCACCTGTGTTACACCTGCGGGAAAATCAGCTCCAGAGCCTGAATTGAATCTTCCCAGTCGGCACGTTCAAAAATGCCTTGTTGCAAAAATGCCTCCAGCTGCGGCCACAGGGTAATCGCTTTGTCGAGCATCGGGTCGCTGCCTTTGGCATACGCCCCCACGCTCACCAGATCGCGGTTGCGCTGGAAGCTGGAGAGGAGTTGTTTAAAGTTACGCACGCGGGCGTAGTGCTTCTCGGTTATCAGCGCCGTCATCGCGCGGCTGATAGAGGCTTCAATATCTATCGCCGGATAGTGTCCGGCTTCGGCCAGACGACGCGACAGCACAATATGGCCGTCAAGGATCGCGCGCGCGGAGTCGGCAATCGGATCCTGCTGGTCATCGCCTTCGGTCAGCACCGTATAGAACGCAGTGATGGAGCCGCCGCCGCTGATGCCGTTCCCCGCGCGTTCCACCAGGGCAGGGAGTTTGGCGAAGACCGAAGGCGGGTAGCCTTTGGTCGCCGGTGGCTCACCGATAGCCAGCGCGATTTCACGCTGCGCCATCGCGTAGCGGGTCAGCGAATCCATAATCAGCAGCACGTGCTTGCCGCGGTCACGAAAATCTTCGGCGATGCGGGTGGCATAGGCTGCCCCCTGCATACGCAGTAACGGCGACACGTCCGCCGGTGCGGCAATGACCACCGAGCGGGCACGGCCTTCCGCACCCAGAATGTTTTCAATAAAGTCTTTTACTTCACGACCGCGCTCGCCGATCAGGCCCACGACGATAACGTCCGCCTGGGTGTAGCGCGCCATCATGCCGAGCAGGACGGATTTACCCACGCCTGACCCGGCGAAGAGGCCCATACGTTGCCCGCGTCCCACGGTCAGCAGGGCGTTAATCGGTCGCACGCCGGTGTCGAGCACATGCTCGATAGGGGTACGCTGCAGGGGGTTAAACGGCTGGGTAATTAATGCGCCGGTTTCGGTGGTGTCCGGGGAGGGCAGCCCGTCGAGCGGCTTCCCGCTGCCGTCCAGCACGCGACCCAGCAGGGCAGGACCAAGCGGCAGCTGTTTCCCGCTTTGCAGCCCATCGCCGGACGTGTTTTTGGCATACACGCGCGCGCCGGGCAGAATACCTTCCACCTCTTCAAGCGGCATCAGGAACAGGCGCTGGCCGTTGAACCCGACCACTTCGCTTTCTACTTCACGCGTTTCAAGACCGTCCTGACGCTCAATCACGCAGGTCGCGCCCAGCGGAAGCTGCAGGCCGGTGGCCTCCAGGACCAGACCGGTGGCGCGCGTCAGCCGCCCATAACGACGAACAGAGGGCAGTTGCGCCATCTTCGTCTCAAAGTTGTCGAGCGTGGTGAGCCAGCGGGTGAGGCGTGCGGTCATCAGACGACTCCCGGTGCCGCCAGGCGACACAGTTCCTGCCAGCGGGTGGCGACGCTGGCATCCAGATCGCCTTCATCGGCTGAGACTTTGCAGCCGCCGTGATGTAACGACGGATCGCCGCGAAGACGCCAGCCGTGCAGGTTTAGCGTCGCGCCCAGGCTCTCTTCCACGCGCTGCAGGTCGTCCGGGTGGACGCGCAGCTGCGGCTTCCCGCTGAACAGCGGCTCCTGCTGCAGCAGACCCTGAATTTGTTTGATCAGCGCAGTGTTATCCACCACCGGCGTCTGGCCGATCACCTGACGCGCGGCTTCCAGCGCCATCTGCATCAGTCGCGAGGCAATCACGCTGTCCAGGGCGTCCAGCGTGTGCTGAAACTCGCTGACCAGCTGCTGCATGCGGGCATGGATCGGCGCCTGCTGCTGGCGCGCCTGATCGATACCGTGCTCTAACCCTTTCGCCAGGCCTTCCTGATACCCCAGCTCGTGGCCTTTCTGCCGGCCTTCGTTCAGACCGGCATTGTAGCCCTGCTCGTGCGCCTGCATTTGCAGCTGAGCCAGCATTTGCGCCTGCTGCTCCTCTTCGCTCAGCTCGGGCTGCTCGACGTCCGGGTCAAGCGCCTCGGTCGGGATCACGGCTGGCGTGAACTCGGAGAGGGGAGGGGCCAGATCGTCCGGCGTCCAGCGCTTCCACGGCAGCTCATTAGACATAGGTGTCGTCTCCGCTGCCAATCACCATCTCGCCGGTTTCCGCCAGACGACGAACGATAAGCAGGATGGCTTTCTGTTCGTTTTCCACCTGAGACAGACGAACCGGGCCACGGTTGGCAAGGTCGTCGCGCAGGATATCGGCCGCACGTTGAGACATGTTGCGCAGGAACTTCTCGCGCAGCGGCTGCTCGGCGCCTTTGAGGGCGATAAGCAGCGACTCGGAATCCACTTCCTGGAGCAGGCGCTGGATGCTGCGGTCGTCCACTTCGACGAGGTTTTCGAACAGGAACATCTCGTCGATGATTTTCTGTGCCAGCTCGCCGTCGAATTCGCGAACCGCCGTAATGACGGCCTCTTCCTGCTGCGTTTTCATCAGGTTGATGATTTCCGCCGCCGTTCTCACGCCGCCCATTTTGCTGCGCTTGAGGTTCTGGCCGTCGAGCAGGTTGTTCAGCACCTCGGTCAGCTCCGCCAGCGCGGCAGGCTGAACGCCGCCGAAGGTGGCGATACGCAGCATCACATCGTGACGCAGACGCTCTTCGAACAGCGCCAGAATATCGGCCGCCTGACCACGTTTGAGGTGGACAAGGATGGTGGCGATAATCTGCGGGTGCTCGTCGCGAATAAGGTCCGCGGCACTCTGCGGTTCCATAAAGTTAAGCGTTTCGATACCGCTGGCGGTATCGCGCGTTTCCAGAATGTCTTCCAGCAGGCTGGCGGCACGCTCTTCGCCCAGCGCCTTGACCAGCACGGAACGCAGGTAGTCGTTGGCGTTGACGTTCAGCGCGGCAAACTGTTCGGCTTCCTGCTCAAACTCCGACAGCACTTCGGTCAGCTGCTTGTTGGAGATTTGACGCACGTTGGCCATCGCCGCACTGAGAATTTGCACTTCCCGTTGGGAGAGATGTTTAAACACCTCCGCCGCGCGATCTTCGCCAATGGTCATCAGCAGGATGACGCTTTTATCGGTGCCCGTAAGCGTATTACTCATGTTCGTTACCCATCCACTGACGGATGACCAGCGCCACGACGCGCGGATCGTTATCTGACATTTCGCGAATGCGCTGGCTCATCACCTCGGCACCCATGCGCTGGTTAGCGCGGCGCTGCTGCATCTGTTCATCTTTGCTGAGGCGCACTTCAACCGCTTCTTCCGTTTCCTGACGCGCATTCATCTGCTCGCGAGCCGCTTTTTCGGCTTCAGCACGGCGCTGGAGCTGAGGACGAACGCCCTTGCGCCACAGCAGCCACGCGACAATCAGCACCAGCAGCCAGCGTCCTGCGGACATCAGCTGGTCGATAAACGCCTGCTGTTGCCAGAACGGCAGTTCACCGCCGGTCTCTTCCACCGAGTTGAACGGTGAGTTCACCACGTTGAGGGTATCGCCGCGCTTCTCGGAGTAACCCATCGCTTCACGGGTCAGGTTTTCAATCTGCTTCATCTGTTCGGCGGTCAACGGCAACGGTTTGCCATCCGCCAGCGTTTTGTAGTTCACCACTACCGCAACGGAGAGACGCTGAATATCGCCCACGTTCAGTTTAGTGTGGCGAATCGTTCTATCCACTTCGTAGTTCGTGGTTTCGTTACGGCTGCTGTTTCGTGGACCGCTGTTCGTCGCCGTTGAGGTGGTCTGCTGGTTATTCTGCTGGCCGTTCTGCTGATTGGCCGGCGGCGTAGAGATCGGCGCCGCGTTAGCCGGGGCAGGCTGGTTAGACAGCGCGCCCGGCACGCCGCCCGGGTTTGCGCCGCCAATCTGCTCGCTGGTGTTGATCTGGCGCGAACGCATAACCGCCTGCGCCGCATCGCCGTTCGGGCTGTACTGCTCTTCGGTTTGTTCTTTATTCGAGAAGTCGATCTGCGCGGTGACCTGCGCGTGCACGTTGCTGTTGCCCACCACCGGACCCAGGATCGCTTCGATACGGCGCTGGAGACGGCTTTCCACATCGGCGGCATATTTCAGCTGCGCGTCATTCAGATCGCGACCGGCGGTATTGGATTGCGTCAGCAGGTGACCGCTCTGGTCAACCAGCGTCACGTTACCCGGCGGCAGACCGGCCACGGCGCTGGAGACGAGATGCGTCACCGCGCTGATTTGCCCTTCGTCCAGCGCGCGGCCTGGCTCAAGGTTCACGGTCACGGAAGCCGAAGGCGATTTCTGTTCGCGGACAAATAAGGAAGGTTTTGGCATCGCCAGGTGCACGCGGGCACTCTTCACCGGGCCTAATGTTTCAATGGTGCGGGCCAGCTCACCTTCCAGCGCACGCTGGTAGTTCACCTGCTCGCTGAACTGGCTGATACCGAATTTTTCCTGATCCAGCAGCTCAAAGCCTACCGCGCCGCCCTTCGGCAGCCCCTGCTGGGCCAGGCGCAGACGCAGTTCGTGCACCTTATCTGCCGGGACCTCCAGCGCACCGCCATTATCGGCAAAGCGATAAGGGATGTTCATCTGGGTCAGCTGGGTGACGATGGCGCCGCCATCCTGATCGGAAAGGTTACTGTAGAGCGTCCGGTAATCAGGGCTTTTCGCCCACAGGACCATCGCTACAAGGATCGCAATTGCGGCAGCGCCTGCCACGATCAACGGGATTTTAGGATTCGCGCGAAGGCGGTTCATCCACTCGAGTGATTTATTCTGCGGCGCTGTCGATGCTGTTGCACTCATTGCGCACCTCTTAAATCCTGGTGGTTTACGTTATTCGTGTAGAGAAACAAAACTGACTCCCGGGTCGGCAAACACGACAAATGTTCCATATTGATGGCCCTGCCATTATTTGATGATTCGTGATTTTCTATGCGTCAAATAACCTGGTTTTTTCATGCTATTTACCGCCATTATCTTATTGACAAGCTGTTAGTCTTGACCGCGTAAAAAACCATCCAGGGGAGAGTCATGGCTATACAGGGCATTGAAGGGGTAATCAGTCAGCTGCAGGCAACGGCGATGACGGCCCGTAATCAGAATGTGGCAGATCAGCAGCCGAGCATCAGCTTTGCAGGGCAACTGCATGCCGCTCTTGACCGTATCAGTGATACCCAGACCGCAGCGCGCACGCAGGCAGAGAAATTCACCCTCGGCGAGCCGGGCGTGGCGCTGAATGATGTGATGACCGATTTGCAAAAAGCCTCGGTTTCCCTGCAGATGGGGATCCAGGTGCGTAACAAGCTGGTGTCGGCTTATCAGGAAGTGATGGGGATGCAGGTCTAAGACCTGTCGATCTTCGCTGGCAGCCACAGCGCTTTAATGCCACAATATTTTTTTCTTCGAATGCAGGAAAGATGATGAAAAAAATAGCAATTGCTGGCGCGCTGCTGGCACTGACCGGGTGCGTTCAGGTCGATAATTATAAAGAGGTGATCAAGCATCCTGTCCCGGCGCATCTGGCGGGATACTGGCAGTCAAAAGGGCCGCAGAGCAAAATGGTCAGCCCTGAAGCGATTGCCACGCTGGTGGTGACGGAAGAGGGCGATACGCTGGACTGCCGTCAGTGGCAGCGCGTGATTGCCGTGCCGGGTAAAATCATGCTGCGTTCAGACAGTTATTACAACGTGACGCGCAAGCTGGATATCTATCCGCTGGAGCGCGATGGCTCGACGCTTGAGTACGACGGGCTGGAGCTGCAGAAGGTCGATCGCCCAACGGTTGAGTGTGCCGATTACCTGAGCAAGCATCCGCTGGAGAGTAAACTACCGTAGCCGTTTGTTGCCGGGTGGCGCTGACGCTTACCCGGCCTACAAAAGTGCCTTCCTGTAGGCCGGGTAAGGCGAAGCCGCCACCCGGCATTGTTTCTACAACGCATCCTCAATTACCCACACGCTCACGCTTCCGCCTTTGCAGGTAAACGTCCCTTCGCCATCCGCCGCCGTGGTGACCGTTTCTTCGCGATTGCCGAGAAAATCACGCCACGTTTTGTTGCCGTAGTTTTCCCCCAGGCAAATTACCTTCTCGCCGTCGTCCCCGTTTGACATGACCACCACGCAGCCAGGATCGTCTTCCGTGCCGCTGCGGCTGAAGGCGATGCAGTTAGGATGGTCAAAAAAGAGCGTCTGCACGCCGTGGGCAAAACGCTGGCGCGCGAGGATCAGCTCGTGGAGCTGCTCAATCACAGGCATATCAATATGGTACGTTTCACCGTCTCCACCCGTATCGTCATAGCTGGCGCCAAAGAGGTCAGGATAAAAGACGCTCGGCACGCCATTTTCCCGCAGCAGGATCAGCGCATACGCCAGCGGTTTAAACCAGGCTTCGACCGGGGCTTCCAGCGCCTGCAAAGGCTGGGTGTCATGGTTCGCGACGAGGGTCACCGCATGAAACGGATCGGCTTCCACCAGCGTGCCGGTAAAGATTTGGCTCATGTCGTAATCCCGGCCCTGACGTGACGCCTTGTGGAATTTCATCTGCAGGGGGGCATCAAACAGCATGGTTTTGCCTTCGACCTGGTCGATATAGGCCTGAAGTTTATCCACCTCGTGAGACCAGTATTCCGCCACGATAAACAGCGGCTGGTCGGCGACCTCCTGGACGTGCTCAATCCACTCTTTGTAAAACCAGGCGGGAATATGCTTGACGGCGTCCAGACGAAAACCGTCGCAGCGCGTCTGTTCCATGACCCAGCGGGCCCAGTATTTGATCTCCTCGGTGACGGCGTGATTGCGAAAGTCGATATTTTCGCCCATCAGATAGTCGAAGTTACCCATCTCATCATCAACCTGATCGTTCCAGCCTTCGCCGGTGTAGTCGTTGACGATTTTAAAAATGCCGTCTTCATCGGGGTTTTCAATGTGGTCGACGCCGCTGAAGCATTTGTAGTCCCAGATAAACTGCGAATATTGCCCGGCGCGGGCAGGGAAGGTATAGCGGGTCCAGGCTTCGCACTCGATGACCTCGTCATCAATTTGCGTGCGATCCTGCTCGTTCACGCGCTGAACGCGCACAGGCTCTTTCTCATCGGCGCCCATTTTGTGGTTGACCACTACGTCCAGCAGCACGGCAATGTCGTTGCGCTTGAGGGCGTCGATGGCTTCCAGCAGCTGCGCTTTGTCACCGTATTTCGTGGCGATACTGCCTTTCTGGTTAAACTCGCCCAGATCGAACAGGTCATAGGAGTCATAGCCGACAGAATACCCGCCGGATGCACCTTTATAGGCGGGCGGGAGCCAGATCATGTTAATGCCGATTTCGTTAAGATTGGGGGCTAGCGCCGTGACCTCTCGCCACAATTCACCGCCAGCAGGGTAGTACCAGTGAAAACATTGTAACAGGGTGGGGTTTTTCATCGTCCGTGCTCCATATTGAGAACACAGTGAGTATGGGTGAAATGAGAATAAAACGCGGATGAAATAACAAAATTTTATTCATCCGCAAAATACCATATTCAGACTAGAGATCTGATGGAAAGAGAACATTTCCTGATAAACGTCCATATGTTGAGTTCAGATTATGTTGTCTCGACGTCTGTCCAACTAATGCTTTCAGCTCTTCCATACGCTGGTGCAGCAAGGTTTTCAACTCGATTTCATTATCGAGTATTTTTTTCAGAATAGGGCGTATTTGAGCCTGAATATGAGGCGGAATTTCGCTGGCATCCTGGAACATAGTCAGTTTTTCAACTGATGTCAGGTAGTCAACTTCGTAAGCGATAAGCTCATCCCAGCGCCCCGCCTGGGTGAGAACAAGCATAATGTTACTGGTTGTTAATAACTGCTGATAATGTTGGAGCAAGCTGAGATGGACGTCCATTAGTAATTGTCCCGCATGTTTTGAGAATGAGGGCCTATCTCTTTCCAGGCATCAGCAATGTTATTGAGTAACTCCACTACTTCATTAATGGCATTGATGTCGTTATGAAGATTAGCCTGTAAAAGACGCCTGGTCATATAGTCATAAAGACTATCGAGATTTGCCGCCAGGTCGCCACCGACCTCATGGTTTAGACCTGACTGCAAACCGTTGCTGATGATATTGATTGCTTTACTTATGGCCTGCCCTTTACCGGGAATATCACCTTGTTCAATCAAAATGATGGCTTTCTTCATGGCGCTTAATGCGCCATCAAAAAGAAGCACAACCAGTTGATGTGGGCTGGCACTCAGAACGGCCGATTCAACGCCGACCTGAGCATATGCCTGAATTCCCGATTTTGTATACATGGTAAAACCTCAATTCATCATTTATTAACGGTTCATGGCGTTGAACTGTTGGGTCAGATAGCTTCCGGTCTGATCCATCTTTGAGACAAGCTGGCTCAGACTGGTAAATTGCGTTTTATAACGTGCCATGGTGGCAGTGATCTGCGCGTTTACGCGATCGTATTCGTCCGACAGTTTTTTCAGCGTCTTGTTGATGCCCGCGGTGGCATTCTGTACGGAACCATCAGTTCCGAGCATGTCTTTCAGCAGACTGCTGGTCTGGGTGGCAAAACCGGTGGTTTTTCCATCGCCGGACAGGAATGCGACGACGTCGGCCGATTTTTCGTTCAGTGCCTTGTTGAGCTTGGTACTGTCCACCGTCAGCTTACCGGTGATATCCTGCGTAATCCCAATCTGCGATAAGGTGGCCAGATCGCCTGAGCCCTGACTAGCCGAAATCATCGAGCGCAGGCGGGTCTGAATATTACGTAGCGTTCCGTCGCCCAACAGATCGCCATTGCTGCTGTCCTGGTTGGTGCTTCCCTGATCGACCGCCGTATATTTCGTCTGATTGGCAATGGTGGTCTGCAGAGAGTTATACGCATCCACAAAAGCCTGAATGGCATCGGTCATTGGCTGGTTGTCTTTGACAATTGACAATGTCTCCGGGCTGCCTTTATTGGTCTTCGTCAGGTTTAGGGTAACGCCCTCTGGTGCATCCGTGATGGCATTACTGCTACGAACGATCTCGATACCGTTGATATTGACTTTAGCGTCGGCAGCTGGAACCTGTTCACTCATCACATTGGTGGCGCTGGATGGATTGTAGCTGACGTATTGTGCCAGTTGACTATCATCCGTCGTAATGGTCATCTCGTTTGCTGTACCGGTATCACGGGAAGTCAGCGCTAAGTAATAACTGTTGTCATCCGCTTTGATGATGCTGGCGCTTACGCTTCCCTGCTTGGCGTTAATAGCGTCACGCACATCGGCAAGGCTTGTCTTATCGCTCGCCAGGGTGATTGTTAACGGATCTTTCTGCCCCGGCTGAGTGATTGTGAGGGTGCGCGTGCTCATGCTGCTGTCGCCGAGTTCTGTATCCTTGCTGCCGACTTTAGGGCTCAACAGAGACTGCGCTGCCGCCAGTTGCGTTACTTCAACGGAATAAGATCCTGCAGCTGCGCTGCTGGCAAGCGTCGCACTAAACGCTGTGTTAGTGCTGGAAACCTTTGATTGTGCAATAGCAGAGGTATTTTTTAATGCATCTGAAGCAGTCTGTAATTTAGTGAGTGCTGTCTGCACCACCCCCCATGCTGTCAGCTTGGCTTTATATGACGTTTGCTGGGTAGTGATAGGCTTTAGCTTGGTTTGCTCAGCTGTCTGTAAATTGTCATACAACGTATTGAGGTCCAGTGAAGTACCTGCGCCGAGTGAACTAATACTTGCCATTTTTTCATCCTTTATTGAGACAATCGCTGGATGGTCTATCGGCAGAAACGAGAAAAAGATTAGCGTTATTTAAAAAAAACAATGCGTAAATAAAGAGGGAGAAATTCGGGCAGTTTACAGGTTTAAAAAAATGATTTTTTTTCCTAAAGCTTGAGAAAGGGCGGTCGATAACCTCATTGACGGTGAGAAAGCCGTAGGCAGATGCCTAAATCTGATAACTTTTTCAAAGGAATACATCATGGCTGTTATTAATACTAACACCCTGTCTCTGATGACTCAGAACAACCTGAGCAAATCTCAGTCTTCTCTGGGCACCGCGATCGAGCGTCTGTCCTCCGGTCTGCGCATCAACAGCGCGAAAGACGACGCTGCTGGTCAGGCGATTGCTAACCGTTTCACCTCTAACATCAACGGTCTGACCGTTGCTGCACGTAACGCCAACGACGGTATCTCTCTGGCGCAGACGGCAGAAGGCGCACTGAGCGAAATCAACAACAACCTGCAGCGTATCCGTGATCTGACCGTTCAGGCACAGAACAGCTCTAACTCTGCTTCCGACATCGACTCCATCCAGGCTGAAGTTAACCAGCGTATGGAAGAAGTGAACCGTGTGACCAAGCAGACCGATTTCAACGGTATCAAAGTTCTGGATACCGGTACAGGTTCAAGCACCTACAACTTCCAGGTTGGCTCTAAAGATAATGAAACTATCGGTATCACTCTGAGTTCTAGCGATAGCTTCAACCTGGCAGCTGCTGGCAACACCGGCGCGACGCTGAACACCAAAGCGATGACTTCTGGTGATGTTGTTAACGGCAACCAACGTACGACTGCAGCAGAAGGTTTTGACGTTCTGCACGGTGCGGTAACCGGTGGTACAGGTGGTACCGCAGCAGGTTCTACCCCACTGGCAGACATCGATAAGGCAATCAAATCTGTAGACAACCAGCGCAGCCTGCTGGGTGCCTCTCAGAACCGTTTCGAGTCCACCATCACCAACCTAAATAACACCGTGAACAACCTGTCCGCTGCCCGCAGCCGTATTCAGGATTCCGACTACGCGACTGAAGTGTCCAACATGTCCCGCGCACAGATCCTGCAGCAGGCTGGATCTTCCGTACTGGCGCAGGCCAACCAGGTTCCACAGACCATGCTGTCCCTGCTGCGTTAATCGCCGTTATGACAGACAAAAAGCGCCGCATGTCGGCGCTTTTTTTCTTTTAAAATCAAGATGAAATAAGAAAAGAAAAAAAGATCAAAAGATCTAAAGTTTGTAAATGCCCTGTCGATAACCTTTATGAAGGCGATGAAGCCCCTGGCAGCTAGCCGGAACTCATAATCAATTAAAGGATACTTATCATGGCAGTGATTAATACTAACACTCTGTCGCTGATGACTCAGAACAACCTGAGCAAATCTCAGTCTTCTCTGGGCACCGCGATTGAGCGTCTGTCCTCCGGTCTGCGCATCAACAGCGCAAAAGACGATGCTGCTGGTCAGGCGATCGCTAACCGTTTCACTTCTAACATCAACGGTCTGACCGTTGCTGCACGTAACGCCAACGACGGTATCTCTCTGGCGCAGACGGCAGAAGGCGCACTGAGCGAAATCAACAACAACTTGCAGCGTATCCGTGATCTGACCGTTCAGGCGCAGAACAGCTCTAACTCTGCTTCCGACATCGATTCCATCCAGGCTGAAGTTAACCAGCGTATGGAAGAAGTAAACCGCGTGACGACTCAGACTGACTTCAATGGTATTAAAGTGCTGAACACTGGCACTGGCTCCAGCAGCTACAGCTTCCAGGTAGGTTCTAAGGATCAAGAAACCATTTCTATTAGCCTGAGCAGCTCTAACTCCTATAACCTGTTCAACGCCTCCGGCGCAACCTCTGTTACCACTGGTCAGACTATCAATGGTAATGCACGTTCTACTGCTGCAGAAGGTTTCGACGTTCTGAGCGGTACCGTGACTTCCGGTGGTACTACCGATGGTAACCCGCTGGCAGACATCGATGCGGCAATCAAATCTGTAGACAACCAGCGCAGCCTGCTGGGTGCCTCTCAGAACCGTTTCGAGTCCACCATCACCAACCTGAACAACACCGTGAACAACCTGTCCGCTGCCCGCAGCCGTATTCAGGATTCCGACTACGCGACTGAAGTGTCCAACATGTCCCGCGCACAGATCCTGCAGCAGGCTGGCTCTTCTGTACTGGCGCAGGCCAACCAGGTTCCACAGACCATGCTGTCCCTGTTGCGTTAATTCTGATAACGCCAAAAAGGCATCTTCGGATGCCTTTTTTATTTCCCAATCGCCAGATTTAAGCCCAATTATCCAAGCTATTTTTTCTCTTAAACCTTCTTCTTTCCCTCACAATATTGCATTACTGAAAATAGAACTGTAGGCGTCCTTGTGGCGGCGTTGAGGATAAAAAATGCCTGAAATTCTGATAAGTGTAGACAAACTGGACGCATGGTCTGCTTCGTGCACGGAAGTGCTCGACATAGCTGATGCCCTGCTAAGACGGGAATGGCATGTGATTCTATGTACCTCCTTTATTGGGAAGCGTCTTCAGCCAGAAATGGCCAGACTGCAGGCAACTGGAGACCTGACGATTGTTACAGAGAATGCGGGAGAACTGGCCGCACGCTATGACGTTATATGGGTCGTTAAAGGCTTTTTTTGCGAGAAACTGCTTACTGCTCTGTATGAGCAGAAAACGGCGGGCTCTTTTATCTTCCGTCATTATAGTGATTACAATGATCTTTATATTCCATGGGGCGCCGAGCTGGAGAATGCTCTGGCAACACGAGTGCTTGGCCTGTCGGCGTTTACGCAGACTATCCTGCTACAGACGGGGATCGAGGAAGACAAGCTACACCTGATGCCGTGGCTCGTGCCGGACGCTTACTGCGAAGATTATGCTGATCGTGAGGCGCAAGAGTTGCGCCGAATTCTCTATATCGCGGATAAAATGTCCGCTGAAATGTATGAAGTTCAGCAGCGCGCAGCCCAGTCGCAGCTATACATTGAATGGCTCGATTTAAGTGCTCAATCCGGGCGTATTGAACCAGAGTGGCTCGCGGGTTATGACGTTATTATCACGGATGAACAGTATGTTCCAAAAGCACTTGTTCTCGGTGTACCGGTCTTTTTAGCGCACGGGAACTACGTTGAAGGGTATTTGAGCGATACAAATCTTGCGTACTATGAAGCTAACTATTTCTCCGGGGTAAATTTGCGTTTTTGCCCGGGGGCAGACGAGTGGATTCAACTGCTGACCGACGGCTATGAAGATGCCATAAAATGGGTGCATAAAAATCATCAGACGTTCGTATCACGCTGGAGCCTTGAGCAGAATATTCTCACTGTGCTAGATTTTCCTGTGTCGCAAAGGCCTTATACGCTTTCTGAAAAAGATCGCTATGCGCTGGCATTTCACAGCAAAGCGCTGTTGCTCCAGCAGAGCGAAAACTACTCTATTACTCGCTGGATAAAGGATCGAAATATCACGAGCGCGCGTCGCGAGGCTTTACGTGCCTGTGCTGATGCCTTTCCGGACAGAGCCAGACTTGGTGTTGTTATCCTCGCGCAGAATAAAACGACTGAAGAGTACCAGATTACCCATGCATCGGCGCTCGCTCAATCGCTAGTGCCTATCTCTATAGAGGTGGCGTATTCTATTTCCGATATTAATGCGTTACTGGAAAACAGCCCTGCTCAGGCGTTCCTAATGCTCCCTGCGGGCTACACCCTTTTAGATGACGCGCTGCTGCGATTCGCTGAGCACCGAATTCATTACCCGGAGGCAAGTGTCGCCTATTGTGATGAAATGACGGTTGCCGAAAACGATGAACCGATTGTTACCTTGCGCCCCGGAGTTAATATCGATCTCCTGCGCAGTAAGCCTTATATTGGACAGGCGCTGCTAATTGATTGCCATGCGGCAAAGGCCGCTGGTGGGCTGAACCCTCTCTTTGCTTATACGCCTTTTATCGATTTGCTCTGGCGTCTGGTCGAGCTGCAGGGTACCAGTGTCTTAACGCATGTGCCTGAAGTGCTGCTCTGCAATTCTGAACCTGCGCAACGCTGGACTGAGCAGCCAGGTCTTATGGAGCAGCATCGGAACGGCGTACTGGCCCACCTTACGCGACTTGGTATTTCTGCCTCCTATGAGCCGGGAGCCGTTAAAGCTCTACCGCGCCTTCGCTATCACTGGGATGCCCAGCCGATGGTCTCTATTATTATCCCCACGCGCGATCGATTTGCTTTACTAAAGAACTGCATTGAAAGTCTGATGGAAAAGACCCGCTACGTTCGCTATGAACTGATGATTGTTGATAACCAGTCAGTAGAGGGCGATGCCTGTCAGTTCCTGAGCGATTTAGCGAGTCTTGGGCTGGAGCAGGTACGGATATTGCGTTATGACGAGCCATTCAATTTTGCTGAAATGGGCAACGCCGCCGCGCAGCAGGCGAGGGGAGATGTTCTCGTTTTCCTTGATAATGATTGTGAAATCATTGATGGCGCGTGGCTGGAAGCGTTACTGGAACACGCATTACGCCCAGAGGTGGGCGTGGTAGGGGCTCGCCTAGAGTTTAAGGATGGCCGGATCCAGCATGGTGGCTACCTGACTGGCGTTCAAAACGGTGTGGAGGTTGCTTTTGCCGGAGCGGGAGGGGCTGACTCAGGTTTTCACGACTATCTTTACGCCCCGCATAACGTAACGGCAGTGAGTGGTTCTTGTATGATGCTACGAAAAGATGTGTTTTTCGCGCTTAATGGATTTACGCAAGAACGTTATCCCGTCTATTTTGCCGATGTTGATCTTGGAATAAGGCTGCAAAAGCAGGGCTATTTAAACGTCTGGACACCCTATTCGCGCGTTCAACATATGGGCGGAGCGACACGCCTTCTGGCCAATAAATACCAGGTTCCCGAACGACCGATGCTGGAACACTACGCACAGTTGCGTAACGAGTGGAAGGCCGAGCTGCTCATAGATCCTTCATATCATCCGCTCATGCAAAAATCCGGCGCGCTTTTCACCCTGAGTGAAAACAGTGCGCGTCTGCATGCCCCTCTTCCGGGACGTCCTGTACCAGTTGTGCTGGCGCATCATGTTGACTGGAATGGCTGCGGGCATCACCGGGTTATGCAGCCGTTTAAAGCATTGGAGCGTCATCATATGCTGGAGGGCGGTATGGTGAACAGCATTCCTTCAGTCATGGAAGCCGCGCAACTTCAGCCAGATGTGATTTTACTTGAGTCACTCACCGGGAGCCGTTTCCCGAACATTATTCAGCAACTGCGTGAGGTCTGTAATGCCAAAGTTATCATTGAGTACGATGATTTCTTACTTAACGTGCCGTTGAAAAATGGTAATCGTGAAAACTACCCGCAACACATGGTCAAGAGCTTCCGCAAAATACTCGAAAGCGCAGACAGAATTGTAGTCTCAACGGCGCCGCTTGCTGAAGCCTATAGCCGTTTCCATCATGATATCCGCATTGCGCAGAACCGCCTTGCTCCCGACCAGTGGGGGCATTTGCTGAGTCAGCGGGGGGTAGGTAAAAAATTACGCGTTGGTTGGGCGGGGGGGAGTACCCATGCAGGGGATCTCCAAATACTGCTACCTCTGATTAAGGCGCTGGAGAATGACGTTGAATGGGTGTTTATGGGAATGAAGCCGCGTAATGTCCATTGTGAGTTTCACCCTGGCGTTCCTTTCGAAATGTACCCTGAAAAGCTGGCCAATCTGAATCTCGATCTGGCACTGGTTCCTCTAGAAATCAATCAGTTCAATGAATGCAAGAGTAATTTACGGCTGCTGGAAATTGGTACCTGTGGAGTACCGATCGTTGCCACGGATATTGCTCCGTACCGTTGTGGACTACCGGTGACCCTAGTTGAAAACCGTTTTAAAGACTGGATGAAAGCCATTCAGTCCTACCTCAATGACGCGGATTACCGGAGCCGCCAGGGGGATGAATTACGAAATGCCGTACAGCGCAACTGGTATCTGCGCGAAAATGGACTCAATGACTGGCAACAAGGTTGGTTGGCACAATGACTATGCATATAGATCTTCATTCTCCCTACCTGATTGCCGCACCGGACTACCGTGAATCGTCGTTGGGCATTCAGGTGCTTCACCGCTTATGCCATATGATCAATGAGCGTGGTGGTCGCGCCTGGATGGTTGGCTGTACCGTCAACCCCGAATGGAATGCGCCAGCGCTCACGGAAGAAGCCTATGAACAGGTCATCTCCAGCGGCAGGTCATGGATTGCTGTTTACCCGGAGGTCACTACGGGAAATCCTTTTTCTGCGCCGGTAACCGTCCGCTACATGCTAAACAGGGAAGGGGTCATCATGCAAAATGCCATTGATGCCGGTGCCGACGATCTCTTTTTCTGGTATCGCCCTGAGTTTGCAGATAAAGAACCCGATCCGAATATTCTGGGGATTGAATGTTATGACCTCTCACTCTTTCAGGATGACCAGCCAATTAAAGATAAAGACTTTCTCTACCTGAACAGGATCCCTGAATCTGCGCTTGATTTATCTGGGTTACCAGAAAACATCACTATTTTGTCAATGCGCAACCCTTTGTCATTACGCGAACTGGCGATGCTTCTGAAACGCGGGCGGGTGCTTTACACCTATGAGTCGTCTGGCACCTGCCTGCTAGCCATGCTATGTGGCTGCCCGGTCGTTTCGCTGTCTGTTCCAGGCTATGAGCATTATGCGTTGAACGAGCAATCGTTACAGGATATTGGTGGTGCCGGTTTCGGTTACTCCGATTCTCCGGAAGCACTGGACGTCATTCGGGAAGGTCTACCGATTGTCCGCGACGTTGTTCTGGCCAAAAGGCGACTTCTGGAAACCCAGTTTGAGCACTTCCTGTTTCTAACCCAAGCAAAAGCGCAGCAGCACGATGAGGTAAAGGAGCGCAACTCATTCAGCCACTGGATTTCTCACCGTACTCTGCCGACTACGGTTACAGCAGAAACTCGTCTGCTACACGTTATTCTTTGCCTGAATGCGCAGGTGAGCGCTATCGAAGCATCCGTCGCCTCACTTACCCGTCAGGGTGTTGATTCACGCACGATTCTTCTTGTTGCGCCAGAACCTGGGTATCACGCTACGACTATGGATATTCGCGCGGTTACGGTAGATAGCTGGGTTAGTGCTGTCAGGCAACTGGCTGAAACTGAGGACTTCGACTGGCTGCATTGCATCGACGCGGGTGTTGAATATACTGCGGCAAGTATTGGGTTGATGCGTAATATGCTCACGAAGGCCGGGGAATGTCAGGCCATTTATACGGATGAGGCAGTGCGCGCTGATGATGGTGAAATCACTCCGGTACGGAAACCGGATTTCAATCTCGATCTATTCCTCGCTGCGCCTCACCGCTATTTACGACGCGTCTGGTTCCGGCGCGAGAGCTGGCTGGCCACGGGAAAATTTAACCCTGAATTCAATCAGTCTTTCGAATTTGACGCGTTGATCGATTACTTGCTGCAATGGGGAACGGGCTGTATTGGGCATATTACGGATATTATTACCCTGGTGCCTGCCTCAGTATTTGATTTCCCGTCTACGCTCGAAGAAGCACAGATTCTCCAGCGTTATCTGCAGCATCGTGGATTTTCTCAGGCCCGCGCCGTACAGAAAAAAAATCTGACATGGCGTATTAGCTATCCACAGCCAGAACGTGAAAAAGTCAGCATTCTGCTTGATGCGGGTGACGATCCGACGCGACTGATCCGCTGCGTTGAGAGTCTCATAAGTAATACCGAGTGGCAGAACAAAGAGATTCTGCTGGCGGTTGTCGAAAATACCAGTGCAGAAATGATTGATCTCATCAAGCAGATGCAGGAGGTGATGCCACTAACGGCGATCGTCTGTGGCGCTGAGCAAAATTACGCAAGTCGTATGAACCTCCTGGCGCAAAATGTGGCTGGTGATTTTATTTTACTTCTGGATCTCCAAACGCTTTTTGTACTGAAAAACTGGCTGACGACATTGCTTAGTCATGTAATTCGCCCTGAAATAGGAAGCGCAGGACCAAAATTTATCACCGCCGACCAACGGTTGCTGAGTGCGGGAATGATCGCTGGGGCCGATGGTTGGGTTGGGCATGTTGGTCAAGGGGAACCCTGGCAAACAGAAGGCGAGCTGTCACGCTACCAGTGCGAGCAAAACTATTCCATCCTGAGCAGCAACTGTCTGCTGGTCAAGCGCGAAGCATGGCAACGGGTCGGTGGGCTGTCGGTTGAATATGACGACCAGCACGTCAATGATATTATTCTGCCTCTAAAGTTGAAACGGGCTGGTTATCTTGCCGTCTGGTCGCCGTTCAGTGTTGTGGTATCGGACAATACACAGCTTCTTGAAACGGTGTGCGTCAGTGAGAATTCGCAGCGCCAGACATTACTCGCTGAGATGCTGGAGGTTTTCACTGACGATCCGGCCTATAACCGCTATCTCAGTCTACAACGTCCATTGTTCCGCCATGGACCTCTTACGACCAACGTGTCTGACAATCTCTCCTTGACGCTCGCGAAGGTTCTGTTGCTGAAAAATGGTGAGGACTGCGAATACTCGAAACGTATAGCCGACTTGCTGCAGAATCTGTCGACAGATAACGCGATCTGCCTGATACGTGATTCTTCCGACCTTACCGTGCCAGAAATATTGCGTCTCGTACCGAAAATTGTGGTTCTAACCCATGCCCCGGATAAGGCTCTTTCAGCACGTCTTGCGGCCGTGAGCCGGATTATCCCTTTGCGAATTTATGCGCTGGCGGATTCAGCCGGGTCAGACAATAACGATCGGGATCAGGTAAACGTGGTGACGCGGTGGCTTACATGGTCTGCAAAGCGTGCAGCCCAGTTAAGCAAACGAAAAAGGCCGGTGTCGTGTCTGCCGGTGTTGCTAGGGTGTGAATGGGTGGCACAGTCGAGGCCGACGTCGGCCGAACGCAGACGCGTTTTGTGTATACCGGAAGCATTATCCGTAAAAGAGCGAGAATTTATTAGCCGGGTTATCGCCGCCACGCACGCCAGGGTGGATTGGATCATTTTGGGGGCCTGGCCCGCGGCGTGGCTACCGATGGTCGCAGAAACGGTTCGCTGGCAAGAGGAACGGATGTCACCTGAACAGCTGCATCAGTTGCGAGCCGACATAGCAATTATTTTCAGGCTGAACTGCGACCACAACCGTTTTAAAGATGACTATCAGGCGGTTCAGCTCGCAGCCTGTGGGATAGCGATCTTGGCTAGCGATGTCCCTTCATTGCACAACAATCTCCCCTTCCGGCGCCTTAAAGCTGACCCTCAGGTCTGGCAGAACGAAATCGTTAATGCCGACAGATACGTGGTTAGTCAGCGGGAGATTAGCACCTTCATTTACGATCGGGAGTCCATCCCTGAGGTTATCCGCGGGCTGTTTATGTAACAAAGGGTGCTTTCCGGGGCGTTTTTTACCCGGAAAGCTGAGCCGTTTGGGTAATTGAGTCCTGAAAGGTGTCTTGTTTTACCGATAGCAACTGTGTGCTCATCGCTATGATAGGACACCACCCCTTAGTCCACAGGTTTTCATATGAGTGATAACGTCTATGTTACCAGCCCGCTTTTGCCTCCCCTCGAGGAGTTTATTCCTTATCTGGAAAAAATTTGGCAAAACCGGATCCTGACAAACGGCGGCGAGTTTCACCAACAGCTTGAACAGGCGCTAGCGCGTTATCTTGGCGTAAAGTACGTGAGTTTATTCTCGAATGGTACGCTTGCTCTGCTGACGGCTATGCAGACTTTGCGGATCCGTGGCGAGGTGATCACCACCCCGTATTCCTTTGTTGCAACTTCTCATAGTTTGCTCTGGAATGGACTAACTCCGGTTTTTGCGGATATTGATCCCGATACGTTCAATATTGACCCTGAGAAAATTGAATCACTTATCACGCCGCAAACGTCAGCAATATTACCGGTACATTGTTATGGTATTCCTTGTGATACCGTACGTATTCAACAGATTGTCGATACGTATGGACTCAAGGTTATTTACGATGCTGCCCATTGTTTTGGCGTAAAAGAGAATAATACCAGTGTCCTGAACTATGGCGATCTTTCGGTCGTGAGTTTCCATGCCACCAAAGTATTTAATACCTTCGAAGGTGGTGCGATTATTTGTCATGACAGTAAAACCAAACAGAGAATTGACTATCTGAAAAACTTTGGTTTTGCCGATGAGGTCACCATCATGGCCCCAGGTATCAATGGCAAAATGAATGAGATCCAGGCGGCAATGGGCTTGCTCCAGTTGCAGCATATTGACGCGGCTCTTGCAGAACGCAAAGCGATCTATCTGAAGTATGTACAGCTGCTTGATGAATGGCTGCCGGAACTTCGCTATATAACCCCAGCTAACTCGATTGAATGGAATTTCGCCTATTTCCCGGTCCTCTTTGATGCTAGCATTATAAGCGCGCGCGATGAAATTTATAGCACCTTACGACAGCAGAATATTTTTGCACGACGTTATTTCTATCCTCTGATCAGTGAGTTTCAGATGTATCGTCAGTTTGCTACAGCTGATGCCCGACATCTTCCTGTAGCGTGGTTGATTTCGCGAGGCATTCTCTGTCTGCCTATCTATCCCGGCCTGACATATGAAAAACAGATCCAGATTGTGGAAATTATTAGAAACACGTTTTCGCTTTATAAAAATCCACAATGCGTCGCACATAGTGAGTCATAAATAAGGATTAGCAGTTGTGAAAATCGCAGTAATGCAACCTTACTTTCTGCCCTATATTGGTTACTTTCAACTGATGTCAGCGGTTGACCGCTTTGTTCTGTTTGACAATGTGCAGTACGTCAGGCAAGGCTGGATCAATCGCAATCGTATTTTGCAACACAACCAACCTGGCGTTATTACTCTTCCATTAGCGAAGGATTCCCGCTTTCTCGCTATCAACGATCGTCACTTGTCAGATAATTTTATTCGTGAGAATTTGCTCAATCAATTTATTGATGCCTACCGTAATGCGCCTTACTTTCATTCGATATTTCCGGTTGTTGAAGAGATCATCAATTGTTCTCATGAGAATTTGTCAGCCTATATATGTCACTCTCTGATGATATTGCGTCAGATGCTATCTCTGGAGTGTGAAATTATGCTCTCGTCTGATGTTGCCATTGATCATAAATTGCGTGCTCAGGACAAAATATTGTCCATTTGCTCTACTCTGGGGGCGCATACTTATATCAACTTGCCTGGCGGTCGCGAACTTTATGATAGTGAAAGCTTCCAGCGGCAGGATATCAATTTACAGTTTATCCAACCAGAATACGTTTGTTATCGGCAGTTTGGCGCTGAGTTTGTCCCCTGGCTCTCAATTATTGATGTCCTGATGTTTAATAGTAAAAATGAGGTAATCAATTTTTGTCAGCATCGCTGGGCTATGAGTGGTTAAGGAGTATGCGATGATATTACGCGTTAACACCGCCACTGCCATACAAATTGCAGGGCATCTTCGCGTTGGCGAATCTGATTTTGTCGATCATCTCATGAAGCAGGTTAATATTGAAAACTATGCGTCTAAAATTAAAAAATATGGCTGCACCTTTGAAGCGTGGAGCGATAACCAGTTGATTGGTCTTGTCGCGGCATATCTGAATAAGGAAAATCGGACCGGATTTATTACTAACGTCTCTGTACTACCCGGTTGGCAATCATGTGGCATCGGGAATCAATTGTTGCGAAACAGTATTCGCTATCTTGAAGAGGCGGGTGTTGAACACATCAACCTTGAAGTGCTTAGCATCAGAGAAAAGGCTATTAGATTGTATTCAAAACATGGCTTTATCATTTTTTCTGCAGAACAGGATACGCTCATGATGATGCGAAAAAGTAGAATGTCAGGTCCGTCCCAACCCCTTTAATTTGGTCCAGGGAAAGAGTAAGGCAGAAATAACCCCCCATTTCACCCACTATTCTCCCGATTAAAACCCCTCCAGAATCGGATAATCATGCCGATAACTCAACTAACGCAGGGCTGTTTATCGTGAATTCACTCTATACCGCTGAAGGTGTAATGGATAAACACTCGCTGTGGCAGCGTTATGTCCCGCTGGTGCGTCACGAAGCATTGCGCCTCCAGGTGCGCTTGCCGGCGAGCGTGGAACTCGACGATCTGCTACAGGCGGGCGGTATCGGGTTATTGAATGCAGTTGACCGATACGACGCTCTGCAAGGAACGGCATTTACGACTTACGCAGTTCAGCGTATTCGTGGTGCGATGCTGGACGAGCTGCGCAGCCGTGACTGGGTACCGCGCAGTGTTCGCCGCAACGCACGCGAAGTGGCGCATGCGATGGGGCAGCTGGAACAGGAACTGGGACGCAACGCAACGGAAACCGAAGTGGCGGATCGTCTTGGCATTGCTGTTGAAGAGTATCGTCAGATGTTGCTCGATACCAATAATAGCCAACTCTTCTCTTATGACGAGTGGCGAGAAGAGCATGGCGATAGCATCGAGCTGGTGACGGATGAGCACCAGCAAGAAAACCCGTTACACCATTTAATGGAAGGGAATTTACGCCAGCGCGTCATGGAAGCTATTGAAGCTCTGCCTGAACGCGAACAGCTGGTATTGACCCTTTATTACCAGGAAGAGCTTAACCTCAAAGAGATTGGCGCTGTTCTGGAGGTGGGAGAGTCGCGGGTGAGCCAGCTGCACAGCCAGGCCATTAAACGCTTACGAACCAAGCTGGGTAAGTTATAGGTGATTGATTCACCTTAAAAATGCCGCACAACGTATTGACAACCAGGAGTTATCATGACGGTGCAGCAATCTAAAAGACGGCCTTTAAGCCGCTACCTGAAAGACTTTAAACACAGCCAGACGCATTGCGCCCACTGTAACAAGTTACTCGATCGTATCACGCTGGTTCGCCGCGGCGAAATCGTCAATAAGATCGCGATTTCTCGCCTCGACACGTTGATGGACGAAGCAGCATGGCTCGAAGAGCAAAAAGAGTGGGTGGCGCTTTGCCGTTTCTGTGGCGATCTCCATTGCAAAGAGCAAAGCGACTTCTTCGATATTATCGGCTTCAAGCAGTTCCTGTTTGAACAAACGGAGATGAGCCACGGCACCGTTCGCGAATACGTGGTTCGCCTGCGCCGCCTCGGGCAGCATCTGACCGTGAACAACATTTCCCGCGATCTGCTCAAAACCGGTTATCTCGACGAGAACCTGGAGCCGTGGCTGCCTGCGACCAGCACCAACAACTATCGGATTGCGCTGCGCAAGTACGCACAATATAAGGTACAAATGCCGGGTGCCATAAAGCAGAAAGCCCACGCCGGAACAACTTCTGATATATATTAAAAAAGAATAAGATGTAGCGCAGTCGCCTTTGACGTTGCAGGCGATTTCTCTACACTACGTAAAAATTCCACTATATCGGGGTATTTATGAAATTTGCACTTCTGGGTCGTCAGGCGCTGATGGGTGTTATGGCTGTTGCGCTGGTTGCGGGCATGAGCGTGAAAACGTTCGCCGCAGAAAACCTGCTGAATAAAGTAAAAGAGCGCGGTACGCTGCTGGTCGGGCTGGAAGGAACCTATCCTCCGTTCAGCTTCCAGGGCGATGACGGCAAGCTGACTGGTTTTGAAGTGGAGTTTGCTGAAGAGCTGGCGAAACACCTCGGCGTGAAAGCGTCCCTGAAACCGACCAAATGGGACGGTATGCTGGCGTCGCTGGATTCGAAACGCATTGACGTGGTCATCAACCAGGTCACCATCTCTGACGAGCGTAAGAAAAAGTATGACTTCTCCACCCCGTATACCGTGTCCGGTATTCAGGCGCTGGTGAAGAAAGGCAACGAAGGCACCATCAAAACGGCTGCGGACCTGAAAGGGAAGAAAGTCGGTGTCGGTCTGGGAACCAACTACGAAGAGTGGCTGCGCCAGAACGTTCAGGGCGTGGATATCCGCACCTATGATGATGACCCGACGAAATACCAGGATCTGCGCGTGGGCCGCACCGACGCCATTCTGGTTGACCGCCTGGCAGCACTGGATCTGGTGAAGAAAACCAACAACACCCTGGCGGTAGCGGGTGATGCGTTCTCTCGTCAGGAATCCGGCGTGGCCGTTCGTAAAGGTAACGAAGACCTGGTGAAAGCGATTGATTCCGCGATTGCTGACATGCAAAAAGACGGTAGCCTGAAGGCGCTTTCCGAGAAGTGGTTCGGGGCAGACGTCACGAAATAAGTTTCTGACGTAAAAAAAGGCGCTTTTAAAAGCGCCTTTTTTATTTCTTACGCGTCTGCGTGCATAATGAAAAATATCACATTTTGTCTGAGTTACCGGAGCATCCATGTCACTACAGAATTTAACGCGCTTTCCCCGCCTGGAGTTCATCGGCGCGCCGACGCCGCTGGAGTATCTCCCGCGATTTTCTGATTATTTAGGGCGCGATATTTTTATTAAGCGTGATGACGTGACGCCCATGGCGATGGGGGGCAACAAGCTGCGCAAGCTGGAGTTTCTGGCGGCGGACGCCCTGCGCGAAGGCGCGGATACGCTCATCACTGCCGGGGCCATCCAGTCCAACCACGTTCGCCAGACGGCGGCCGTGGCGGCAAAACTTGGGCTTCACTGCGTGGCATTGCTGGAAAACCCGATTGGCACGCGGGCTGAAAACTATCTCACCAACGGTAACCGCCTGCTGTTAGACCTGTTTAACGTGCAGGTTGAGATGGTTGACGCGCTGACCGACCCGACCGCCCAGCTCGATGAGCTGGCGACGCGTCTGGAAGCGCAGGGTTTTCGCCCCTACGTTATTCCCGTCGGCGGGTCGAATGCGCTGGGCGCGCTGGGGTATGTGGAAAGCGCGCTGGAAATCGCGCAGCAGTGCGAGGGGGCGGTGAGTCTCTCCTCCGTCGTGGTCGCGTCCGGCAGTGCGGGCACCCATGCCGGGCTGGCGGTGGGGCTGGAGCAACTGCTTCCGGAGGTCGAACTGATTGGCGTGACGGTGTCCCGCAGCGTGGCGGATCAGAAGCCGAAAGTGGTTACGCTACAGCAGGCGGTCGCAGAGCAGCTGGAGCTGAAAGCCACGGCCGATATTCTGCTCTGGGATGACTATTTTGCGCCGGGTTACGGCACGCCGAACGAAGAGGGAATGGAAGCGGTGAAACTGCTGGCGCGCCTCGAGGGCATACTGCTCGATCCGGTCTATACCGGCAAAGCGATGGCCGGACTGATCGACGGCATTGCGCAAAAACGCTTTAAGGATGAAGGGCCGATTTTATTTGTCCATACCGGCGGAGCGCCTGCGCTGTTTGCCTACCATCCTCACGTTTAAAAATCAGGTCGAAAAATAATAATGCAAGAAAGTATTCAACTGGTTATTGATTCTCTGCCGTATCTGCTGAAAGGTGCGGTATTTACGTTGCAGCTCAGTATCGGCGGGATGTTCTTTGGGCTGGTACTGGGATTTATACTGGCCTTAATGCGCTTGTCGCCTGTCCTGCCGGTGCGCTGGCTGGCGCGCTTTTATATCTCCGTGTTTCGCGGTACGCCGCTTATCGCCCAGCTCTTTATGATCTACTACGGCTTACCGCAGTTCGGAATCGAGCTGGATCCGATTCCGGCGGCGATGATTGGCCTGTCGCTCAATACCGCGGCGTACACCTCCGAAACCCTGCGTGCGGCCATCTCCTCCATTGACAAAGGGCAGTGGGAAGCGGCGGCCAGTATCGGTATGACGCACTGGCAGACGCTGCGCCGGGCCATCCTGCCGCAGGCGGCACGCGTGGCGCTTCCGCCGCTCAGCAACAGCTTTATCAGCCTGGTGAAAGATACCTCGCTGGCGGCAACGATTCAGGTTCCGGAGCTTTTCCGTCAGGCACAGCTCATTACCTCCCGTACGCTTGAGGTCTTTACCATGTATCTGGCCGCCTCGCTGATTTACTGGGTGATGGCGACGGTGCTGTCTGCTCTGCAAAACTACTTCGAAAACCAGCTTAACCGCCAGGAGCGTGATCCAAAATGAGTGCAATTGACGTCAAAAACCTGGTGAAGAAATTCCACGGTCAAACGGTGCTCCACGGGATCGATCTGGAGGTCGAGCAGGGCGAAGTGGTGGCGATTATTGGACCGAGCGGTTCGGGAAAGACGACGCTGCTGCGCAGCATTAACCTGCTTGAACAGCCGGAAGGCGGTACCATCCGCGTCGGGGAGATCACGATTGATACCGGGAAATCCATCAGCCAACAGAAAGGGTTGATTCGCCGCCTGCGCCAGCATGTCGGCTTTGTTTTCCAGAACTTCAACCTTTTCCCGCATCGTACGGTGCTGGAGAACATCATCGAAGGGCCGGTGATCGTCAAAGGTGAGCCTAAAGAGGAAGCGACCGCGCGGGCTCGCGAACTGCTCGCCAAAGTCGGGCTGGCGGGGAAAGAGACCAGCTATCCGCGTCGCCTGTCGGGCGGGCAGCAGCAGCGCGTGGCGATTGCGCGCGCGCTGGCGATGCGCCCGGATGTGATCCTGTTTGATGAACCGACCTCTGCGCTCGATCCGGAACTGGTGGGCGAAGTGCTGAACACCATTCGCCAGCTGGCACAGGAGAAGCGTACGATGGTGATCGTGACCCATGAAATGAGCTTTGCGCGCGATGTCGCTGACAGAGCCATCTTTATGGATCAGGGACGGATTGTGGAGCAGGGGCCAGCGAAAAGCCTGTTCGCTAACCCTCAACAGCCGCGAACCCGTCAATTCCTTGAAAAATTCCTTATGCAGTAGCATTTTTGCACGCTTTTGCTCCAGAAATTGACTCTGGAGCAAATTATTCTCCCTCTGCGCGAGGGCTTCTGTTTTTTTATTCCATCCAGATCGGATAAACCTTATCGATAGTAAAGTTAATTGTGCTATTGCCGATATTTTGTGGCTAGAAAAAAGTTTTATGTGTTAGCTTATATTCACCATAATAATGATTATCTGTTCAGAGGCTTCATTTAGTAAGTATGAAGGATTTAGACTTTTTCACCTGGCGACGGGATTGCTCCCTCCGGTTTCAGGAATTGACCTGTGCCGCCGAGGTATATCAGGAGCTGGAGCGACAAACTCAGGCGCTGGAATTCGATTATTACGCGCTCTGCGTGCGCCATCCCGTGCCATTTACCCGCCCTAAAATCTCCCTGCAAACCACTTACCCAAAGTTGTGGATGGCGCAATATCAATCCGCGAACTATTTCGCGATTGATCCGGTTTTAAAACCGGAGAATTTCATTCAGGGCCATCTCCCCTGGACAGATGCATTATTCGCCGAGGCGCAGGAATTATGGCACAGCGCCCAGGATCACGGTTTACGCTCGGGAATAACGCAGTGCCTGATGCTGCCAAATCATGCGCTTGGTTTCCTGTCAGTGTCTCGTACGCGTGTACAGGAAGGGCCATTAGCCCATGAAGAAATAGAGCTGCGGTTGCAAATGCTGGTGCAAATGGCCTTAACCTCGCTGATGCGTTTTGACGATGAGATGGTCATGCCGCCGGAAATGAAATTCAGCAAGCGCGAGCGTGAAATTCTGAAATGGACTGCGGAAGGGAAGACGTCAGCGGAAATAGCGATCATTCTCTCGATCTCAGAGAATACCGTTAACTTCCATCAGAAGAATATGCAGAAGAAATTCAACGCGCCCAACAAGACGCAGATCGCGTGCTATGCGGCGGCAACGGGACTGATTTGACGCAGTAAAACGTTCTGCGTGACAGACGAGCGAACGGCTGAATGCACTGCATCCAGCCGTTTTTTGTTACTGACGGTACGCTTGCTTGATTTGCTTAACGGTGTTAGCAAATACCGCTGATTCAGCCTGGTCTTCCATCTCCGCGATTTGTTTTTCCATTTTAATGATCACACGACCGGCATCAGCCTGGCCCATCGCCTGCAGCATCAGCGTTAGCAGCGCTTTCAGGCAGTTTACTTCCTGTGCCAGTTCCTGGTTATTCTCCGCAGTGGCAAATTCAGGTGTGCTCATTTATTTTCCTCATTATTAAACGGCGCTAAAGCGCGACGACGAAAGTCAAGGCGGCGGAGTATACCACAAGCTGAAGCAAAAAATGCAGCGGTTGTTTTTCGTACTTTTACGCTGATGTTTAATTGCGTAAACAGATCGTACCGGTAAACTCAACCCGCTTAATGATTATTAATTGTTTAGGTCGGGTTCGCTTGCCGTTAATTATTGTTACAAAAAGTTGAACCCTGTTTTTGCGCAGGTTAAGCCAGCCCGTTTTTTGTAACTTTTTGAATACAGATGGTTAAAAAAAGCTGCAAGAGCCCAGAATGCACGGGCTCTCTTTCCACCGCCTGTACAGCCTAATTTCCAAAAACGAGAGCAAAATCGAATAGCCGGTTTTTTAACGTTTTAATCTTGTCAGGAAAACCGTTAATATAAACCAAATTATCACACAGTAGCGTTATCCCTATTCTGGAGACATTTCCTTTGATCAACGTCCTTCTTGTTGATGACCACGAACTGGTGCGCGCAGGGATACGACGCATTCTTGAAGATATTAAAGGTATTAAAGTTGCCGGTGAGGCATGCTGTGGCGAAGATGCGGTAAAATGGTGCCGTACCCACTCCGCCGATGTGGTGCTGATGGATATGAACATGCCCGGTATCGGTGGTCTTGAAGCAACACGCAAAATCGCGCGTACCTTTGTAGACACCAAAGTCATCATGCTGACGGTGCATACCGAAAATCCACTGCCCGCGAAAGTGATGCAGGCGGGGGCCGCGGGTTACCTGAGTAAAGGTGCTGCACCGCAGGAAGTCGTCAATGCTATCCGTTCCGTGTTTGCCGGACAGCGTTATATTGCGTCCGACATCGCTCAGCAGATGGCGCTGAGTCAGATCGAGCCCGAGAAAACCGAATCACCCTTTGCCAGTTTGTCCGAGCGTGAATTGCAGATTATGCTGATGATCACCAAAGGTCAGAAGGTGAATGAGATCTCGGAACAGCTGAATCTCAGCCCGAAAACGGTAAACAGCTATCGTTATCGGATGTTCAGTAAACTGAACATTCATGGTGACGTCGAACTGACGCATCTGGCCATCCGACATGGTTTGTGTAATGCGGAGACGTTGTTAAGTCAGTGAGTGATGTGTTCGATTCAAAAGCATTTCTGAAAACCGTAACCAGCCAGCCTGGCGTCTATCGCATGTATGACGCTGGCGGTACGGTTATCTATGTGGGGAAGGCTAAAGATCTTAAAAAACGTCTCTCCAGCTATTTTCGCAGTAACCTGGCCTCCCGTAAGACCGAAGCGCTGGTCTCACTCATTCAGAATATTGATGTTACCGTCACGCACACGGAGACAGAAGCGCTGCTGCTTGAGCACAACTATATTAAGCTCTACCAGCCGCGCTATAACGTCCTGCTGCGGGATGATAAATCCTACCCGTTTATCTTTCTGAGCGGCGACACCCATCCGCGCCTCGCCATGCACCGTGGTGCAAAACATGCGAAGGGTGAATATTTCGGGCCGTTCCCCAACGGCTATGCCGTGCGAGAAACGCTGGCGCTGCTGCAAAAAATCTTCCCGATCCGCCAGTGTGAAAACAGCGTTTACCGTAACCGTTCGCGCCCGTGCCTGCAGTACCAGATTGGCCGCTGCCTGGGACCGTGCGTGGCCGGGCTGGTGAGTGAAGAAGAGTATGCCCAGCAGGTAGATTATGTGCGCCTGTTCTTAGCCGGCAAGGACGATCAGGTCTTAACCCAGCTGATTGCGCGGATGGAAAAAGCCAGCGCCGCACTCGAGTTCGAAGAGGCCGCGCGTATCCGCGACCAAATCCAGGCGGTGCGCAGAGTCACGGAGAAACAGTTTGTCTCAAATACCGGTGACGATCTCGACGTCATCGGCGTGGCCTTTGACGCCGGAATGGCCTGCGTGCACGTGCTGTTTATTCGCCAGGGCAAAGTGCTCGGCAGCCGCAGCTATTTTCCGAAGGTCCCTGGCGGTACCGAACTGGGTGAAGTGGTGGAAACCTTTGTCGGCCAGTTCTATCTGCAGGGGAGCCAGATGCGCACGCTGCCTTCTGAGATCCTGCTCGATTTTAATCTTGACGATAAAACCCTGCTGGCCGATTCGCTCTCTGAACTGGCGGGGCGCCGGGTCAATGTTCAAACCAAACCGCGCGGCGATCGCGCGCGCTATCTGAAGCTGGCGCGAACCAACGCGGCAACGGCGCTGAGCACGAAGCTGTCGCAGCAGTCGACGGTGAACCAGCGTTTAACGGCCCTGGCAGCGCTGCTGAAGCTGCCGGAAGTGAAACGGATGGAGTGTTTCGACATCAGCCATACGATGGGTGAACAGACGGTCGCGTCCTGCGTGGTGTTTGATGCTAACGGTCCGCTGCGCGCCGAGTATCGCCGCTATAACATCACCGGCATCACGCCGGGCGATGACTATGCGGCGATGAATCAGGTGCTGCGTCGTCGCTATGGTAAAGCCATAGAAGAGAGCAAGATCCCCGATGTGATCCTGATTGACGGCGGGAAAGGGCAGCTCGGCCAGGCGAAAGCGGTATTTGAATCGCTTGATGTCAGCTGGGATAAAAACCATCCGCTGCTGCTGGGCGTCGCAAAAGGGGCCGATCGTAAGGCCGGTCTGGAGACACTGTTCTTCGAGCCGGAAGGTGAGGGCTTCAGCCTGCCGCCGGACTCTCCGGCGCTGCACGTCATCCAGCATATTCGCGATGAATCGCACGATCACGCCATCAGCGGTCACCGCAAAAAACGGGCGAAGGTGAAAAACACCAGCTCACTCGAGACGATCGAAGGCGTGGGGCCAAAACGTCGCCAGATGCTGCTGAAGTATATGGGCGGATTGCAAGGATTACTCAACGCCAGCATGGAGGAAATTGCAAAAGTGCCGGGTATTTCGCAAGGGCTGGCAGAAAAGATCTACTACTCGTTGAAACATTGAGGGCTCTGTAGCAACATAGAGCTAAATTTTACTGACAACAAATAGTTACCGTCACTATGCAATATAACATCCCTACGTTGCTCACTCTTTTTCGTGTCGTGCTCATCCCGTTCTTTGTGCTGGCGTTTTACCTGCCGGTTGTCTGGGCACCCTTTGCCTGCGCATTGATCTTCCTTATTGCAGCGGTAACAGACTGGTTTGATGGCTATCTGGCGCGCCGCTGGAATCAAAGCACCCGTTTCGGTGCCTTCCTCGATCCGGTGGCGGATAAAGTGATGGTCGCGATTGCGATGGTGCTGGTGGCTGAGCACTATCATACCTGGTGGGTGACGCTGCCTGCGGCAACCATGATCGGCCGTGAGATTATTATCTCTGCGCTGCGCGAATGGATGGCGGAACTGGGGAAACGCAGCAGCGTGGCGGTCTCCTGGATTGGAAAAGTGAAAACGACGGCGCAGATGGCGGCGCTGGTCTGGATGCTGTGGCGTCCGAACGCCTGGGTTGAGTGGGCGGGGATTGGTCTCCTGTGGGTGGCGGCAGTGCTGACGCTGTGGTCAATGCTGCAATATTTGAACGCTGCGCGCGGGGATTTGCTTGATCAGTGATCGTTTCGCCGTAATTTTCAGCAAACGATCCGGGGATGCAAAAAATAACGTTGACTCATAACGTCATATCAGTAGAATGCAACGCATCGAACGGCGGCACAGCAAGCCGGACGATAATGAAATCAAGCGGTTAGACATTTACTTGATGACATGCGGGAATAGCTCAGTTGGTAGAGCACGACCTTGCCAAGGTCGGGGTCGCGAGTTCGAGTCTCGTTTCCCGCTCCAGATTAAAGACATGCGCAGTAGCGGGTGTCAGTTTGAAAAGTTTTACGGCGCGTTAGCAAAGCGGTTATGTAGCGGATTGCAAATCCGTCTAGTCCGGTTCGACTCCGGAACGCGCCTCCACTTTCTTCCCTGGCCGGATGGTGGAATCGGTAGACACAAGGGATTTAAAATCCCTCGGCGTTCGCGCTGTGTGGGTTCAAGTCCCACTCCGGCTACCATGGGAAAAAGCAGAATAATCAAAGCAATAAGCAGTGTCGTGAAACCACCTACGGGTGGTTTTTTTGTGCCTGAAATTCACGCCCTGTGCATATCCTGTGCTCACGGAGTGCAATGAGCTGCAATCTCCAGCCTGGCAATGCCGAATCGAACGTGTCGCCTACAGCATAGAGAACCAGGCCGCTTTGCCTGTTTTCCGGTACTCTTCCGGGAAGGGGGGCCTGCTGAGCAAGCTGTAATGCTCTAGCCGCCCTTGGTACAGAGTTGCTTAATTCGTGCAATCACCTCATCTCTGTACTTCTGGTGTCCGCGCATAGCCCTTGGATGGGCAATTCTGAAACAGATTGTATTACCTGTTTTGAACTCCCACAGCTTCCCCGGAATAACTGAAGAAGTCTCATAGCCGCCTGGCTCAGTAAGCACCTGTTTTATGATGTAGTCTGTTCTCCGGGCTCCGGATGCAAAGATGATGAAATCAGGCTCAAGGTGTTTAATTTGTACCGCCAGCAGCTTCAGCGAGGCTAATATGACTTCCTGCACTTCATTTTGAGGGCGATTGAGAGGGGTCAGTCCGTCGTAATCCCACGCCAGTAGATTGGCATACACGATTGCCTGGGGAGGAATATTAAGCTCCCGGGCCAGCCTGAAATGATATTGCGTGAAGCGGCTACGTGATTTGAGGTTGGTGGTGCCATAATTTTGTACCGGAAGATGTTTCCTGTAACGATCTACAGCCTCTTCAACCACTTGCCCGATGGTGACGTCAGGTATAAGTCCCAGCACCCGTGACATCGTATTCTTACCATTCAGCGTATTCCAGCCAGCGGTTTCACGTCCAACCAGCATGATTTTTACCGGTGAATGCAAGTATTCTTCAAAGGGTACAGGTAAAAAGACGCCTGAGTATTTATCCTCACTCAGGTTAAATTACCGGGCGTCAACCTCCTGTAATATCCGTTTGTACGCGTCTAATAGCTTTTCCATTCTCCAATCACGCCCCGTAATAAATACACCTTCAGATATATATTATTTTCATGATATCAGTAAGATACATGAGGATAATCATGCAGAAATCCTTCCGATTCACCAATTCATCCATCAAAGCCCTTCCGGCAAACACAGATACCCGATCTACAGAGCTTGAGGTATCTGATACCGAAGTCATCGGCCTTAAGTGTCTCTCAGGCCGAACAGGTAACAAACGTTTCCTCCTGCGCTACACATTCCACGGTACCAAAAAAAGTATCAGTATTGGCAGATTCCCTGAAATTGATGTGGGGACAGCTCGCCAGATAGCTCGCCGTCATAAGGAGGCGATTGCACTGGGAAATGACCCCAAGGCAGAGCGCGATAATTATCGTGCGATGCCAACGCTTAGTGAGTTTTTTCACCTGACCTATGTTCCGTTCATCAAGCGCCATAAAAAGTCCTGGGATAAGGATGTTCAGCGTTTCACGCAATACATTGAACCTCGTCTGGGGAAGATACGTTACTGCGACCTTCGGGCCCGGGAAATCCAGCAGGTGCTTTTCGACATGCTTGAGGGTCGTATTCACGGCCAGCAGTATGCACCGTCTACCTGTAACAGGGCACTGGCTATTCTGAAAACTATGGGGCGTTATGCGCTACGACAGGATGTCCTGGAGAAGAATGAAGCCGATAAGATCCCTTTGCTGAAGGAGAATAATCAGCGGACGCGCTTTTTTGACGCTGATGAGATCAGGCGCATTCTTGACGCTGCTACCCAATATCCCAACAAAGCTGCCGGGGGATTGATAGCCATGTTGTTGTTAACCGGTACACGCAAATCAGAAATGCTTAATGTCAGGCATGAACATATCGACCGGGCCAATCGTACTCTGTTCATTCCTTATACAAAAAATGGTCGCAGTCGGACGGTATATCTAAGCGATGCCGCATTATCGATTATTGATGCTATCCCACGAGTTGGCAGTAATCCGTATCTGTTCGCCATTAAGGATAATGGAAAACCGATATCGGAACCCCGATGGGCATATGAAAAAATACTGGCACAGTGCGGTATAGACAAGAATGAAGTCTGTTTCCACACCACACGTCATTCTGTTGCCTCTTTACTGGTTTCGAGTGGTCAATTCAGCCTGTATGACGTTAAAGCCCAACTGGCGCATGCCAGTATTCAGAGTACAGAACGTTACGCGAAATTAACACCGGAACGTATGCGTCAGACAGGGCAGGGAGTGACTGACCTGCTTCTGAATACTGCGGCTACGAAGCAGATGTGACTACTTTTTAGCAAACTATAAATATGGAGAATGAGGATGCATTTAAAATGCCCACAGTGTGGCAGTTGTAATACATTGATAAGTTCAGCAGGAAAACTGCCATCAATAACCGATAATAAACGCTCTGGGTATATTAGCCTGGAGTTTTTACCTGAAATACTGAAAGAAATTATTAAGGCTATTAAAAAACTATTTGGATTCCTTGAACAGTGTGAAAGGAATAATGCGCCAGTGCTTATCTGTATGGACTGTGGGTATCATGAAAGAATTTAAATAGAAAACCAATAACTGTAAATAATAGTTATGCGGATGTATAAAAACCCCGATACGTTAATCGTATCGGGTTTTTTGTTTATGAGGATTATTCAATGAAATTTGTCTCGAACTGGCAAGACCTGCCGTCGCTCCTTCTTCCGGAGTCAGTAATGAGTCTGTTGAAAACAGAGCTGGTACTCCCATTTGAAGATGAATACTCTGCAATGAGTTTCTGGGATGAAGTCGGGGTGACATTAATATATGTCGAGCCCGATGATGTACCTGAAGATATTAAAGCTCAGGTGTTAAATGTGATTCATCAGTTAATTGCAAATCCAGAATTTGTAGTCCGTCTGACAGATGACTATTACCTGATGCTTTCTGTTACGGAAGATAACGGGAACGGTATTTATCTGTTATTTCACCCCGATTGCCCTCTGAAGGGTATTGATTTATTAATTTCTATGGCCGAATCACGCTATTAAACACAAGCAAAACCAGGAACGCAAAATGAGTAAATCAAAATTAGTTAAAAATAATGTTGAGTCAGTTTCGAAGGAGATTAAAAATGAGGCAGAGGTTATTCATGAAAATCTCAGTGCAGATGAACAAACATTATCTGATGTAAAAGACTATCAGTTGCTCATTGAAACAGGCCAGGCAGAAAAAATCAGTCCTAAGGCAAGTGGTATGCTGACATGGCAACTGGCGATATCAGAGGTGGACAATGAACTTTATCTTCGTCTGGTGGCAAATGGCTGTGGAGGGTTGTTCTCTAAGGACTGGATCTCACTTTCAAAGATTGCAACCGTTCTGGAAACACAACCTGCTACCGGCTTCTCATCCGGAGTATTCAGGCCGTTATTCAAAGGGGCAAGCGCCAACAATGCAGGTTTTCTGGCTGCTGTTTTACGCTCCCCGGATATATGTCTGCTGGAGGCACATCCAGAGAAGTTATTTACTCATGTATTATACCCGGACTGGAGGGAGCGGTTGAATAAACTTAATACGATCAGTAGCCAGGAAAAGATTACAGAGGATTAATTTATTTCCTGCACTGTTATACAACCAGAAATCACCACACACCGCTATTTACTTTCTAAAGGAAAATTTATTATGCAAACCCAATATGCCTTAAAACAGGCAGGATTAACTCTGCCTGTTACTAAAGAATTTCAGCAGCATATTACTACTCTTCTGGCAAATCAGGTTTTACAAAAAATAACTGAGGCAGTGGTTATTAATTTCCGTGATCCGGACTACAGTGCAGAATCCGGGGGCTTTCATCCCGTTGAAATACGGTTTATCCGTAAGAATAATGAATGGTATTTTGATTATGTCACAGATTTTAGTTATATGGGGCGTGTCTACCCTGAGCTGGAAAAAGAAATTGATTTTTGCTGGTCGGGGAATTATGTCTTCCATTATCTGATTGGGGATATTTCACTGGCAGCAGAGAGGAATGAACTCTGGTCCCTGTGGGAGCGTAATTTTATGGAGTATCTCTCTATGGGGATTTACCGGGTAACGGTAACTGTGGAAAGTTGTTGACCCGTTATGAACAGGAAGAAAGCGGGCGGCTTTGTAATCTACTGCATGTGGCGTGCATAACAGCATGGAGATGATGTCTCTTTTTCCTGGCTGTTCGCATATACAAGTGCAGACACGGGGGATCTCAGATCCCTCGTGATTTTTGCCCCCTATGGTGCATTCTCCAGTAGCAGGGTGATAACGGTTAATCCATTACCCCAACGACAGTATTACACCGGTAATAAATGTTCATGAATACAGTTAGTTATGTGGGTTTTGAGGTGGGCTATGTCATCGTTGACGATAACTGAAGGTTTTACAGATGTATAAAACTCGCGGTGAAAGGATCGCAGAAAGGCTGTGCTGGATATTACTTCAACTGTATACCGGTAATACGGTATCGGTTAATGATATATGTCAGCGTTTCGCGGTCAGTCGCCGAACCGGACAGCGTGATTTGTTGAGAGTTGAAACTGTAACGGAAACTATTTCACCTGGAAGGGTAAGGCTGGCAAATTTGATAAGGGAACGAGTTAGACGAAATTTTTAATCGAATCCATATCAATTCTATAAAATATGAAACTTAACGGGAGTAAATATACACTCCCGTTATAATGCAACCTTTTTTTAACTACTCAAATGATATTAATTTAGGTGCGACAGTGTTTTTATGACATGTTAAATTCGCAAGATCAATAATATCATGAAACAATTTTATGTCGTCGTCAGTGAGCTTTACGTCTGGATCAGCTAAATCGGCACAGGTAACATTTAACCAGTGTGTTAATGAATCAATCCTGTTTGAAGTAATATATTCAGTGTGACCAATATCCCACTTCCAGTTGATCACCCGAGCAGGTCTGAATCTCACCTCCCGAACCCCAATTGGTGTTACTGACTCAACGAGAGGGTATATCGTGTTAAGTACTTTATCATGTTCACTGTAGATATTTAAATGCCCCATTTTTGAACCGTAAGCCATTTTCATTATATTCTCTGTATAACTTGTTATTGGGGTGGCTCCGGGTAATGCTGCCAACTTACTGATTTAGTGTATGATGGTGATTTTAAGGTGCTTGCGTGGCTTCCATTTCCATCAGATGTCCTTCCTGCTCCGCTACTGAAGGCGTGGTGCGTAACGGCAAAAGCACTGCCGGACATCAGCGCTATCTCTGCTCTCATTGCCGTAAAACATGGCAACTACAGTTCACTTACACCGCCTCTCAGCCCGGTACGCACCAGAAAATCATTGATATGGCCATGAATGGCGTCGGATGTCGCGCCAGTGCACGCATTATGGGCGTTGGCCTCAACACGGTTTTACGTCACTTAAAAAACTCAGGCCGCAGTCGGTAACCTCGCGCATACAACCGGGCAGTGATGTGATTGTCTGCGCTGAAATGGACGAACAGTGGGGCTACGTCGGTGCTAAATCACGTCAGCGCTGGCTGTTTTACGCTTATGACAGGATACGGAGGACGGTTGTGGCGCACGTCTTTGGTGAACGCACTCTGGCCACACTGGAGCGTCTTCTGAGCCTGCTGTCGGCCTTTGAGGTCGTGGTATGGATGACGGATGGCTGGCCGCTGTATGAATCCCGCCTGAAGGGAAAGCTGCACGTTATCAGCAAGCGTTACACTCAGCGCATTGAGCGACATAATCTGAATCTGAGACAACATCTGGCAAGGCTGGGACGGAAGTCACTGTCGTTCTCAAAATCGGTGGAGCTGCATGACAAGGTCATCGGGCATTATCTGAACATAAAACACTATCAGTAAGTTGGAGTCATTACCTGTTTTTGCTGCATATTTGGCCATGCACTTTTGCCATCAAGTCAGAGAGACAGGGGCACCGTAAGAGACGAAGGTTGCTGCCTGTGATGAGAGGTTATCAGCAATTACAATGGTCACTAATATTTACATAATGTCGGAGAACATCATTTTAGTTGAAATAACATAAAGGCGGTTCTATGTATTTACATATCAGAAAGTATCAACTCGTAAATGCGAGATGGCGTGATATCATTGATTTGACGGATTATGAAGAAACAATCAAGCAGGTTGTGAGTACATTATTTGGAAATGATTTTATTGAGGTCAGAGTTGAAACAAATTGTTTTACTCTGACAGTAAACAGTACAAGCAGTAAAATACCACACGGCATACTGGTGAATATGGGGAAAAGGCTGGCGGCTAATCTCCAGAGTATCACCTGTCATGCCATGCGGATCTATCATGTAAATGGCCATCCTGACGCGCGGCAGTTATTTCACTGTTTTGATGCCGATTGCCTGTGATTAAGCCCCCAACTTCTGTTAAAGGAGTTGGGGGAGATTTAACGGTTATCAGACTGGAAGACAGAATGTCGGATATTTACGGGCTATGATATCCATCAGTGACTTCATTCGCGGTGTTACAGAACTAAATTTCATTTGGGGTATTTTTGCTCTTACCGCATTTTTTACATCAGTCACCGTTACTGAATAGCCTTCTGACGTCAGCCATTCAGCAACCTCTTTACAGGAATAACTTTTTTTATCTTTCAGCATCAGCCCCCATTGGCACTGAGTCAGCGCCCGGAGAAATAGTCTGACTAAAATATCATCACTACGTTTGCTTCCGACTTTTAGTTTCATATCAGAAAACACCGTCCGGCAATAGAGAAAATCACACCAGTCATCCCAGTCAGCCAGGGTCTTCAGTGTATGCGTTTGCCGCCAGTCGTCGAAAAGAGAGCGTTGCTGCAGAGCCTCTTCCATATTATCCCACGGGCGGGAAAACATCAGTAAATGCCCTTCATTCATGGCGGGCTGTACGGGCTGGCGTTTGAAATCGAATTCCAGATTAAGACGGATATCCTGTTCCCGGGATACCAGATCGCTTTCCGACAGCCACATCTCACGCGTTGATATCAACGTACTTCGGGATAACGTCTGACCGGGTAAACGATTAAGGTAAAGATCTACCATATAGTCGTTATAGTCACTGCGTGGAATATCGGCAGGAGGTTTGACGCCAGCCCTGGCATGAACAACAGGTTTTCCCTGAATAGCTCTATAGGTTAACTGCCCCCGGGTTTTCATGGCGATAAGCTGGCTGACCTCATGCTTACATGTCAACATTGATGAACCCGGATCAACAATATCGCACAGCGACTGGAAGCGGGAAGACAGTGGACCGCTCATGTTTATCTTGTCAAGTGGGCAATTTGTCAAAAAGCCATCGGTTGTGACGCTGACAACCGATGAATCAGAAGGCAAAGCATTCATGAGTTCCCCGACAACGGCGCGGATAAATCCCGTCACATGCGCAGCAAAGAATGGCTGAGTAACCGATGATGGTGGGAGGGATCTGTTTAATCCACGGGCTGTATCAAAGGCGGTTTTGGCGCGAAGGCCCTGAGCAAGTTTACCATAAAGCGAGTTGCCAATTTCTTTCCAGAATTTCTCCTCCAGAGAACCTTTAATATGGCGATTACGGTTCTCACGGACCTGTTGAACAAAGGGAAGAAACACCGATGTTGATTCGCTGTTATGTGGGGAGGTGTCACAGATCCAGGGGACGATGATCCCATTATGGATCGTCATCTCTGCCCCGAGCGACAGAGCAAGTTCGATTTCAGGTGCCGTTGCCCATGATTCGCCACTTAATGGAAAGAATAACCCATATTGATCGGTCCGAACCGGCAGGCTGGGATAGGGAACTGATTCCGGGAACCGAAATGTGACAAGCGCAAATCCCATTACATGCCCACAGTAATCGTCCGGATTTTTACTGAGGCGGATGTTCCCGTAATCGGGTGTGAGGATATCTAATAGCCCGGTGGTATACGCTCCAGCCAGATCGTAGTCATACCAGTGATCAGACGGTGTAACCCCCATCATAAAACACTCATTGCGTCCGCCGTGGTAACAGTTGATCGGGAACGTTTCAAACAACTCTCTTGAAGGAACACTGGCGGGGTTTTTAATCGTCCGGAATGCCTGTTTCTCCGTGAGCCAGAGTTCACGGGTTTTAATGTGTGTCCCAAGGCAGACTTCAGGAGACATATTGTTTTCTTTAAGTGTTTTGGTGAACCGTGAAACTGCCATCGCCCCGATGGTGGCGGGGACACGATCAATCATCAGCTCCCGGGCGCAAAAATTGCGAACCTGTAAAGCATAACGAACCGCAATCTCGGCATCCCGCAGAGCATAGGCTTCAAACCCTGCTCTGTCGCCCAGAAGATATTCACGCATATTGGTTATGGAATAAGGGGCAGGAATGGTGAGTTTGGGAAGACCCAGTAATTCACCACATTCAGCCAGACCCATACCCCCGGGAGTGATAAGCAGTGTATCGATGAAAGCTACGTTACTGCAACGCGGAGGGGAAGTTCGTTTGTCAAACATTATCTGTTCAGTCTTTACGCGACGTTCCTGCTGTTCATCAAAATCGATACCGTAACGATTTTTGAAGCTGCTGACAGTACCGCGTATTCCTTTCAGAAGAATTTTGTAGTCTGACCAGAAATTGGCAAAGGAGGCGATATCCGCACGAATGAAATGCGCATATATATTAATAATACCGGGCCATTTTGTAATCACACCCGTTTCAAGAAGCGGTGTAATCGTTTGACAGAGAAAGTCCTTAAAAGACAGCCGGGATTTTTTCTGTGAGTCAGGTGGATAGATAATGTTCGATATACCTGTATTATCGGGTAAGACAACATAACTCTGATATGACAGAATATCATTCTGTTGTGTTTCAGGATTGAAAACATATTCGGTATCAAAACCGATATAGAGTGTCAGGTCACTTGAAATCACAGACACTTTTTTTGATGCAGGTGGTATCACAGGATAATCATCAAGCGTTTTAGGTCTTTTACGATTGAGCGCTGGCTCTGAAGTCACGGACTGATACCCCGATGCGGCAGCGAGGATGTCCTGCAAATTATTGCTCATAGTTAACTCCGAAAAAACGCCGGGAGTTTGTCCCCCCCCGGCATAATGAATCAGGATTTAATGACGTCTACTACAGCTTTGAAAATATCATTTTTGCGAGATTCATTATCTACATAGATAAAGGAAACGAGTTTCCTGCCTGCTTTAATCAGGATGCCACGTTGCGTCTTTTCCACAGACGGGGTAACGTGTGCAGATAACAGACAATGTTCATGTAAATGAAGAAACTTTTTTGAGGCGTAGCCGCCATGTAATCGTGCTTGAATGTCAAGATACATATCATCAAGAGAACCGGGTTCTCCTGATTCACTCAATACCGAATAACCCTTCTTATCAAAAAGGTTAAGGATAGATTTACTATCATGTTCGAACAGGGTAACACCGTAAATGTATTTCATTCGAAAGGTGAGGTAATCGGTGGTGTAGACCTCCTCCTGACGATTGAAATTTTTGAGACGCCTGGCTAATTCATTAAAAACAGCACGAGCAGTAGCCGTGTCCTGCAGGGTGTAGGTATAAAGAACGAAGCCATCTGTGCCGATGAGCTTTACTAAGTTGTCCATAATCGTGATAGCGAGAACTAATGCAAAGGACAGATATTTTTCATCGTTGTCTACAGCTGTGCTTGCTGATTCGGGAAGAATGTTCAGTGCATTATTAGCGTTATTTTCCGTGTTCTTAGTAACCATTTATATCACCTTTAAGTTTGTTTTGACGATGTGCATTTTCCCACTCAACAATATCGTCAAGAGAGAATCGTATAGCCCGCCCAATTCTGATGAAGGGCGGGAGTTTTCCGGGATTGCGAGATATATCTGACGCAACCGTGGATGCAGAAAGATTAAATCTTTCGGCGAACTGCTTAATGGTTAAATACATAAACCTCCGGTTTCAGAGAATAAGAAGCCACGCGGATTTAATATCAATCCACATTCTGTGATGACTTAATGCAGGGCCCTGCAGAAGCACGCAATGACAATACCGTCCTTAAACGAGTGTTGCATCAATCACGAATCACAGATCATTGGTTCATTTTTTCGTGTCATAACTTTCAATGACCTGAGAAACCACTGCGTGCGATGTCGCTGCATTGTGAAAAGCGTAGCGACGGGTTGCCGTAAGTGAGTGATGATTGAGCAGATGGGAAGCGATTGCAATATCCCCGGTCGCCTGTAGTACCCGGGTGGCAAAGGTACGGCGCAGGTCATGCATCCGCAGGTTATCAATGTCGGCATCCCGGCAAATACGGGCAAAGGTTGCACGCGGATATGCCAGAGGGCGGGCATTGTCGGTTAGTCGCGGAAAAATGTAAGTTTTGCTGAGCATCAGGTCCTGCTGGCACTGGACAACTGCAATGGCTGGAGGTGCAAGTGGGCAGGTGAAAGGGTGTCCGGACTTTGTATCAGGCAGTATGAGTTGATGCATATCCGGGTGCCAGTACTCCCATTTCAGGGTACATACCTCACCAATACGCATCCCCGTATAAAGAGCAAGCAATATAGAATCAGCTGCCGGTGTTTGCAGCGCTGTTGCCGCGTCAATAAAGCGCGGGATTTCTGTCGCTGATAGTGTGCGATAGCGAATGTTATTTTCTTTCAGATAGCGGACATGTGTCATCGGGGAATGCGTGATCCATCCAGCACGTACTGCCAGAGAGCATATTTTGGACAATATTGCGAGGATACGGTTTACTGTTGACGGACGTAATTTTTCCCGTAAGCCAGCAGCATATTGTTCTAGTTCTCCTGCCGTGATGTCGCGAAGTTGCCGCTTGCCCCAGAACGGGCGAACGTAGAGGTTGAGTTTTGACAACTCTGACTGAGGACTCTTTTTATACAACTGCAAATCCGGTAGCCACAGGTCATTGATGGCCTGTTCCACAGTGAATCGACGGGACTGAACCGCAAGACGATTTTTATCAGCAAGCAGTTTCATCACATGCTGACGGGCATCCTCAACGCAGAGCTGAGGGAACTGACCCAGGGTTTCATATATACGCTGATTGTTTATAGTGGCACGAAAGGCCAGCGTGATCCGATTGGGATACACCAGAGCACGCAGGTTTTGGCAGTGAATATCACGGTATTCCTGACAGCCCGTGAGGGGATGGGGAAGTTGGTGAAGTGATTTGTTGCTGAAACGCAGATCCAGAATAGGCATCGTATTTCTCCTGTAAATGACACTGGAAAAATACGATGTGAGGTTATAGTCTGCCAGTTACAGCTTTCACAGTTCATCAGGTGAAAAATGCTGATTCGGATATAATGGCAACACAATTCCATGTCGCCATTATATTAAGAAACTACAGTTTCATGATCTTGTTCGCTATTTTTTCGAAGTAAACCTCATTCTTAAGAAGAGTGATATTGTTAGTTTGAACACCCAGACCACTGGACGTTGACTGGAAATTCATTGAACCACTTATCACTGTGGACTTTCCTGATAAAAAGGAAATCAACTCCTTGGAAGATGGTGCCCACTCAGGGTTTAAGAGTAATGCAATATAGATATATGTCTTACGAAGCAATTGTTCGATATCTTTTTTATGCCCTGTAGTGTTTTGCTTACCTTTAATGCAAATAGATTTGATTATGAACTCATCAGGGCTGGTTAAAGGCGTTTTAAACTTATTCAGTGATCCATCGTTATGAATGACTTCATAAGGCAGCATAGATAAAATGATCAATGCAATCATTTTAGGATGATAAAGGTAGTTATCACGAATGATTTTTCCTGCCTTCATTGTATTGAGCGTTGTTTGAATAAATACAAAAAGATATTCAGAGCAAAAGTAACAAAACACAAGCCAGGATAGGTCAATGGCTGGAATGTTAATATCCTTAGGTAGTTTGTTTAGCCAGTATTCAGACTTCAAAAAGGTCCTGATTTCAACAGTATATTCATGCATTTTTGCGCTGAAATCAAGCATTGCTACTTGACCTGATTGTTCCGTAACTGTGTGGTCTATAAATGTTAGTGTATTGCACATTTTATCCAGCGTGTTTTGAAAACAAGAAAGGAGTTCGGCATTATTATTACCATTAACCGCAGATGAAAGTTCAGTTTTAATAAATGCATCCAGTAGCATACAGATTTCTTTCGGAATGACATTTTTACGGGATTGCTGTGAATAGAAATGTACTGCCAGTAAATTAAAGGCAGTGCACTCCTTTTTTAACCATTGTTCGAGCACTGGGACGTGCTGAAAAAAATTGATATGCTTAGCAGTAGATGCTGATGGAGACAGTACATGAAGAATATCTACAGCAGGCTTCATTTGCAATATTTGATCGGATTCGGTAGTCGTCATTAGTTCCAGTAATTGCTGTTCAGAAAATAGTTTAGACAGGTGATCAATGTCTTTTTGGTATTGATTAAGTTTTGTTAAATTCCCCGGTATACGGGTTACATTGTTTTTCATTTTCTCGAACATAATTTTATCCTCGTTTGAATTATTACACTGATTTAAAAAGTAGCATGTCGTGTTAGCGAGGTAATCCTAAAACGTGAATGGCAGCAGGGGCAAGCTTGAATCTGCGTAAGGATATGGCTTGAATTTAATGGTGTGATCAGTGAGTTAGAGGCTTATAGCTATTTAAATACAATAAGTTATGACGGTGTGTGGCGGGTGTAAATCGGTTAGTTTTTATGGTTAAAATATGAGCGCTGTGAGGTTTGAGATATGATGGTTTTTAAATTACATACAAGTTACCCCTGATGATCAGTATTAATACCAGAATGATACATGCGAGCAGCACCCAATCCTGTACTATTGATGATGACTATACAAGGCTGAAACTTTGAGTCGTATGTTGCCAGGAGGATTAATGTCCACAAGGCCCAGATAGAATGATTTCTCAGATATTAAAGTTGAAACTTATTAACTATGTGAGAGGCTGATATTTATTCAGTCTCTCATTTGTTTTTATCGTTTTGAAGTTAAAAGGAAATAAATAATGCCTTTCGCCGATGAATCAATGTGCTGATTTCCCTCAAATCAGCCTCAATACTACCAACATCACCAAAGACTTCACCTCTAATCTCACTTCGATTTTTCATGAAATTGGTGCTTAATAAGCTTTCTTTTTTTAATGCCATTAATTTTGGTTTTATATCGTTATAGAAGTGCTTATGGCTTACCCTGATGTTATGAATCGAGTAGTAAACTGTTTTATACATCAAAAATATAAGTAACTGGCCGAGAAGGTATTCTTTTTCAATGTATTTATATTGAGAGGATTTTTCGCGTTTCGCCAGGTAGAAAACATGAGGTGCGATGATGGTGGGGATAAAATCCAGTGCTGGAGAGGTTTTGGTTTTTTCTGTTTCTCTTCCGGATTGAAGATGTTGAAGTACAGAGTATGCAATGCTTAATATTATGGCATTGCTTATATTATTAATTTCAGTTGGGTAAATATGCAGGTTGCTTATCAATTCTGAAAGGCAAAGTAAAACACCAGTGATGTTAGGTTTTCTACCAGAGATTGTGGTGGTGTTGAAAATGTGGCGATTCTTACGACTTATATTGACAAATTTATGAGTGCAGAACTCTATATGTTCGACGATTTTATCTCGACTATTTTTAATGTATTTGGAAATGTTAGTGATTCGCCCATTCAACGTTAGTTCATCAAGCAATATATCATTTTTAATATTGCGAATTACATCGCAACGTTTAGATTCAAAAACTATCTCATGTAATACATAACTCGACGTATTGCGGGGTGACGCTGATATGTAATCTAAAATAGAAGGCTCGATTTTGATTTTTTGTTTGTATTTTTTAATGCACTGTTTGATTGTTTTTTGTAGGGTGTTTGAGATGTGTTTTTTATATTCTTTTAGAAAATCTTGCTCTAAAAAGAGTGAGGAGAAGATCAACTGCTGGCGAGATAATTTAATCTCAGGCTTGATCAATTTAATCCGAAAAACTCTTCCCTCCAACTCATAGCTGAACATGGAAGATAAGTCATAGTGGGGTGATAAATGTTCGAGTAACGACATTCGTGTATTCATTAGCCGCTTGAATTTATGGTCAGCATACATAAGTGTTTTTTTTATTTGCTCATCATAAAGTGGGCCGATAGCGCAGTTGGCAATACTCATTCTATCCGGAGACCTCCAGTCAGCAGGGGAATCACATTGACGGTCATCATTACTATCAAAGGGCATCAACGTTGCCGATTATGGATGATGTCAGCTTCACACACCAGAACGGGTGATATATGGATCATCATTACCCCAACGGCAGTTTTACACCATGGCTAATATGGATGCTATATTACTAAGATAATTGGTTTTTAGCGAGTGACGAGCCAGGTTGTGTCAGTCTGTCTCATGTCGATATTACGGGGATGATGCAAACCTGAATGCTGCGATATTGGCGTGTCAGGGGAGGCATCTTACGGTATCATTTACCGCAATTTTTAAGATGCAATGCCCTGCATCGCAGGCTTTTCTTCAGACCAGGATGATTCATGAACGACAAAATCAGTCAGGACACGATCAACAAAGCCCTGTGGGCCGCGTGTGATACGTTCCGTGGCACCATCAGTGCTGATACCTATAAAGACTTTATCCTTACCATGCTGTTCCTTAAGTACATTTCGGATGTCTGGCAGGATCATTACGATGAATATAAAAAACAGTATGGTGATGCACCAGAACTCATTGAAGCCATGATGGCGAATGAACGTTTCGTATTGCCGAAAAGCGCCAGTTTCTATGCGCTGTATGAACGTCGTCATGAACCGGGCAATGGTGAGCGCATCGACCAGGCTCTGCATGCGATTGAAGAAGCTAATGGCACCAAACTGAAAGACGCCGGGAAAAGCGTGTTCCAGGATATTTCGTTTAACACCGATCGCCTAGGTGAAGAAAAACAGAAGAACACCATCCTGCGTCAGCTGCTGGAAGACTTTGCCGGTCAAGATCTTAACCTGAAGCCGAGCCGTGTCGGTACGCTGGACGTTATCGGTAATGCCTACGAATATCTGATCAAAAACTTTGCTGCCAGCGGTGGGCAGAAAGCCGGGGAATTCTATACCCCGCCGGAAGTTTCGGACCTGATTGCAGAACTGCTCGATCCGCAACCGGGTGATACCATCTGCGATCCAGCCTGTGGTTCCGGTTCATTATTGATGAAGTGTGGGCGTAAAATTGTCTCCGGGCATGATAGTCGTAACTATGCATTGTTCGGTCAGGAAGCGATCGGTTCTACGTGGTCGCTGGCGAAAATGAATATGTTCCTGCACGGGGAAGACAACCATAAAATCGAGTGGGGCGATACCATTCGTAACCCGAAGCTGCTCGATAAAAATGGCGACCTGATGCTGTTTGATATCGTGACCGCTAACCCACCGTTCAGCCTCGATAAGTGGGGCCATGACGAGGCCGAGAACGATAAGTTTGGCCGTTTTCGTCGCGGTGTACCGCCGAAGACTAAAGGAGATTACGCTTTTATCTCGCATATGATCGAAACCCTGAAACCGGGAACTGGCCGTATGGGCGTAGTTGTGCCACACGGTGTGCTTTTCCGTGGCTCCAGCGAAGGTAAAATTCGCCAGAAACTGATCGACGAAAATTTGCTGGATGCGGTAATTGGTCTGCCGGAAAAACTGTTCTACGGTACGGGGATTCCGGCAGCGATTCTGATTTTCAAAAAGCAGAAAGTTGATGACAAGGTGCTGTTTATCGATGCCAGCCGTGAATTCAAGGCAGGTAAAAACCAGAACCAGCTTAGCGAAGAAAACATTAAGAAAATCGTCAAGACCTACCGTGATGGCGATAACGTCGAGAAATACGCCTATCTCGCCAGCCTGAAAGAGATTCAGGATAACGATTACAATCTCAACATCCCTCGCTATGTCGATACCTTCGAAGAAGAGGACGAGATTGACTTGCTGGCCGTGCGAGCAGAGCGCGAGCAACTGAAAGCGGAACTGCTGAAGCTGGAAACAGAGATGGCAGGGTATTTAAAGGAGTTGGGTTATGGTGCCTAAGGGTTGGTCACACACAACTTTTGAGAAACACATTGATTGCTTAACCGGTTATGCTTTTTCTAGTACTGAATATTCGGCTGAAGAACACGATATCAGATTGCTAAGGGGAGACAATATTGAACCTGGTAAGCTTCGATGGATAAATGCTAAACGTTGGCCTCGAAACGTACAAGAAAATATGGATAAATATTTTCTTTTGGAAGGCGATTTTGTTATAGCTCTTGATCGTACATGGATATCAGGTGGCTTAAAAGTTGCTGAAGTAACTTGTGATGATCTGCCTTGCTTGCTTGTGCAACGAGTTGCTCGAATTCGAGCAAAAAAAACCTTGGCGCAAGGGTTACTCCGCCAGTATTTCTCAGGATACAAATTTGAGCGATACGTTAAGCTTACTCAGACAGCTACAGCTGTTCCTCATATCAGCCCCAACGATATTAAGCAGTTTTCGTTATTACTTCCCCCTATTGCGGAACAGAAAAAAATCGCCCAAATCCTGTCCACCTGGGATAAGGCGATTTCGGTGACGGAAAAGCTTCTCACCAACAGTCAGCAGCAGAAAAAAGCCCTGATGCAGCAATTGCTTACCGGGAAAAAACGCTTGCTGGATGAGAATGGGGTGAGGTTTAGTGGAGATTGGAACAGCTCAAAACTTGGTGATCTCTTTAACTTTAAGAAAGGCAAGGGGTTATCAAAAAGTGATTTATCAGAAAGCGGCATCAATAAGTGCATACTGTATGGCGAGTTATATACAAAATATGCGGAAATAGCTTATGAGGTTATAAGTAGAACAAATAGCAGTGACGGACAGTTATCAGAACCAGGGGATATACTGCTTCCTGCATCTACTACTACGAGTGGTATTGACTTGGCTAATGCGACTGCTTTATCTGAAGGTGGTATTTTACTAGGTGGTGACATCAATATACTCAGGCCAAAAGTACGGTTATCTTCACCATTTCTAGCATATTTCTTGACTCACATGAAAAAAAATGAAATATCGTCAAGAGCTCAAGGGATAACAATTATTCATCTATATGGAGGTGATTTAAAATCGATTGATATTGTTCTTCCTTCTACAGTCCAAGAACAACAAAAAATCGCCACAGTCCTGTCCGCAGCCGATGCTGAAATCTCCACGCTGGAGAAAAAACTCGCCTGCCTGAGAGATGAGAAAAAAGCCCTGATGCAACAGCTACTGACTGGCAAACGTCGTGTTAAGGTCGATGAGGCGGTTGCCGTATGAAACTGACGAAAAGCGGTCCACTGACTGACCGGGAAATCGACTGGCTGGAAGAAATATTAATGAAGTATGGAATGGATGATTCTGTACTCTGTTTCTCTGAGCTGGATGGATTGCTGACGGCGATTTTATCAGGTCCAAATATGGTTTCACCCAGTATCTGGCTGAGTGCTATTTGGGGAAGAGGCGATTATCATCCGAAATGGTCATCTGAGAGAGAGATGGAGCGTTTTGTCAGTCTGTGTTTTCAGCATATGAACGATATCGCTGGTTGCCTTTATGACGCCCCTGAACTGTTTGAGCCGATTTTCAATGAGCGTGAGGTAAAGGGGGAAAAATATACCATTGTGGAAGAGTGGTGTTTTGGTTATATGAAAGGAAAGTCACTGGATGACTGGTCTGGTCTTCCCGGTGAGTTACGGCCTTCTCTGGAAGTGATCGCTCTTCATGGCGTGGAGAAGAATTTTCCTGTACTTGAGAAAATGACCGGAGAGCAGTTTGAGAAAAGTATTTCCCTTATTCAGCCTGCTGCACTGGCACTTTATCAGTACTGGTTGTCAGTGAGAATGTCAGAGGCATCATCCCGGCCTGTTCCAGTGAAGGGGGCAGAAAACATGCCCGGGCGAAATGACCCGTGTCCGTGTGGCAGCGGTAAAAAATTTAAGAAGTGCTGTCTGCATTGATGAATCTTCATGTGACCAGTAGCGAGTAGCGCCAGAAAGAAAAGGATTAATGATGAACCAGACGTACACGCCTAAATTCCAGGAAGAATACAGCGCCAAAATTCCGGCACTGACGTTACTGACCAGCCTCGGCTGGACGTTTTTATCTCCGAAACAGATTATGGATTACCGGGGCTATAAACAGGATGAGGTGGTGCTGCGTCCGGTTCTGCGTGAAGAGCTGTCGAAGCGTTCCTTTATAGCGGGTGGCAAAACCTGCCAGTTATCGGAAAAAGCACTGGATAACCTGATATCACAGGTCTGTTCTCCGGCGCTGAATGAAGGGCTGCTCAAAGCCAATGAGCGGATGTATAACCATCTGCTCTACGGTATCGCCGTCACGGAGTTTGTCGATGGCAAGAAGGTGAACCCCACCATTGCGCTGATCGACTGGGAATATCCGGAAAATAACCAGTTCCATTTTACCGAAGAATTTACGGTATTGCGGTCAGGCGGTGTCGAAACCCGCAGACCGGATATTGTGTGTTTTGTGAATGGTATCCCGCTGGCCGTCATTGAAGCGAAAAGCCCGGCGGGTCACGGCAAGAAAGGGCCAACCATTGACGAAGGGATATCCCAGAGTATCCGCAATCAGCTCAACGACGAAATCCCGCAGCTGTTTGCTTACAGCCAGATATTACTGTCGATTAACGGGCATGACGGGCGCTACGGTACCTGTCATACACCAATGAAATTCTGGGCGGCATGGCGCGAAGAAGATATTACTTACGCGCAGATGTATGCGCTGCGCAACCATAAGTTATCGACTGAACAAATTCATGCGTTGTTTGATCATCGTCCTTCAGCCGATCTCGACTGGTACCAGCAGTTAATCGCCGCCGGTGAACTGGCCGTCAGCGGGCAGGATAAGCTGCTCATCAGCCTGCTTTCACCGGAACGTCTGCTGGAGATGACCCGCTTTTTCACCCTGTTTGATAAAAAGACCGGGAAAATTGTCGCCCGCTATCAGCAGGTGTTCGGGATTAAAAGACTGCTGGAACGCATAAGCACCCGCAGACCGGACGGGGGCAGAGAAGGTGGTGTGATCTGGCATACCACGGGGTCCGGTAAATCGTACACCATGGTGTTCCTCAGTAAGGCGCTGATTCTTCATGACAGCCTGAAGCGGTGTCGCATTGTGGTGGTGACGGACCGTGTCGATCTTGAAGGGCAGCTCAGCAGTACCTTTGCATCCGGCGGCGAGTTGGCCGGGAAAAAAGACAAAGCCAATGCAATGGCGACATCCGGGCAGATGCTGGCGAAACAGATTGGCTCCGGTAAAGAACGCATCATTTTCACCCTAATCCAGAAATTTAATTCAGCGACAAAACTTCCTGAATGCGTCAATACCAGCCCCGATATCATCGTTCTGATTGATGAAGGACACCGTAGCCAGGGTGGTGAGAACCATGTGCGAATGAAACTGGCACTGCCGAACGCCGCCTTTGTGGCATTTACTGGTACGCCATTGCTAAAAGAAGATAAGACCACCAATAAATTCGGACCGATTGTCCACGCTTATACCATGCAGCGAGCGGTAGAAGATAAAGCCGTTACACCTTTGCTGTATGAAGAACGTATTCCCGACCTTGAGGTTAACGATCGGGCAATAGATGCCTGGTTTGATCGTATTACCGATGGGTTAAGCGAAGCGCAAAAAGCCGACCTTAAGCGTAAATATGCCCGTAAAGGTGAGGTTTATAGTGCAGATGATCGCATCCGTCTGATCGCACTCGATATCGCCACGCACTTCTCGAAGAATATTGATGAGGGACTGAAAGGCCAGCTTGCCTGCGACAGCAAGATTTCCGCCATCAAATATAAAAAGTATCTTGATGAAGCCGGGTTGTTTGAGTCAGCTGTAGTTATCAGCCCGCCGGATACCCGGGAAGGGAATACTGAGGTGGATGAAAGCAAACTGCCGGAAGTGACGAAATGGTGGAAGGATAATGTCGGCACGCAGGATGAGTCTGTGTATACCCGTAATGTCATCAGTCGTTTCGATACCGATGAGAAGCTCAAATTGCTGATAGTCGTCGATAAACTGCTCACCGGGTTTGATGAGCCGAAGAATACCGTGCTGTATATCGACAAGCCGCTTAAGTCCCACAACCTTATCCAGGCGATTGCGCGGGTGAACCGACTGCATCCACTAAAAAAGTTCGGTCTGCTGATTGATTATCGCGGTATTCTGGCTGAGCTGGACACGACTATCGGCAAATATCAGGACCTCGCCTCCCGAACGCAGGGAGGATACGACATCAAGGATATTGACGGGCTGTACAGCGCCATGAGCTCTGAATACAAGCGTCTACCGCATCTGTATAACCAGCTGTGGGCCATATTTGCCGGTGTTAAAAACAAAAATGATACTGAGCAGTTACGTGCGGTACTGGTGCCTAAAATGGAAGAACGTGACGGAGAGATGGTCGATATCCATCAGAAAACCCGTGATGATTTCTTCGAGGCGTTAACGGCCTTTGCCGGATGCCTGAAAGTGGCACTGCAGTCCGCTACCTTCTTCACCGACAAGAGCTTTACGGAACAAGACCGAAATCTCTATAAAGAAACCGTAAAACAGATGTCCAGCCTGCGCCAGTGGGCGATGCAGGTAAGTGGAGAGCAGGTCAATTATGACGACTACGCTGAGCAGGTGAAAAAACTGCTGGATAAGCATGTCACCGGCGTTGAAGTTCGTGAACCGGATGGCGTGTATGAAGTCGGTAAAATGGGCAAGAGCGAAAAGCCCGAAGAGTGGGACAACAATAAAACCCGCAATGAAACCGACATCATTAAAACCCGTGTGACAAAGATGATTGAGCAGGAATTGCGTGATGACCCGTATGCTCAGGAGGCATTTTCAAAACTCCTGCGTATGGCTATCGAAGAGGCTGAAAAACTGTTTGACCATCCGCTGAAACAGTACCTTTTGTTCCGTGAATTTGAAGAACAGGTTGAAGCCCGTAAGCTCAGCGATATCCCGGATGCACTGGCGGTAAACAAGCATGCTCAGGCGTATTACGGTGTATTTAAAAAAGAGCTACCTGAGGTTTTTGCGGTAAACGACGTTCAGGTGCAGGATAAGTGGACGAAGCTGGCTTTTGAAGTGGACAACATTATCGTCAAAGCGGTGGCAGAAAACTCCCTGAACCCCCAGGACATTGAGAAAGTCGTTAAGACAAGTCTGCTACCACTGCTGTTTACGGCCTGCCGGGAAATTGGTGCCGGAATGAATCAGGTTAACCGTATTGTTGAAACCATCATCCAGATACTGCGCGTTGGTTTGATGAAATCATGAGTGAAAAAGAATCGCCATCAATGAAAGCGTTACGCATTGTCTATGGTGATGAGGTCATCGTCGTACAGTGTGTTCCGCGTCAGGTCGTAAAGGGCAGGGTGCTCATTAAGGTTTATCCGGACTGCCGGGTTGTGGCCTCTGTACCGCCTGAAACACCGGAGCACGAGGTATTGTCTGCGCTGAAAAAACGTGGGCGCTGGATATACCAGCAACTGCGTGATTTCAGGGAGCAACAGATACACATTGTTCCGCGTCAGTATGTCAGCGGAGAAAGCCATTATTATCTCGGTAAGCAATATCAGTTGAAAGTGACAGAAGACGCTACTGTGCCGCAACGAGTGAAAATGTTGCGTGGGCGTCTGGAAGTGACTGTCAGACACAAATCGGCAGAAAAGATTAAAGCCTTGCTGGCTGAATGGTATCGGGAACGTGCCAGAGATGTTTTTCAGCGCAGGCTTGATTTACTGATTCCGCAGACCCTTTGGGTCAGTGAGCGTCCTCCGATACGTCTGCGGGCGATGCAAACGCAATGGGGCAACTGTTCAGCAAAAGGCTGTCTGACCCTGAATCCATGGCTGGTTAAGGCATCCTCAGAATGTATCGATTATGTTTTGCTACATGAGTTATGCCATGTGGCTGAGCACAACCACAGCGAGGAGTTTTACCGTCTGATGGGGCAGGTTATGCCGGGCTGGGAAAAGGTTAAGAAGCGACTGGATGGTATGGCTGGGATGTTGTTGGCAGATATGTAGTTTCTAACTTATTCCAATGGGCTCATTTGTCGGTGATGCTGCCAACTTACTGATTTAGTGTATGATGGTGTTTTTGAGGTGCTCCAGTGGCTTCTGTTTCTATCAGCTGTCCCTCCCGTTCAGCTACTGACGGGGTGGTGCGTAACGGCAAAAGCACTGCCGGACATCAGCGCTATCTCTGCTCTCACTGCCGTAAAACATGGCAACTGCAGTTCACTTACACCGCTTCTCAACCCGGTACGCACCAGAAAATCATTGATATGGCCATGAATGGCGTTGGATGCCGGGCAACAGCCCGCATTATGGGCGTTGGCCTCAACACGATTTTACGTCACTTAAAAAACTCAGGCCGCAGTCGGTAACCTCGCGCATACAGCCGGGCAGTGACGTCATCGTCTGCGCGGAAACTGCTGGGATAACAGCCCAATGGAGCGCTTCTTCAGGAGTCTGAAGAACGAATGGGTGCCGGCGACGGGCTATGTAAGCTTCAGCGATGCAGCTCACGCAATAACGGACTATATCGTTGGATATTACAGCGCACTAAGACCGCACGAATATAATGGTGGGTTACCGCCAAACGAATCAGAAAACCGATACTGGAAAAACTCTAACGCGGTGGTCAGTTTTTGTTGACCACTTCATACCCCAGGAGGCATGATGGAGAGCATTAATAATCAAGTGCAGTCGGTACGCCAGTTGCTGGCCATTCCCCAACTGGCCATCCCAAGCTATCAGCGACCTTACCGCTGGGGCTCCAAGAATATCTCGGATCTCTTTACCGATTTGGCAACCCATCAGGACAAGAGCGCCTACCGGCTGGGCTCGGTGGTGTTTCATCAGCACACCGATAGTGAGCAGGGCGAGATGCTTGATATCGTCGATGGTCAGCAACGCACCCTGACCCTGATGTTGACTGTCAAGGCGTTGATCGAGGTGCTGGATAACGAAAATCGCAGTGGCAAAGAGAAGAGTATCCGGTTTCAACGTCAGGATCTGCGTGAGCAATTGCAGGTCTTGCGTGGACCTATCGATGCGTTTATGCAGCGCCAGCGCTTCCCCAGCCGGGATTCGGAGTTCAACCTCAGACGCAACTATCTGGAGTTGCGTCGGCTGGTGGCCCGCCCTGAGTTTGACGAGCAGCAAATTGACTTTCTGCTCAACCGCTGTCAGGTGGTCTGCTTTGTACTGCAGGATATCTCGGAGGCGTTCCAGTTCTTCGATTCGCAAAATGCCCGGGGGCGCGATCTGGCTCCTCACGATCTGCTCAAGGCATTTCACCTGCGCGAGTTTGCCGGTCATGAGGCCAATCTCAAGGCCGAGGCGGTCGCCCATTGGGAGCGCCTGCCAAGCGACGAGCTGGCCAATCTGTTCGCCCTCTATCTCTATCGGGTACGCCAGTGGGCCGAGGGCAAGTCGGCCCGCTACTTTGGCAAGGGGGAGGTGGATCTCTTCAAGGGGGTCAACCTAGATCGGGTAGGGCATTATCCTTACGTGGAGTCGCTGCGCATCGCCCACCACTTTGTCGATGAGTACAACAGCCAGTACCAGCGCAAGATTGACGGCCAGTACATGACGTTTCCCTTTCATCTCGACCAGATGATCATCAATGGTCGGCGCTTTTTCGAGATGGCCGAGTACTACCAGACGCGGGTGGCCGCCATCGTGGCCGAGGAGTCTGATTCCGGCAAGGCGCAATCTGCCACCCTGCTCGGCGAAACGCTGACACCGATGGCCAGCAAGGTGCTATCGACCCTGGGCAGCTACGAGCGTCGCCACCGCACCGGGGATCGTTATGTGCGGGCCATGTTCGACTGCGCCCTGATCTTCTATATCGACAAGTTCGGCAGCCAAGGGTTGTCACTGGCCATCGAGAAGTGCTTTATCTGGGCCTATCGCTGCCGCATCCGCCAGCAGGTAGTGCAGTTGGCAACCATGGATAACTATGTGCTGGAGCACAATCTGATCCGTGCCATGCGTGATGCTCGTCTGCCGGGAGATCTGCACGGCTTCCCTTTGCCTAGCATGAGCAGTCGAGAGAACAAGAACAATCGCAATGGTGCCGAAGATGAGCTGGTCGGGCTGTTTCGGGAGATGAAATATTATGAATGATGCAGGCGTTCGCCCCTTTTCCATTCGTGCACTGCTTGAAGATCGCGCCCGCTATCTGGTGCCCATGTACCAGCGCAACTATGCCTGGGGTGAGGGAGAGATCACCCAGCTGCTGCAGGATGTGCTGGATTATCAGCAAAAATTGGTCAGTGGTAAGGGGCCGCAAACCTACTATATCGGCACCCTGGTGGTGTTTGCCCGGGACGATGGCAGTTTCGAGGTAATCGATGGCCAGCAGCGCTTTACTACCCTCTCTCTGCTGGCCAATTGGCTCAAACATCACGCGATAGATTCGGTGGATATGAGCTGGTATCAGACCATCAACCTCGCTTTTGAGAGTCGCCCGATATCGAGCCATACCTTCGAGCGCTTATGGCAGGGTGTTGCCCCCTACGATTTGCGGGGGAGTACCTTCAATGAAGGTTTGGTGAACGGTTTTGAGCTGATTGACAAGGCAATGGCGGATCTTGGTTTGGTAGGGGCTAAACTGACGGCCTTTTGCGACTACCTCTTCAAGCATGTGCAGATCTCTCGTATCGAAGTACCCAAGGATACCGATCTCAATCACTTCTTCGAGGCGATGAACAATCGCGGCGAGCAGTTGGAAAAGCATGAAGTGATCAAGGCGCGGCTGATGGAGACGCTGAACCAGATACCCGAGGAAGAGCATCGTCGCCAAAGTATTCATATCCTGACCCGGGTATGGGATGCCTGCGCCAATATGGAGCGCTATATCCAGTACGGCTTTACCCCGCAAGAGCGCCACCGTCTGTTTGGTGAGAGCGACTGGGGTCAGTTTGTGCCCCGTGATTTTGCCCATCTGCTTGATCTGCTAGGATCCCCAAACACGGCCGACGCTGCCGATAAAAGCCGTGCAGCTGCCGGTAGCCAAGGGCGCACCTTGTTGGCCATTTTGCAGGATGACAAGCTTGATGGTGAGCAGACGGTGGAGGAGGAGAGCGCAGGCTCCGAGCGCTTTAACAGCGTCATCAACTTCTCCAACTTCTTGCTCCATGTGCTGCGACTCGTGAGCCGCGACCCGGGTGATACGGAGGGGGTGCCGCTTGATGATAAACAACTGGTCGATCAGTTTGAGCTGCGAGTGATAAGGCAACCGGATCCAGTAGCGGCAGTTCAGCGTTTTATCTATGGCCTGTTAAAGAGCAAGTATCTGTTTGATCAGTTCATCATCAAGCGCGAGTTTGCCGATGGCAAGGATAGTTGGAGTCTGAAGCGGCTGCACTGGTATTCGGAAAAGAGCGTCAGTTACATCAATACCTTTGACAAGGATGAAAATGAGAATGGTTTCTCTGGTGTTAACCGGCGGGTCCTGATGTTGCTGTCGGCGTTTCATGTGTCGACCCCGACCCTGGTTTACAAACATTGGCTGAATGGTGCACTGAGATATCTGTTCGACAATTGTCACCCTGATCAACCGGTGGATGCCGGGGCTTATCTGTCCTATCTGGAGAGTCAGGCTCGCCGCTTTGTCTTCCAGCGCTTTTTGGCGCCTGGTGAAGGGGCTTCCTATTACCAGATGCTCTACCTTGATAACGCCCTGTTGCCTGCCATCAATGTGGATGAGAGTTGGCACAAGGTGATTACATCCAAACTTCGCTTCGGTCATATCGAGAACAACTTTGTCTTCAACTTCCTCGACTATCTGCTGTGGGTACGAGATCGGAATAGCGACAAAGTTGCTGGCTCCTTTGAGTTCACTTTCCGCAGCTCGGTGGAGCACTTCTCACCCCAGCATCCGATGGATGGCTATAAACCGGTTGAGCAGAGTGCACTCCATTCGTTTGGCAACCTTTGCCTTATCAGCCACAGCAAGAACTCGCGCTTGAGTAACTTCCAGCCGCAACAGAAGCAGGAGCACTTTGAAGCAAGCCTTGCCAATAACCAGACTGATAGTCTTAAATTGCTTGCTATGATTCGGCTGATGAAAGATAAAGGTCGTTGGCTGGAAGATGAGATAGCTGAGCATCAACAAGATATGTTGCAGGTCTTACTATCCAATCAAATTCAGCAATAACGGATTGAATCTGTTTATGAAATTTGGCTGCTATCAACTAATGGGCGTTAAGTTGATTGTATGATCTGATTGATAAAGAAGGGGAGACTAAAAATCTCCTCTTCTTTGCAGCAGTTTACTGCGGTCTTTTTGTGATGCATCAGCATAAAACGTTTTACTTGTGGACCCTAAGAAATGGAGAACATTATGTCGACTGTAGATACCTCTACAGCAGAGGAACTCAATCAAGGAGGCTCAGATTTTATTCTGACTTCCCTCGAGGCTATGCGTAAGAAGTTATTGGACCTTACGTCTCGAAATCGACTTTTGAATTTCCCTATCACTCAAAAAGGGTCTTCACTACGTATTGTTGATGAATTACCAGAACAGCTTTATGAAACCCTTTGCTCGGAAATCCCGATGGAATTTGCTCCTGTGCCCGATCCAACTAGAGCGCAGCTGTTAGAGCATGGCTATCTCAAAGTTGGGCCAGATGGTAAAGATATACAGTTAAGAGCTCATCCTAGCGCTAAGGATTGGGCGCACGTCTTAGGAATCCGTACAGATTTTGATTTACCAGATAGCCATAAAACGGTTGTTTCTGATTCAGATAGAGAGTTGCTGGAAAAAGCCCATCAGTTTATCTTGCAATATGCCCAAGGCCAGAATGGAAAATTAACAGGGATTCGTTCTGAATACGTTAATCAAGGTATAGCTTTGTCAGCGTTGAAGGAGGCGTGCTGCTTAGCAGGCTATGAAGGGCTTGAGGATTTTGAACGACAGGCAAAGGCTGGGAATGAGATTAGTATATCTTCTTCCAATCCCTCTCATGACGATAATCGGATACAGGCTCTGCTTTATCCAAATGAACTGGAAGCTTGTTTGCGCGCCATCTATGGTAAGGCTCAAACTGCTTTGGAGGAGAGTGGCGCCAACATCTTGTATTTGGCGTTAGGGTTCCTTGAGTGGTATGAAAGCGATTCCTCTGAAAAGGCACGTTATGCACCGTTATTTACAATTCCGGTGAGATGTGAACGAGGAAAATTAGATCCGAAGGATGGTCTTTACAAGTTTCAACTTTATTACACGGGTGAAGATATTTTGCCCAATCTCTCTTTGAAGGAAAAACTTCAGGCTGACTTTGGCCTCGCTCTTCCTTTGTTCAATGAAGAGGAAACTCCAGAGTCTTATTTTGCTTCGGTGAAGAAGGTTGTAGAGCAGCACAAACCTAAATGGTCTGTGAAACGTTATGGTGCACTTAGCTTGCTCAATTTTGGCAAGATGATGATGTATCTTGACCTCGATCCTGCCCGCTGGCCTTGTGACAAGCGCAATATATTGTCTCATGAAGTAATTCGTCGCTTTTTCACCAGTCAGAGCTGTGGTCAAGAGATTTCCGGCTTACCTGGTGGCTTCGGTCAGCATGAGTACTGCATCGATAGTTACCCTGATATTCATGACAAGGTTCCACTAATCGATGATGCGGATAGCTCGCAGCACAGTGCGTTGATCGATGCTATCCGTGGTCAAAACTTAGTCATTGAGGGCCCTCCTGGTAGTGGCAAATCACAAACGATCACCAACTTGATTGCAGCAGCTCTGCTCAACGGTAAGAAAGTCCTGTTTGTGGCAGAGAAGATGGCTGCACTGGAGGTCGTCAAACGTCGCTTGGATCGTGCGGGGCTAGGTCAATTTTGCTTAGAGTTGCACAGTCATAAAACTCATAAGCGCAAGGTGCTGGATGATATTAATGCTCGCTTGGTGAGTCAGGCGACCATGCTTACTATGGAAGAGATTGATGCTCAGATTTTGCGTTATGAAGATCTTAAGCAGCAGCTCAATGAATATGCCGCATTGATCAATAACCAATGGGCGCAAACAGGCAAAACGATCCATCAGATTTTGAGTGGTGCAACCCGTTATCGTCACAAATTAGATATTGATGCAACAGCACTTCATATCGAAAACCTTTCCGGGAAGCAGTTGGATAAAGTGACCCAATTACGGCTGCGTGACCAAATAGTAGAGTTTAGCCGCATCTACAAAGAGGTTCGTGAGCAGGTGGGGGCTAATGCAGAAATATATGAGCACCCTTGGAGCGGTGTGAATAACACACAAATTCAATTGTTTGACAGCGCTCGTATAGTCGATTTGCTACAAACTTGGCAGACATCAATTATCGACTTTCAACATAGCTATCAAGAATATGTAGATAAGTGGGCGTTAGAAGGCGAAAGCCTTAATACGCTTCAATATATTGAGCAATTGGTAGAAGATCAGTCGAATCTTCCAGTGTTGTGTGGTTCAGAGCATTTCCCAGCACTTAGTGAGCTAGATTCACTCGATGCCATTGCACGGGTGCGTCACTATTTAGATAGGTTCGAGTTGCTACAAGGTCATTATGTGGCCTTGAGCCAGGTTATCGAGCCTCAAAAGCTACGACTTTTAGAACAAGGACAATCGTGTGACTTTCCTCGTGAAGAGCTGGAAAAATATGGTGCAGCAGAGGATTTCACTTTACGTGATTTGGTCAGGTGGCTTGAATCCATCCAATCAATTCATGATGAGTTATCATCTATTTATGCGCAATTAAACGATTTCAAAAATGCTTTGCCAGATGGTATTGCTTCGTATATCGATGATTCGCAAGCTGGATTGCTATTCTGCTCTGAGTTGTTGTCGATTCTGGGTGCTTTACCGACTGAGCTTATTAGAGTTCGAGATCCTCTTTTTGATGATGATGATATCGATGCAGTATTGCGCGACTTAATGTGTCAAATCGAAACATTGCGTCCTTTAAGAGATGGTCTATCTACTTTGTATCAATTGGACCAGTTGCCTTCCCAAGAGATGCTCGCGCATGCCGTTGCTGTTATCCAGCAAGGGGGATTATTTGCATGGTTTAAGAGTGATTGGCGTAGTGCCAAGGCACTGCTCATGGCGCAATCTCGTAAGCCTGACACTAAGTTTGCTGAGTTAAAACGCTGCTCAGCTGATTTGCTCAAGTATTCGGAGCTGTTACAACGGTTTGAACAAAGTGACTTTGGTAATCAACTTGGTAATGCATTCCGAGGGTTGGACACCGACTGTGAACAACTCATGTTATTGCGTGATTGGTACAAGAAGGTCCGAGCTTGTTACGGGATAGGTTTTGGAAAGCGAGTTGCGATAGGCTCTGGATTATTTAACCTAGATGGTGAGATTATCAAAGGTGTGCATTTAATCGAGAAATCGCAGATTAGCTCAAGATTAATGACTTTGGTTAAACGGGTCGAGCACGAGGCTAAGTTATTACCGCGTATTTCTAGCTTGTTGGAAGAACATGCATCTTGGTTAGGTGAGCAAGGTGTATTGATGCAATCTTACCGACAGGTGCGGAATACTCTCATTGCCTTGCAGGGATGGTTTATCAATCCAGATATATCATTAGAGCAGATGACTCATTCCTCCGAGATTTTGCAAAACATAAACGATCTTCAGATATCCCTTGAAAATGACTCGTTACAGTTAGGGGCGTTTTTACAATTAACCCCATTGGCTTGCGGTGCGTATAAAAATAATCAACTGACGTTAGACACTATTAACGACACGCTGAATTTTGCCGAGCAACTGGTTGATAAGATAAATTGCGTATCCTTGGCTACCCAGATCAGACATTTGGCTAGTGGTAGTGATTACGATTTACTATGTCGTGATGGTGGGGAAATAGTTTCGAAATGGAATGAACAGATTAAAAATGCTGAGTTATATGCGCTAGAAACAAAGTTAGAGCGGAGTCAGTGGCTCAAGTCGACTGATGGTTCTCTTAATACATTAATCGAGCGCAACGAAAGAGCAATACAGCAACCCCGTTGGTTGAACGGGTGGGTTAACTTTATTCGTTGTTACGAGCAGATGCATGAAAATGGATTGCAGCGAATCTGGAGTGCTGTACTTGCGGGCTCGCTCCCGATTGAAAAAGTTGAATTGGGTTTAGCATTAGCAATTCATGACCAGCTGGCGCGGGAGGTTATTCACATCCACCCTGAATTGATGAGAGTTTCCGGCTCACAGCGCAATGCTTTGCAGAAGTCATTTAAAGATTACGACAAAAAACTGATTGAATTACAACGTCAGCGGATTGCAGCAAAAATTGCTTGCCGAAATATACCAGAAGGGAATTCTGGTGGTAAGAAAAGTGAATATACAGAACTAGCTTTGATCAAAAATGAGTTGGGTAAAAAAACCAGACATATTCCAATTAGGCAATTGGTTAACCGTGCATGTAATGCGCTGGTTGCAATTAAACCTTGTTTCATGATGGGGCCAATGTCAGCAGCTCATTACCTAGAACCTGGACGAATGGAATTTGATCTGGTGGTGATGGACGAAGCGTCTCAGGTGAAGCCAGAGGATGCATTGGGTGTCATCGCGAGGGGCAAGCAACTAGTGGTCGTTGGTGACCCGAAACAGCTACCACCAACCAGTTTCTTTGATCGAAGTGCCGACGGAGAAGATGACGATGATGCCGCGGCTTTAAGTGATACTGACAGCATTTTGGATGCTGCTTTGCCACTGTTTCCTATGAGACGTTTGCGTTGGCACTATCGTTCACGACATGAAAAGTTGATTGCATACTCTAACCGCCATTTTTATAACAGTGATTTGGTGATATTCCCTTCCCCAAATGCTGAGTCTCCAGAGTATGGGATTAAATTTACCTATGTGTCAAAAGGTCGGTTCTCCAATCAACACAATATTGAAGAAGCCCAAGCAGTTGCTGAGGCCGTACTTCATCATGCGCAACACCGGCCGGGTGAGTCACTCGGGGTAGTGGCCATGAGTTCCAAGCAACGCGATCAAATTGAGCGCGCTATCGATGAATTGCGCCGAAATCGCCCTGAATTTAACGATGCAATCGATGGCTTATATGCCATGGAAGAGCCACTTTTTGTGAAAAACCTTGAGAACGTTCAAGGGGATGAGCGTGATGTAATCTTTATTTCCTTTACCTATGGACCTTCTGAGCATGGTGGAAAGGTTTATCAACGCTTTGGACCTATCAATTCCGATGTTGGCTGGCGTCGCTTGAATGTGCTTTTCACTCGATCAAAAAAACGGATGCATGTGTTTAGTTCAATGCGTTCTGAAGATGTATTGACGAGTGAAACCAGTAAACTTGGTGTTATTTCGTTGAAAGGTTTTTTACAGTTTGCCGAAAGTGGCAAACTAGATTCCCTCACAACGCATACCGGCAGGGCTCCAGATAGTGACTTTGAGGTTGCTGTAATGGAAGCACTCAATCACGCTGGGTTTGAGTGTGAACCTCAGGTAGGGGTTGCAGGATTCTTTATTGATCTAGCTGTGAAAGATCCAGGTTGTCCTGGCCGTTACTTAATGGGCATAGAGTGTGATGGTGCGGCTTATCACTCAGCTAAATCTGCTCGTGATCGTGACCGTTTGCGTCAAGAGGTTCTGGAGCGTTTGGGTTGGAGAATTAGCCGCATTTGGTCCACTGATTGGTTCAGTAATCCTGATGAGGTTCTATCTCCGATTATCCGTAAACTCCATGAGCTTAAAACATTGGCTCCAGACGTTGTTGTACCTTCCTATGAATATGTCGAAACGATTGAGTCAAGCGCTGAAGTGGCGTCTGACTCAATTGATTCTCTTATGCCCAATTTGGGGCTTAAGGAGCAACTTAAGTATTTTGCCACACATGTCATTGAGGTTGAGCTTCCTAATGTTGATGCTGATCGTCGTTTGTTGCGGCCCGCAATGCTTGAGGCTTTGCTGGAACATCAGCCTTTATCACGTTCCGAGTTTGTTGAACGAATACCTCATTATCTGCGGCAAGCAACAGATGTATACGAAGCGCAACGCTTTCTTGACCGAGTCTTGGCATTAATTGATGGCGCAGAGGCTGAAGCGAATGATGCAGCGTTTGAGTCTGAATTGGCATAATTAGTTAAAGGTAATAAGAACAGTGACAACTGTCGGACAACGTGAACGCGCAACTCAACAGCGCGTAGTCAGGTTTTTTATTGAGGAATTGGGCTATCGTTATCTAGGCGATTGGCACACGCGTCCTAACAACCGTAATGTTGAGCCTGATTTGCTCAGTCATTGGTTGATTGACCGTGGTGTGCCCATATGCTCCCCCTATACTCAAACTATAGGGCAGGATCGTCTACCGGGGTGGGGTCAGTCCAACTATAGGGCAGGATCGTCTACCGGGGTGGGGTCAGTCCATTACTAACTGACAGTTGTACCGAATACTGGGGGCAGGTCAAGCGCTTTAGCTTGTGTGGCAACAACCTCCTTTACAGGACCAGGTAGACGATTACCCTGTGCTGTTTCTGTGCTCAACGCAATCTACGGCTATCCATTTTCTGCCAGTGGTTGCAAAGACGACCATTCAACGTCAGCAAAGTTTCACAATGCACTGCTATGTAACTCATTGATCCTGCGTAGAATTTAAAATCCCTCGGCGTTCGCGCTGTGTGGGTTCAAGTCCCACTCCGGCTACCATGGGAAACAAAGAATAATCAAAGCAATAAGCAGTGTCGTGAAACCACCGAAAGGTGGTTTTTTTGTGCCTCCAGTTTAGCGCGAAGTGAGCGTATCTCATCGTCATCACGATCGTGCTGTGCCCGGATATTTGCTGCCATACCAGAACGTTAAGCCTGACTCTCTAATATCAAGCCCGGAAAGCAGGGCGATTGTCAGCTAACCTGCAACCAATCTTAAACAAACATTTCACTCGCCAGACACAGGTTGCCGCCGCTGATAAACTGGTTGGTATCCACCCTGGAGAGCGGAAGGTTATTGTCATGCAATATGAAGAACAGCAGCTTATCAACGGCCTTTTCGAGCGTCTTAAACAGGCCGAACAACAAAACAGCCAACGGGATGCAGATGCAGAGCGTCAGATCGCTGAATTTGTCAGACAGCAGCCTGCGGCCCCCTACTATATGGCGCAGTCGATTTTGATTCAGGAAGCGGCGCTGAAACGCCTGCAGGCCCGGGTTCAGGAGCTTGAAAGCGAATTAGCCGCGCAAAAAAGCAAACCCTCGACGGGCGGCAGCTTCCTCGGCGGCCTGTTTGGTGGCGGGAAAAGTAACCCGCAGCCTGACAACAGCTGGAATGCCCAGCCGCAACAGCCGCCTGCGCAGGATTACTCTCGGGCGCCAGCGCCTGCTACTCGCGGCGGCGGTTTTATGGCTGGCGCGCTCCAGACAGCGGCTGGCGTGGCCGGTGGCATCGCGCTTGCTGAGATGCTTACCAGCATGTTCCATCAGTCGCGGCCGGAAGAGATCGTGAACATCATCGAAGAGCCGACAATGCCCGTCGGTGGTGAACCGTTTGTCGGTAATCAATACGGCGATGTTAATAACGTCTCTGACACCCGTTTCCTCAACCAGAACGATCCGTTCGGCAGTAATAACGACGTCTGGCAGAACGACGATGTAGATGACGACTACAGCAATGACGACGATAGTTTTATTTAACGACGTTATCGTGTCACCATCGAAATGAAGTTAACCCTGAAAGTTGGGTATCCAACTTTCGGGGTTTTGCTTTTCCGGGTCAAAAAAGCCTTCGAGGCTAAGCCTGAAGGCTCATAAATCACATTCTTTTTACTGCTTTTCTTACTAACAAACCTGTAAGAATTGCCGGAAGCAATCCAAACAAAGAGGCGATATCGACTAACGTATCCTCCAGTTCTTCTATCCCGTATGTCCCGAAATGGTCCATCACGGCATAAGCCCATTCGACAGGTGTCACATCACACCCCGCCCAAATACGCCTTCCTCACCTCCTGATTCCCCAGCAATTCCTCACCGCTGCCGCTCAGCCGGATCTGTCCGTTCACCATCACATACCCGCGGTCAGACAGCTTCAACGCATGGTGCGCATTCTGCTCCACCAGAAAAATGGTCATACCGCTGCGGGCCAGCTCGCGCAGCGTCTGGAAGATCTGCTTCACCACAATCGGGGCTAAGCCCAGGCTGGGCTCATCCAGCAGCAGCAGCTTTGGACGGCTCATCAGCGCCCGGGCGATCGCCAGCATCTGCTGTTCCCCGCCGGACATGGTCATCGCGCGCTGTTTACGTCGCTCTTTAAGGCGAGGGAAAAGGTCGAACATGGTTTGCATATCCTCAGCGGCAAACTGGTTGCCGATGGGGATGGTCCCCATCAGCAGGTTCTCTTCAACGGTCATATCCGGGAAGATACGTCTGCCTTCCGGTGCCTGCGCAATGCCGCCGGACGCAACATAGTGGGTGGATTGATGGCTGATGTCTTCACCACAGAACAGGATCTGCCCGCTGCGGATACGGGGCTGGCCGAAGATGGACATCAGCAATGTCGATTTACCCGCACCGTTTGCGCCAATCAGCGCCACGGTTTCCCCCTTATTCACCTCAAGAGAGACCTGCTTCAGCGCCTGAATGACGCCGTAAAACACATCCACCTCGCGAAAAGCCAGCAGCGGTTCGCTCATAGGGAGACCTCGCTTTCATCCGTGCCCAGATAGGCGGCAATGACCTTTTCATCATGCTGGATCTGCTCGGGTTTCCCCCTGGCAATCACATCGCCGTGGTCGAGCACGATAATGTCGTCCGAAATCTCCATCACCATCCCCATATCATGCTCAATCAGCAATACCGTGATGTCGTGATGATCCCGCAGAAAGCGAATAATGCCGCTCAGCTTGTGCGTTTCAACCGGGTTAAGCCCAGCGGCGGGTTCATCCAGACAGATCATTTCCGGCCCGGTACACATTGCCCGCGCGATTTCCAGTCGCCGCTGCTGGCCATATGACATCTCTCCCGCCAGGCGATTGGCGCACTCCACCAGATCCACCACTTCCAGCCAGTAGAAGGCTCTGTCCAGGGCGTCGCTTTCCGCCCGCCGGTATGCCGGCGTATTTAAGATCCCGGCGAGCAGATTACGGTTAACGCGCATATGCTGCGCGACCAGCAGGTTTTCCACGACCGACATCTCGCGAAAAAGACGGATATTTTGAAACGTGCGCGCCAGCCCGGCACGGTTGACCAGGTGGGTTCCGCCGAACATTTTGTAGAAAAGACGCTGCCCGAACTGCGCGGGGTTAATCCAGTCGCCGGGCTGGAATTTTTGCCCGAGGACCTGAATCACGTTGGTCGTTTTATGGCGGGTATTAAACAAAATGTTGCCGCCGGATGCTCTGTAGAAGCCCGTCAGGCAGTTAAACACGGTTGTTTTTCCCGCCCCGTTGGGGCCAATCAGGGCGGTAATGGAGCCGCGCTGCACGTCCAGGTTGACGTCGTTTAGCGCCTTAATCCCGCCAAAATGCATCATCAGATGCTCAACGCGTAATATCGTTTCGTTCATGGTGCGACGCCCTTACGCACGGCAAACCCGCTGCGGTTAATGCGGATCAAACCGCGTGGACGCCAGATCATCATCACCACCATCAGCATGCCGAACAGCAGGACGCGGTACTCGGCAAAACTGCGCAGCAGCTCCGGCGTGACCGTGAGCACAAAGGCGGCCAGCACCACGCCAAGCGTCGAGCCCATCCCGCCCAGCACCACAATGGCGAGGATCAATGCCGATTCAAAGAAGGTAAAGGAGGTCGGATTCACGAACCCCTGATAGGTGGCGAAGAATACCCCGGCAATGCCTGCGGTGGACGCGCCCAGCGTAAAGGCGGAAAGCTTAACCAGAACATGATTCAACCCCATTGAGCGGCAGGCAATTTCGTCTTCGCGCAGGGCTTCCCACGCCCGACCAATCGGCATGCGCGTCAGGCGGTGCTTGATATAAAGCACCAGCATCACCACCAGAAACAGCACCGCGTAGATAAAGATAAATTTCATGTTCGGGTTGTAGGTCAGGTGGAAAAACTCGTGGAAGGGCACGCCGCCTTCTTTTGCGCGTCGCCCAAACTCAAGACCGAAAAAGGTGGGGGGAGGGGCAGACACGCCGTTGGGGCCGCCGGTGAAGGTCAGCCAGTTGTTCAGTATCAGGCGAATGATCTCCCCGAAGCCGAGGGTGACGATGGCCAGATAGTCACCGTGCATGCGCAGTACCGGGAAGCCGAGCAGGGCACCTGCGGCAGCGGCCATGATTGCCGCGAGCGGCAGCATGCTCCAGAAGCCCAGGCCGAGATACTGGTATCCCAGCGCCAGGCCGTACGCACCAATCGCATAGAACGCGACATACCCCAGATCCAGCAGACCGGCCAGGCCCACGACGATATTCAGCCCCAGACCGAGAAGCACGTAGATCAGCCCGAGGATGGCGACGGTCAGCACATATTTAGTGGCGACAAACGGAAAGCAAATCGCAAGGGTAATCACCAGGGGAATGATCCAGCGCATGCGGCTTTTGTAATCCGGTGGCCGGACATAAACGCCCGCGCTGTCGGCCTCGAAGCGCGCCTGGAAGCGGGCCCCGGCAGCGGTACCTAAAAAAGCGCTCAGCAGAAAACGCCCCGCCATGACAATGCCCACCATCCAGGCCAGGCGCTGCCCGGCGAAGGTAAAGCTATACCCGTCCAGCACCACGCCCGCGATAGGGCCGAAGATAATCAGCGCAATCAGCCCGGAAAAAATTGAATCCAGAATGCTGCGTTTAAGTGAAAAACCGTGTGATGTCATCGTTCTCTCCCTCACACTTTGGCCACAATCGGGCGCCCGAGCAGCCCCTGAGGGCGGAAAATCAGGATCATCACCAGCAGGCCAAACGAGAAGACGTCTTTATAGTCCGAGTTCACCATGCCCGAGAACTGCGCTTCCGCCACGCCCAGGATAAGGCCACCGAGCATGGCGCCGGGGAGGGAACCGATGCCGCCCAGTACCGCCGCCGTGAAGGCTTTAATGCCGATCACGAACCCGACGTAGAAATCAAAGGTGCCGTAATTCATGGTGATCAGTACCCCCGCCAGGCCCGCCATCGCCGCGCCGATGACGAAGACCAGCGAAATAATCCGGTCGGTGTTAATCCCCAGAATGGAGGCCATTTTGCGATCCTGCTGCACCGCACGGCACATCCGCCCCAGCCGGGTACGGTTGATTATCCAGGTGAGCACCAGCATGCCGGCAAACGAGGCCACCAGGATAAACACTTTGGTGTAGGTTATCTGCACGAACCCTTCGCCCAGATGCAGGCGAATCACGCCGTCCAGCATGGTTGGCACCCCTTGCTGGCGCGGGCCCTGGCTCAGCTGCGCGTAGTTTTGCAGGATAAGCGATATCCCGATGGCGGAGATCAGCGGTGCCAGGCGCGTGGAGTTGCGCAGCGGCTTATAGGCGATACGCTCGATGGTCCAGCCGTACACCCCGGTGACCACAATGGTGAACACCAGCGTGCCGAGGATCAGCAGCGGGAAGGACTGCAGGCCGAAGAATGAGAGCAGCGCCAGGCCAATGGCGCAGAGATAGGCGGAAATCATATACACTTCGCCGTGGGCGAAATTAATCATGCCGATAATGCCGTACACCATGGTGTAGCCGATGGCGATCAGGCCGTAGACGGAACCCAGCGTTAAGCCATTGATTAACTGTTGCAGGAAGAATGTACTCATTTTAGCGCGCTCGTTTTATAGGCTGCGCGAGCCGCGCAGCCTGATGTTTATTACGCGCCGACGGGCGAGCCCATCGACGTTGAGCGTGACTCCGTCCCGTTATTCCACTTCCTTATATTTTCCTTTGTCGTCCCACTGGTAAACCACGTAGTCAGAGACTTTCAGATCGCCTTTGCTGTCCCAGGCTTTTTTGCCCATCACCGTGTCGACGGAATTGGCCTTCAGCCACTCGCTGGCTTTGGCAGAGTCCTTGCCGCCGGTGGCCTTGAAGGCGGCGGCAATCGCCTGTACCGAGGCGTAGGAGTACAGGGTGTAACCTTCCGGCTCGAATTTACCGGCGCGGAATTTCTCGATTACCGCTTTGCCGTCCGGGATCAGGCGCGGATCTTTACCGAAGGTCATGTAAATGCCATTGGTATATTGCGGGCCGCCCGCCGCGGTCACCATCTCTTCGTTGACGATACAGTCCCCGGAGAAGAATTTCGCCTGCACGCCCTGCTCACGCATCTGGCGAACCAGCGGGCCGGCTTCCGGATGACAGCCACCGAAGAACACGACGTCCGGTTTTTGCGCGCCGATCTTAGTGACCAGCGCGTTAAAGTCTTTTTCACCGCGGGATAACCCCTCGTACATCACATCCTGAACCCCGCGTTTCGCCAGCGCCGCTTTGGTGGCGTCAGCCAGGCCCTGACCATAGGTGTCTTTATCGTGAATAATCACCACCCGTTTGGCTTTCAGCTTGTCGATGATGAAGTCGCTGGCCACCTGGCCCTGCTGGTCATCGCGGCCGCACATGCGGAACATGTCGCTCATGCCGCGTTCGGTAATCAGCGGGTTGGTTGAACCGGGGGTAATAGCGATGATCCCCGCATCGCTGTAAACCTCGGAGGCGGGCATGGTGGAAGAGGAGCAGAAATGACCGACCACGGCGTTGACTTTATCCTGGTCGACTAAGCGGTTGGCCACCGCCACCGCCTGCTTAGGCTCGCAGGCGTCATCCCCCTGAACCAGTTTGATCTTCTCGCCGTTAATGCCGCCGGCGGCGTTAATGTCTTCAGCGGCCTGCGTTGCGCCGTGCCAGTACTGATCGCCATAGGTGGCATTAGGACCCGTGAACGGCCCGGCCACGCCAATCACGATATCTGCCCTGGCGGAAAACGCCGTCACCAGGCAACCGGCCAACACGAGAGAAAGCGGAGTTCTGATAAATTTCAGCGACATTATTATGTTCCTTAGCAAAGAGGTTTTTGCACCACGGCGTAAACCCGAACGCCCGACGGCGCAGCCAATCCGAAACACGAACAAGAACAAAATGCACTAAACGAACAAGATACAGACGGCATCCTGCATATACGGCGAGGTTTCCCTGCGCAGCGTCGCGCGAAGAACATTAAGCAAAAACGTTGCCAGAATGGTTAACCCATTGACGGGCCTGTGACATGTTTGAGTATAGAGCGCCGCGTTATGCCGCCTTGCGGGAGGAGAAGAAATTACAGCGGAGATCACATATCGTTAACAATAAAGCCCATAAGTTGTGCAAAGGTCACGATTTGCACGTTTTTGCAGCAATAAAGACCTAAACTTCAGCCCGGAGAGGCGTGAGATATGTGTTAGGATCGTTTCCTTTTTATCAGGAGTGTCAGCGATGACTGAAGGCCCATTAAATGAAAGCGAAATGGCGTGGCTTGAAGAGACGTTAATCTCTTACGGTCATGACGATGCGTCCGTGCTTGACGTGTCTGAACTGGACGGCATGTTTACCGCAGTGCTTTCCGGTCCTGTTGTCGTTGAGCCAGATACCTGGCTGGTGGCGGTGTGGGGTGGCGAGAAATACATTCCGCGCTGGAAAAACGATCGCGAGATGAACCGTTTTATCGATCTTTGCTTTAAGCATATGAACGATATTGCCGAGCGCCTGAGCGAATATCCGGACCAGTTTGAACCGATGTTTGGCTATAACGACATTGACTGTGAGAGCTATACCGTGGTGGAAGAGTGGTGCTACGGCTACATGCGCGGCGTGGCGCTGACGGACTGGTCAGCCTTGCCGGACGAGCTGAAGGCCGATCTGGATGTGATTGCGCTGCACGGTAGCGAAGAGATCGGCGACCAGCTGGATGAATTGACCGAAGAAGAATATACCGCCAGCATTGAACGTATTCAGCCTGCGGCGCTGCGCTTGTATAACTACTGGGTGAACAATCCGCAGCAGCCGGAGGTGAAGAAGCCGATGGTGAACGGCACGAAGGTTGGGCGTAACGATCCGTGTCCTTGCGGCAGCGGGAAGAAGTTCAAGAGCTGCTGTTTGCACTGATAAAAAAGGGGCTGATGACAGCCCCTTTTTTTATTAACCCACTTCCGGCAGCATCCCGGCTGCAATCAGTACCTGCACCAGAATAATCACCACCCCACAGCCAAACACAATGCACAGCAGCGGTTTTCCGCCCGCCACGCGATACCCTTGCTGCGGATGCTGCTGGCGGCTTTTCCATGCCAGCAGGGAAGGGAGGAGGAGGGCAAGGATCGACAGCGCCACCCCTGCGTACCCCAGCGCCATCACAAATCCGCGCGGATAAAACAGCGCGAACGCCAGCGGCGGCAGGAAGGTGATTGCGCCCGTCTGTAACCGTCCGGCCGCGGTATTGCGGCGCTGGAACAGATCGGCCAGATAATCAAACAGGCCGAGCGCCACGCCCAGAAACGAGGTTGCCAGCGCCAGGTCGGCAAAGAGGTGTACCGCCAGCTCCACGTGCGGGGAGGTGACGACCTCGCGCAGCGCCAGCAGAAAACCGTTCAGGCCTGCGTGCTGTGCCATCAGGCCAATAAAGGTTGAAGAGTCGATGCTGCCCAGGGTCACCAGCTGCCAGAAAATGTAGGCAATCAGCGGGATCGCGCTGCCGATAACAAAGACGCGGCGTAGCTTGCGAATATCGCCGTTCATATAGCTGACGATGCTCGGCACGCTGCCGTGGAAGCCAAACGAGGTGAAAATGACCGGGATGGCGGAAAGCGCCAGCCCTTTTTCCAGCGGCAGCGTCAGCAGGTTGACCTTGTGCACGTGCGGTGCCAGCAGGACCAGCATGACAATCAGGAACAGAATTTTGGCGCTGAACAGGAAACGGTTAAACAGATCCACCAGCGACGTTCCCACGCAGACCACGCCGCCGCCGATGAGCGCAAAGAAGATGGCGCCCGTCGCCGGGGTAATGTCAGAGCCAAACCAGTCGTTAACGCTTGAGGCGATCAGCTCCCCGGCCCCGCTGATGTAGGCGGCGGTCAGGGCGTACATCAGGAACATCATGCTGAAGCCGGTTATCCACTGGCCGTAGCGTCCCAGGTAGCGCGCCGCGAGGGAACCCAGACCGGTATCGGCGGGTACATGCTGGTAAACCTCAAGCAACAGCAGGGCGGTGTAGCACATCAGCGCCCAGAGCGTTCCCAGCAGCAGCAGGGTCATGCTAAATCCAACGCCCGCGGCTGCCAGAGGCATTGCCAGCATTCCTGCGCCAATCGTCGTTCCGGCGACGATAAAAATACTTCCCAGAGTTCTGTTTTTCACGCTTTCCTCTACAACGCCTCTTAACCGCGACAAAATCTGCGGCGCAGAGTAAGGGAAAAGCCGTAACTCGTCAAATCACCGTTACAAGAAGTGTAATGAATGTTTTACACATTATTGTTCCTCTGACCCTTTATAGGCTTACGCCTACTACATGAGGGCAATGTTGCTGAGCAACATTTCGGCGTAACGTAAACAATAAATATAAATTATCAAATAAAGTGAGGATTTTATGGCGGGGGAGAATCCTTTTACCGCGGCATGGAGCCGTGGAGGCAACCTGTTGTGCCATGGCCACTGGATAATCCACTGGCAGAACCAGCCCCTGATACTTCCGGAGTCCCGCCGCGAAAAAGATATGGGCACCTGGGGAATCTATTCGGTTATTGATCCTGAGGATGAGACCTTTGCACAAGGCTTACAGGAAGATGAGTGGATCATAGCGAATGTCGACTGGTTGACGGATATGTTTTTCGAGATGGGTATTGCGCTGGAGACGGCCAGCTACCGCTATTTTTACCGGGCCGTGAATCCTCACGACTGGCGCTGCACCAGCTGCGCTGGGTGTATGTAAATTAACGCGGTGCAGGGAACCCGCACCGCGCTGAAATTAATTCTGCGTATCCAGCGTGGAAAGTTCTTTATCAATAAAGTAAAGACCTTCGCCTGATTTCCCCACCAGAGATAATTTATCCAGCACGGATTTAAACAGCTTCTCTTCTTCATGCTGTTCGGCGACATACCACTGCAGGAAATTGAAGGTTGGATAATCCTGGCTGGTCATCGCGGCATGAACCAGTTCGTTAATTTTCTGGGTGATCAGCTGCTCGTGCTCGTAGGTGGCGCGGAACAGTTCATCGAGAGAATTATATTCAGCAAATGGGGATGCCACGGTTTCAATGCGCGGCAGGCTGCCGGTATCCGTCAGATAATCAAACAGACGCTGCATGTGGGTCATCTCTTCCTGCGCGTGACGACGCAGAAACGCGGCAGCGCCTTCGAAGCTGTGATAGCTGCACCAGGCGCTCATCTGCTGGTAGAGAAGGGATGAATACAGCTCAAGATTCATTTGTGCGTTGAGCTTGTCGATCATTTCAGTTTTCAGCATGGTGGCGCTCCGGGTTATTATTTCTGGTTCACAATGAGCGACACTATAATTTGTTATTTAATTATTTGCAAAAAGTAAAATATTTATTTTATTTATTTAAAATACGAATGGGAATAAAACGCATTGGCGATTTTATCATTTATTAATGAGAATTGTTTTTGTTCGTAATGAAATAAACTGCCAGCCTGCGCTGGCAGTCTGGATTAATACCACGGATTGTTTGACTTAGGGTTCACGGCATAACCCATACATTTATACTGGATAGTCACGCTCTCGTTCAGACACAACGAGCCGCTAATGAGGGTGCAGGTTTTAATGGGCTGACCATAGGCTGAGGCCGTGGCGTACCCCATGCTCTGACACGCTTTTGCCGCCGTACCGTTATTCACATACTCATCGGAGGTAATGACTCCAACTTATTGATAGTGTTTTATGTTCAGATAATGCCCGATGACTTTGTCATGCAACTCCACCGATTTTGAGAACGACAGCGACTTCCGTCCCAGCCGTGCCAG